>JAIPBJ010000061.1 GCA_021739625.1 Flavobacteriales bacterium | reverse complement strand
GCTCGCCCAGCTGTTCCTCCAGCAGGTCATCGGTATCATGCTCGTCATCAAAGTCTCCGAATATCTCCTCAATGATGTCTTCCAGCGTGATCATTCCGGCCGTGCCCCCGAACTCGTTGAGCAGCACCGCCACACTCCGGTGCTGCTGCGCGAACTGTTTCAGCAGGTCCTTGGCCTTCGTGCTCTCGGGCACCAGACTGATGGGGCGAATGATGCTGTGTATGCTCTTCGGTCGTTGGAACAGCTCGAACGAATGCACATAGCCGATGATGTTGTCAATCTCATCCCTATAAATGAGCATCTTGGAATAGCCGGTGTCTATTAGTCGTTGGCGCAATTCTTCCACATCGCTGCTGATGTCCATGGCCTCTATCTCTGTGCGCGGAACCATGCACTCGCGCACCTTCAGTTCAGAGAAGGCCAGCGCATTGCGGAATATGCGCACCTCGTTCTCCACGTGGTCCTCCTCGGTGCCGTTCACACTGAACTCATTGACATACTGGTCGAGGTCGCCACGTCCGAAACTGATCTTCTCCTCGTTGACCCGCATTTTGAAAAGGGCAGAGAGCAGCTTGTTCGAGAACCGGTCTATGACCCACACGATGGGGTTGAGCAGTGTGGTGACCACTTTTCCCGGAATGGCGAACAGCATCAGCATCTTGTTGGGGTTGATGCGGAAGAACGCCTTGGGGAGGAATTCGGCAGTCACCAGCACGATCAGTGTGGCTATGATGGTCTGCATCAGCAGGATCAACATCCCGCTCTTGGTGATGGGGCTGAGCAGCGGCTCCAGCACCGATGCCATCAGTATGCCATAGACCACAAGGGCGATGTTGTTGCCCACCAGCATGGTGCTGATGAACCGCGATGGATGGTCGAGAAAGCCCGAGACGATGTTGGCCGAAGTGCTTCCCTTTTTGCGCTCCACCTCCAACTTGAAACGGTTGGCCGAGATGAATGCTATTTCCATGCCCGAAAAGAATGCGGACAGCACAAGGCATACCAGTATGGCGATCGTGGTGCTCACTCCCTGTCCTTCTGTTCGGCAGCCTCACGTTCCATGCGCAGCCTCATCCGCCTGCGGAAAGCATAGAACATGGCCGCCATGAATGCCCCACCGAAGAACCACTGCGAGGCCTCCCAGCCCTGGGTGTTGAACAGATATGCGCCCATTACCAGAGAGAACACGCAGATGGCCAGCCAGGCCATCTCAAGGATTTTCAGTACGCTTAGCATCTTCTATGTCGATTGTTCCTTTGATATTCTTGATCCGATACTTGGTGAAATCCTGATTGGATTCCAATCCGTGGCCGAAGATAACCTCATCCTCCGTGGTGATCTTCACGAATTCCTCGGTGGTGATGGTCTCCTTTTCCTTGTTCCAGACCAGATGTTCAGTGTTCAGGGTCTCGTTGCGCTCATTCACCACGATCACATTTTCGCGGGCCTCCATCAGTCCCGAACGTTCAAAGCTCACTGCACGCTGGGCGCGAAGTTCAGAAGTCACTGTGGCCTTGGCGTCATAGAAGCGCATGTGAACCCCGCCCGACATCTCCACCCGCGGATCTTCGCCCGTATAGTGTTCAAAGTGCTTTGCGTCAAGGATCACTCTTACTATGGCCGAATCGGAATAGATCACCCGCACATCGGTACCTGTCTCGATGGGCAGCTCCGGGCCTTCGGCAACAATGGCGGCTACTTCGTCCGGATCGTTCACGCAGCCGCCCATCAGCATTGATGAGAAGATAAGAAAGCAGGGCAGCCACGGGCGCCCTGCTTTCTCTCTAACGGTTCTATACCACGGTTCAGTTGGCAAAACGGGCCTTTGTGTCCACTGCGATCCATCCGCCCACGGTCACCGCCTGTCCTTCCTGAATGCCGAGGAAGAAGCAGTCCTTCTGTGTGGGGAAATACTTCTGGATGTTCGCAATCTGCTTGTTGGCATCATCAGCAGCGGACGGGTCAACGCTTTTTGCTCTGACGAACATGTCCTCGGCAGCCCAGTATCCGAAGGTCTGAGAGCAGGCGTCCGAGCCACATGCCCTCGACTGGCTGAAATACAGACTTCCGATATAGAGGTGTGGTGCCCCCCACGATGGGCGCAGACCTGAGGCCTCCTGTGCTTTAACTCTTGCTGCGGCATATGCACCCTTGGAACCGAGTATCTGCGCCTGTTTCAGCAGGTAATCTGCCTTGGTGGCCGGATCCTTTTCCAACTTGGTGGCCTCGTCAAGGAATTTTGAGGCTTCACCCAGCTTGTCGGCCTTCACATATCCTTCATAGAGGTTGTAGGCTGCAATGGCCGATGGGGCGATCTTGTACAGCTTCTCCGATACTTCAAGGTAGAACGGGTTGGCAGTCCATCTGCGTTTCACCATCATGTTGGCCACTTTGCCAAGAAGCAGGCTGTCGTTGGGTGCAGATGCTACTTTCGGACGCATCAGGGCAACGTATTGATCCTCCTGTGCGATGCGCTCGAAGTTCTGATCCACGATCTCCTGCGCCTGCTGATAGAACTTGAAGTTCTTGTCCTCTTCGCCTTTGGCAAGGTTGAAGGAGATCACATTGCTCACCTCGTCATAAAGTTCGAACAGCACCTCCATCTCCAGCTTCTTGTCAACGAGCATCTTCATGGCCGCCTGATAGAGACGGGTCAGGGCATTGGCCTCGGTCTCGTTCTTGCCCAGTTCAAGTGCTTGGCGCAGGGTCGCGTAAGTGGCCGACATGTCCTCGCCCGCATATTGATACTGATCCATGCCTTTGCGTCCAAGGGTGTATGCTGCGTCTCCCGGATATAGCTCAATGCGCTTGTCATAGACCATCATCAAGGTGTCCACGTAGGCCTGCATCTTAACCGCATCGTCCTTGTGTTTCTCAATGAAGTGTCCTATGAGGGTGGGGCCGTTGATCACGATGTTCTTACTGCCGGCAGGGCAGTTCAGAAATGCCCAGCGCCAGCCCGGTAGGGCATCGTCATAGTTCTTCTGTTTGAAGTATTCGCGATAGAGCGATATGCTCTCGCGGCACTTGTCGGGGTCGTCCCCGAACTTCTCCTCCTGTGCCTGTGCTGCACTGGCAGACAGCAGCACAACAGCTGCGGTGGCAATGTTCCTGATTCCTTTTCCTTGCAAATTGCTGAAGTGTGACATGGTAAGCTTGATTTTATGATGGTCTGTCAATCGTATTTCCGTTTGATGAACCAGCGGTCGTTAAGTGTGAATCCGAGTCTGAAAACCCAATAGTCCTCCAAAAGCAGATTGTTCGTTATGGTGCCCCGTTGGCCCCATTCTACCGATAGGTTGACCATGCTTTGGATGAACAGGTCGTTTCCGGCTTTTCTTCTGGCCATCGGCAGTCCGAAGCCAATAGTCATGCCATACTCCGAAAGCTGCTGGCCGCGGATGGTGTATTCGCTCATTCCATAGAAACCTCCCAAGCGGTACTGTATCCGTTTGAAGTAGTTGAAGAAGCCTCTGCCAAGCAACTCACCACCGGGTTTGAACTCGGCACCCGCACGAAGGCCCCATGAATCGGAAAGCGAGTCGGACGTTCCTTTGGCGTTCACATACTGGCTCCAGAGCTGTTGGTTGAATTCGGCTCCGAACATCCATCTGCCACCGATCTTCCAAGTCAATCCGAGCCCATATTTCCAAGGCATGGTGATGCTGCCACCACTGCTTTCCTCCAACATCACCGTATCGCGGAACGCATCCGTCCCTACAGTGGTCAGCATGTAGGTCCTTGCCATTCTGCTGCTCGATGCGCCCACTTTCATCGGATGTGCGAATGTGCCTCCGGCCACCAGGGCATGACGGCCGTTGATGCGGGCAGTGTACTGCAAACCATAGTCGAGATAGATGCCGCTCACATCCGTGACGTTGTCTGTCCGCACATGCAGCAGTCCGCTTGCTGGGAATTCAACCCGTTGCAGATGGTTCAGCTTTCCGAACATGTACGACACATTGATGCCCAGCGACAGGTTCTTGAAAGGCTTCAGGCCGATTCCTATGAAGGCCTGATTCAGCCCGCCCTCGCCTTCGAACTTGTAGCGGATGTCACCAGAACTGGTGTCCGAGTTGGCGTATTGCTTGATGTCAGTCACAGAATACTTGGTGCTGCTGTATTCCCTGATTCCGAACGCACCGCCCCACCATTTGGTGATGGGAAATCCCAGCGTGAGATAGGACAGGTTGAACCGGTTCACGTTCTCCTGCTGCGTGGCAGATCTCAAAGTGCCAACACTGGCGTATGCGCCCACATCGAAAGAAGTGAATCCGAGCGAGGTGTAGGAGGCCGGATTGATGAAGTTGACCACGAAAGGGATACTGTCCTCGCGGATGGCCACACCCATATTGCCCAGCCCGGTCGAGCGCACATTGGCCCCGGCCACCTGATTCCCAATGCCAAAGCGGGCATAAGGAGAGTTGGTCACGGGCTGCGCAAGAAGACCTTGGGCCTGTCCAACGAGAAGCAATGACATCAGCAGAAACGCAGGATGTCTAAGAGTTATGAAGAAGAATCTCATGTAATCCCCGAAGGACAAGAATAGGGTCTGCAAAGATGGGTCTTTTGAATGCACTTGCAAAGAATGGAAAATCACCTCCTGTACCTACCGTCATGAGGTCGGGAAATTGCTCGGAATAACTGCCAACAATGCCGTCCACTTCCAGCCGGATGCCGTGCTGCACCCCGCTTCTGATAGATGAGGCGGTATCGGTGCCAATCAGGGTGGCGTGCGGTTCCGGCTCCAACTGAGGCAATTTGCTGGTGAACTCTGACAGGGCACGGAACCGCATCCGCAGCCCCGGAGATATGCCTCCGCCCAGATATTCTCCAGCCGCATTCACCAGATCATAAGTGATGCAGGTGCCCATGTCCATGGTCAGCACAGGATTCGATGGGAAATGTGTCCGTGCACCGATGGCTGCGCATATACGGTCAATGCCCAATGTCCTGGGACTTGAATAATTGCTGACGATGGGCATCGGTGTGTGTCGGTCCACCAGAAGCACTTTCTTGTTGCGAATGACCGAGAGGACTGCGTCATCGAGTTTGATGACAGAGGCCACAGCGATCGACTGCACGTCACTTCTCTCCAGAAGTCGGAGCAGAAAACCACTTTCAGACGGGCCGGTCATTGGTTCGCCAATGTGCCCTTGCGCATCGAATACCAACGCCTTGGCGAACGTGTTTCCGATGTCGATGACGAGGTGCATGGGGCAAAAGTAGTTCGAGGGGGTAGGGAAGTGGGGTCAGTTCACTACAGTTCCATATAGGTCGAAATACTCAGCTCCGGTAATTTCCACATCCACAAAATCCCCAACACGGATATAATTGTCCTCGGCTTTCACCAACACTTCGTTGTCCACCTCGGGCGAGTCGAATTCGGTTCTTCCAACGAAATATTCGCCTTCCTTACGGTCTATGATCACACGCAGCGTCTGCCCCACGCGGGCCTGATTCAGTTCTTCGGAAATCTCCTGCTGCACCTCCATGATGGCCTCGGCCCTGCGTTTCTTCTCTTTCGGAGAGACGTTGTCGTCCAACAGATGGGCGTGCGTGTTCTCCTCATGCGAATAGGTGAAAACGCCCAGCCGCTCGAAACGCTGCTCCTTCACCCATTGCATCATGGTCTCGAAGTCCTGTTTCGTCTCGCCCGGATAGCCCACGATGAGCGAAGTGCGGATGGCAATGCCAGGCACCTTCTCGCGGATGGTGCGCAGCAGGCGGTCGGTCTTCTCCTTGGTGGTTCCTCTGCGCATGGATTTGAGCATGGCATCGGAAATGTGCTGCAAAGGCATGTCGAGATACTTGCAGACCTTCGGTTCGCGGGCCATCACCTCCAGCACATCCTCAGGAAACCCTGTCGGGAACGCATAGTGCAGACGGATCCATTCTATGCCGTCCACTTTGCACAGTTCGGTAAGCAGGTCGGCCAGTCTTCTTTCTCCATAAATATCAATGCCATAATAGGTGCTGTCCTGCGCGATGAGCATCAGTTCCTTCACGCCCTTGGCGGCCAACTGCCGGGCGTTCTCCACCAGTTGTTCGATAGGGGTGGAAATGTGTTTGCCACGCATCAATGGTATGGCGCAGAACGAACATGGGCGGTCGCAGCCTTCAGAGACCTTGAAATAGGCGTAGTGCGATGGCGTGGTCAACAGCCGCTCGCCCACGAGCTCATGCTTGTAATCTGCACCAAGGGCTTTCAACAGGCGCGGCAGATCGCGCGTGCCGAAATACTGATCCACGTTGGGAATCTCCTTCTCCAGATCGGGTTTATAGCGCTCCGAGAGACAGCCGGTCACGAACACCTTCTCAACCAGTCCGTCCTCCTTCGCTTGAGCATATCTCAGAATGGTGTCGATGCTCTCCTGCTTGGCGTTGTCGATGAATCCGCAGGTGTTGATGACCACGATGTTGGCATCGTCCACCGTGGACTCATGCTCGGCATCCAGCCCGTTGCCCTTCAACTGCCCCAGCAGCACCTCGCTGTCATAGATGTTCTTGGAGCAGCCCAACGTGATGACGTTGATGCGGTTCTTCTTGAGCGTTTTGGTTTTCAATGGAAATAGGGAATACGGAAATTGAAAATTGTATGGTACTACAGACTCACTTGAACAGACTGTCCACGAACTCTTTGCCGTTGAATATCTGGAGGTCGTCCATCTTCTCGCCCACACCTATATACTTGACGGGAATCTTGAACGTGTCCGAGATGCCGATGACCACCCCGCCCTTGGCCGTGCCATCGAGTTTGGTGAGGGCAAGCGCGTTGACGTCCGTGGCCAAGGTGAATTGTTTTGCCTGTTCAATGGCGTTCTGACCTGTGGAAGCATCGAGCACCAGCAGAATCTCGTGCGGTGCGCCCGGAACGATGCGGTCCATCACCTTGCGGATCTTCGACAGCTCATTCATCAGCCCCACCTTGTTGTGCAATCGGCCAGCGGTGTCAATAATGACCACGTCCGCGTTCTTCGCCACCGCGCTCTGGAGCGTGTCGTAGGCCACGGAAGCAGGGTCGGCATTCATCCCTTGATTGATGACGGGAACGCCCACCCTTTCGCCCCAGAGGATGAGCTGCTGCACGGCTGCCGCGCGGAAGGTGTCCGCAGCGCCCAGCACCACGTTCAGCCCCGATGATTTGAAACGATGGGCCAGCTTGCCGATGGTGGTTGTCTTGCCCACACCGTTCACGCCCACCACCATGATGACGTAGGGTTTCTTGCCTTCGGGAATGACCACCGAGCCATTGGCCCCGCCTGCATTCTCCTGCAAAAGCGCGGTGATCTCCTCGCGCAGGATGCGGTTGAGCTGGTCGGTACCCACATATTTGTCGCGGGCCACGCGCTCCTCAATGCGTTTGATGACTTTGAGGGTCGTCTCCACGCCCACATCGCTCGTTACGAGCACTTCTTCGAGGTTGTCGAGCACCTCATCATCCACCGAACTCTTGCCGACAACGGCCTTCGCCAATTTGGAGAAGACGCTCTCGCGGGTCTTGTCCAGACCTTCGTCCAAACGCTCCTTTTTCTCCTTCGAGAAGAAATCAAAAAGTCCCATGGGCCTTGAAAATTGAGGGCGCGAAGTTCGGTATTTCCTGAGAGGGAAGAAATCGGGGACGATTCAGTCCGTGTAGGGCGATATGCCTGTCAGCTCTTCCAAGGAGACAATCTCTTTTCCCCGCTCACGCAGACGATGGATGACCTTGCGAACGGCCTCTGGCGAATGCGGGTTGGTGTCGTGGAAGAGCAGCAGTGTGGCCTTGTCGAGGCGGGGCATCACGCGGTCGAGGATCTGCTGCTCC
Source organism: Flavobacteriales bacterium (assembly GCA_021739625.1). Classification (GTDB taxonomy): domain Bacteria; phylum Bacteroidota; class Bacteroidia; order UBA10329; family UBA10329; genus UBA10329. The sequence continues at coordinate 12,407 of JAIPBJ010000061.1, read as the reverse complement.
GAACGGGCCACGCCATCGCGCGAGCGCAGGTCCCACCCGATGATGACATCATTCTCAGCAGCCACGGCCCTCGCAATTTTAGGGTTTGTCACTCCGAACGGAGGCCGGAACATACGCGGTGTCCTGCCGATGATGTTTTTCAGTACAGCCTTGCCGCGCTGCATCTCTTCGCGCACCTTCTCCACTGGAAGCATTCCGAAACGGTGTGTGTGCAGATAGGTGTGATTGCCCACCACATGCCCTTCGGCCACGATCAGTCTTACAAGTTCGGGGTGCGCCTCTGCTTTCTTTCCGATGCAGAAAAAGGCCGCTTTCACACCTTCCTCTTTCAATACTTCCAGAATCTCGGGAGTATGAACAGGGTGGGGGCCATCGTCAAAAGTGAGCGATACTTTGCCCTTTTCTCCCTTCCAGATGGTACGCACAAAGAACTGCGAACCGATGTCGAACACGCCCCATCCCAACACGGTCACATAGCCCAAGGCCAACGGCACGAAGACCCATGCCCCAACGAATCCCTGCACCACGGCAGGGATGAGGATGAGTACCAGAAGGAGTGCAATGACGTTGAGGGAACGGTAGTTCACGATTCCATGGGTATCAGATTCTCTTCCATTTGATAAGCGGAACGACCTTGAACATCAGACCTTTTTCACTTGAATGATCATCTCCTGCGGGCCGAAGGTGTGATGTACCATCACTGACTGAAGACCCGCGTCAGCCTTCAGATGCTCAATGGCCAGCCACAGCCCGAAGCCGGGCGCAGTGAAGAACTCCCCACAGTAGTCTGTGAATCGGATGTTCTGCAAATCTCCGACCTGTGATGCGCTGTTGGTGAGGACAAGGTCTGTATCCTGAAACAGATGCGTCATCTTGAGCGCACTGCCATCATGCGCCATTTCGATCATTCCGACCTCGGCCAAAGTGCATTCCGTCCTTTTTGAGGAGAGGTGAAAAAATGCGCTGCCTTCGCCAAGTATCGGCAGCGTATAGTTGAACTTCTCGGCCAGGGCATTGATCATGGCCCGCTCGTCTGCGGTCATCTCGTCAACCGCGCCCACCAGCACCTGTTGGGCATCGCCCTCTGCCAAAAGGAGGCGGGCATCCAGCAGGGCGCAGGCCAGCGAGAGGTTGCCCTGCGTGTGGGTCATGTTGTAATTGCGGTTGCTCAGCAGCAGGGCCAACTGGCCCGCGATGCTGTTGTGCGTGCTCTGGATGAAAGCCGTGGGCGACTGCGTTCCCTCGGCACTTCCATACATCGCCCCAACGAATTTCAAGGTGTCCTGAATGCAGCCCAGCCCCGTGCCTACGATAATGGCATCGGCCTCTGCATCGCCTGCCTGCCTCAGAGCCTCCACGCCAGCGGCCACGCCCATTTTGAGCACCGTGCTCATCCTTCGGATCTGTGCGGGAGAAACGTAAGCCTTGTAGTCGGGGCTTTGCAGCGTGGCATCACTGGCGATGGGCCGCAGCGAGGCGATGGCGTTCTCTTTCAGGAATGAGTCCTGATAGGAGATGCAGATGGATGAGTTGATGAACATCAGATTCTCTGCTTCACCTTAACCCAACACATGCCTTTTCACCGCCCTTCCGATAAACCTCACCTTCTCGCCCAATGGGAAGCGACTGAGGTTGGTCTTGAGCACGCCTTTGGTCAGCATGGTCTTCTTGCTGTAGTCGATATGCACATCCACAAGAACCACCTTGCCTTCCTTGGAGACACGGATGGCCTCTTCAATCACGCTATCGATACTGGCATCGTGGGGCATGGAGATGAAGTGTGCACCAGTGGCGATGGCAACGCCCTCCACATTGAGCTGACCGAGAACGGTGCAGGTCTTGCGGTTCATCGGCACGGCCTGCAACTGGCTGATCTGCCCCAGTTCGCCATCATGGAACACGAACACGATGGGCGCAATGCCATAGGTCGCAGCGGTGATCAGCTCCATGCCTGTCATCAGGAACGCACCATCGCCCACAATGGCCAGCACCTGCTTGTCGGGATGCGTCAGCTTGGTGCCGATGGCTGCCGGAACGCAGTAGCCCATGGCGTTGTAGTCCGTAGGAGAAATGAAATGGCGCGGGTGATAGACATCGAACAGCTCGGCAGCAAGGAAGGTGTGTGCACCATCGTCCACCACCATGAAGGCATCGTGCTCGGCCTTGGCGCGCAGCGCCTTGAAGAAATGACCGGGAGAAACAACATCGGCCTTTTTGGACGGCAGCCACTCGTTGTAATAGTCGGCATTGTCCTTCTTGATCTTGGCAGAAAGCGCATTGGCATCGCGCGGGGCAACGAATTTGCGGCTCTCCAATTCCTCGGCAATGGCCATCAACAACATGGCCGCATCACCTTCAATGGAAAGTTCACTCTTATAGTTCTTGTCGAACACATCGGGATTGATGTCGATATGGATGAGGTTCTTCGGTTCGGGGATGCCGTAGCTGCCCGTGGCGAGTTCAGAAAAACGCACACCCACCGCCAACATGCAGTCGCAATCGGCAAAGGCACGCTGGGCCGATGGCTTGCCAGTGGGGCCAAAGCTCACGCTTGTGTGCAGCGCATGGTCGGCAGGGAACGCGCTCTTGCCTTGCAGTGTGGTGGATACAGGTGCAACGAGAATGTCGGCAATGCGCTTGGTGTATTCCACCGCGTCCACCGCGCCCCAGCCTACATAGATGCCGGGATTCATGGCAGCCAGCAGCATGTCCACCGCGCGTTTCACCTTGGCAGCATCCACCTTTGGCGGGAACTGCTTACGCTCGTAGGTAGGCATTCCGCTCACCTCGCCCTGAAAGAGCTGCAGGTTCACGGGGATCTCGATGAACACAGGCCCTGGTTCGCCTCCCGTGGCGATCTCGTATGCCTTATAGATGGTAGGGATCACATCCTCATACTTGTCCACAAGGAAGAACGCCTTGGTGACGGCCTGCACCATCTTACTCTGATCCAACTGATGCAGCTGATAGGAACGACCACTGTCGGTGCGCGTTCCACCGCTGATGACGAGCATCGGGATACCGTCCAAAAATGCCTCACCGATGCCGCTCATGGCATGGCTGGTGCCGGCCGCAGGAACAATGACCAAGGTGCCGATGCTGTCCGAAGTGCGCGAAACACCATCCGCCATAAAGGACGCGCAGCCCTCGTGGGTCACGAGCATCGGGGTGATCAGTTCACTGCTGTTGAGCGAATCATAAATCTCGGTGTTGTGAACCCCTGGGATTCCGAAGGTGTGCTTAACTCCGATCTGTTCCAATGCGAAAACGGCCAGTTCGGCCCCTGTCTTTTTCATGTGGCGATTTTGAGGCGGCAAATTACGATTCTGCAACGGCTATGGTTGTTCCAACCTTATTGCCGACAGGGTAATGATCGCTTAACATAAATGTCACCCAATCATAAGGATCAGGGTAGTCCATCTTAATAATAAGGGTGTTGGTTTGCAGCCGTCAAAAACAACTAACCAAAAAACTTTGACCTCATGAAGTCATCCCCCTTCAAACTTTTTACCGCAGCCGCATTTGCCTGCATGGTGGCCGTGATGCCATCCTGTTCTGACAAGGAAGGTTGCATGGATCCAAATGCTGCGAACTTCGATCCAGATGCCACTAATGACAACGGGTCATGCAGCTATGATGCAGCTGTTGTGACCGGTGAACTCACGGCCGATCAAACTTGGACCAATGATCGTATCTGGGTCATCAGCGGCCGCGTGATAGTTCCTAACGGCATTACACTCACCATCGAGGCCGGAACCATCGTAAAGGCTGAGACGGGTCAGGAGGCCAATGCTTCTGCGTTGATCGTTTCACGCGGCGGTGTGATCAATGCAGTAGGTACGGCAGATGCCCCGATCATCTTCACCTCCATACTTGACAACATCCAACTGGGCGAAAAAGTGGGTACCAACCTTACACGCACCGAGAATGAGAAATGGGGTGGTGTGGCCATTCTTGGCCATGCACCTATCAGTGCTCAGGCAGGCGATGTGGAGAGCAATCTGGAAGGTATCCCGGCTGGCACAGGTGTTGGACTTTACGGTGGCAGCAATGCTGCAGACAACTCCGGCATTTTGAAGTATGTCTCCATACGTCACGGAGGAATCTCCATAGGTGAAGGCAACGAACTCAATGGTCTTACCCTTGGTGGCGTAGGTTCGGGCACTGTTATCGAAAACATTGAGATCTATGCCACACTTGATGATGGTATCGAATGCTTCGGTGGCACCGTGAACATCTCCAATGCATTGGTGTATTACCAAGGCGATGACGGGCTCGATCTCGATCAGAATTACAGCGGAACCATCGAGAACTTCATCGTTATCCATGGTGATGGAATCGCTACCGACAAGGGTCTTGAGGTTGATGGCACAGAAGGTTCTACCCACACGACAGGACGTTTCACCCTCAGCAACGGTCTTGTGAAATCAGAAGGTCAGGACGGTGCGGCCACCGATTTCAAAGACAAGGCGCAAGGCACTATTGAGAACGTGACCTTTGATTACTCTGCCAAGGGTGGTTCAGTCAACAAGGTCCGCGCAAAGTATGATGCAACCACTTGCGCTCCTGGCACCGACTCCTTCACACGTCTTATGGCCGACCTGTTGGTGTTCACCAATATCAAGTCAATCGGTACCTGCCCAATTGATGTTTACACCAGCTCTACTGCATGTACTGCCGAGGAGGCTGCCGATCAAGTGTTGGCTGAGACCAAATACAATACGAACGGCACAGGAAGCACCGTAAGCACATCCATCTTCTCTTGGACTGCTGCCTCGGCCCGCGGCCAACTGTAATTGAAAACAGAAGCAAAGTATTTTAGTTGAACAGTCATGCCCCGCAGCTCAAAAGGCTGCGGGGCATCGGTGTTTTCAGAAACAATGACCTTACCACTCACAATGAACCTCTTCGGGACGATGTTCTCATCCAATTCAGATTTCAGATCTCAGATTTCAGATCTCAGACCTCTCACGCTTCTCCATCTTCTATTTTCAATTTTCCTTTTCTCCAATGCACAGGCTCAGGAAAAGGGCTTCATACGTGGAAATATCGCTGACGGGCAGTTTGGAGGGCCGCTCATCGGGGCTTCGGTGAGGATTGTGGAACTGTCTGGGGTGGGTTCCACCACCGACTTCGATGGAAACTACTCCATATCGGCACCTGTAGGGAAATACACGGTCGAGGTGAGCTACATCTCCTTTGCGCCTCAGGTTTTCAAGGATGTGGAGGTGAAGGCCGGTGCAGTGGCGAAGATCGATGCTACGCTGGAGATGGCCACTGCGCAGTTGGACGTGGTCGTGGTGACGGCCGAGGTGCGCAAGAACTCTGAGAGCGCAGTGCTCATGGAACGCAAGAATGCCACCAATGTGTCTGATGGACTTTCAGCGCAGGCATTCAGAAAGGTGGGCGACAGCGACCTTTCGGGTGCCATGAAGCGGATCACAGGCGTAACGGTGCAGGATGGCAAATACGTGTATGTCCGTGGGCTGGGTGACCGATATACTGTGACCACGCTCAACGGCATGGCGCTTCCGGGTCTCGACCCCGATGTGAACTCGGTTCAGATGGACATCTTTCCTACGTCCATGTTGGAGAATGTGGCGGTATACAAGACTTTCTCGCCCGAACTCTTTGGCGATTTCACAGGTGGGCTCATCAACATCGTCACCAAGAAATTCCCTGAGGAGAAGACCACCGAGATCGGACTGGGCGTGACCTATATCCCATCCATGCACTTCAACAGCGATTTCATTCTCTATAACGGAGGCAGTTTGGACTGGCTTGGTGTTGATGACGGTTCGCGCGCCTTGCCCATTGATGGCAGGATCAAAGTGCCCGATGAGGCGTTGGTCAGTCCGCAGTTGGAGAACATCACCCGTGCGTTCAACCCACAATTGGCCACCAAGAGCAAGACAGCGGTGCCGAACGGTTCGTTTTCCTTCAATCACGGCAATCAGTTCAACAAGGAGAGTGGGCTCACATTGGGCTACAATGTGGTATTGAACTACGCCAACGAGCATGTGTTCTACAGTGAGTTCGAGTCCAATGATTTTCTGAAGAACAACGACAGGAGCGTAAATGAACTGGAGCCTTGGGTCACGAGAAAGGGCGTGGTGGGCAAGAACAATGTGCTTTGGAGCGGATTGCTCTCGGGATCCATCAAGAAACGCGGAAACAGTTTTTCGCTCACCTTCCTTCATTCTCAGAACGGTGAGACCACAGCTGCCAAGCGTGTGAACGAGGATATCAATCAGAATGTGTCCACATTGATCGAGGATGTGCTCACCTATTCATCGCGCAGGTTGAGTTCTGTGGTGCTCAATGGTGCCCATAAGCTGGGCATATTGGAGCTCACATGGGCCAATGCGACTTCCTTCTCGGGTGTGTATGACCCGGATTTCCGTGAAACGCGGATCTCTGTCACAGGTGGCGACACTACACTCAGCACAGGATCCGGAGCAGGCATCGACCGCTTTTGGCGCGACCTCAGTGAAATAGGTGAATCGTTCAAAATCGATGTGAATGCGCCACTTCCCAAGGGGTTTGAATTGAAGGGCGGTGTGGCAGGCAACATGAAATGGCGCGAGTTCGAAGTGTTCAACTATAAACATAGAAGAAACAACCTCAACGATATTGAGTTGGACCCCGACTGGTGGTTGCAGGAGGACAACTATTGGAGTGCCGACCCCACCAGCGAGAACTACCGCAATGGAACCTACACAATTGGCAACTATCAGGCATCGAACAGTTTCTCTGCCCGTCAGAATGTCTTTGGTGGCTATCTGATGGTGCAGCAGACCTTGGTCAAGGTGCTCAAGATCGTTTATGGTGCACGCATCGAGAAGGTGGACATGTTCTACACGGGTGTGAGCCAGAACCAGAGCGGCCCACGCTATTATGATTCCAACACGCTGAATGAATTCAATTTCATGCCTTCGCTCAATCTGGTCTTCAATGTCACCGATAAGATGAACCTGCGCGCAGGAATCAATCAGACCGTTGCCCGACCGACCTTCAAGGAGAAATCCATAGCCGAGATCTATGACCCCATCACCAAGCGCACCTTCATCGGCAACATCAATCTCGCTCAGACGAAGATCAACAACCTCGACCTGCGCTACGAGTGGTACATCTCGCCCAAGGAGATATTCGCGCTTTCAGGATTCTACAAGGAGTTCACAGGGCATATTGAAATGGTGTCGTTCGTTACGGCTCCCAACAACATCACTCCACGCAATAGCGGATTGGCCAGAGTGGCAGGGGCAGAGATCGAATTGCGCAAGGACATTGTGAACTGGGCCGATAAGAAATCGCGCAACCATGGCATCATGTTCAACGGTAACGCATCCTTGGTGTGGTCGTTCGTTGATCTGAACAGCGTTGTGGTGGACGGAAACGGCCAGACCGAGTTCGAACTCCGAACCAACAACCTGCGCGAAGGAGAGACCCTGAAAAGCACACGTGCAATGGGCGGCCAATCACCCTATACGGTCAATGCGGGGCTGAGCTATGAGATACGTGAGACCCAGACCAGCATCTCCATATCCTATAATGTGCAGGGTGAGCAGCTTACCATTATCGCCTCGGGCCGAAACCCTGATGTGTACACGGTACCGTTCCACAGCCTGAACTTCAACGCCTATCACAGTTTTGGCAAGAAACGCAATTCGCGTCTGACCTTGAGTGTGGACAATATCATAGACGATGACAGGGTGTTGGTCTATCGCTCCAGTGGTGCTTCCGATCAGGTATATACCCGATTCAAGCCAGGTGTGGCGTTCGGTCTCAAATACAATTATCGGTTCTGAGCCTGATTTTGGTTCATAAGTCCGTTTGTTGTACTTTAATATGCTGATTTACATCAAGTTGTAATTGTGAATTATTTTTTCATGTTTTCTTAATCTTTCCCAAAATCACGCTTCCCTCGTTTTACATTTGACCCGCAATCTAACCTAACCTCTTTCACCCTTTTTACAATGAAAAAAGTATCCTTTTTCGCTGTTGTTGCCATCGCTTCAACTTTCTTCCTCGCATCTTGCGGAAGCACTGCTACCGAAACTCCTGCTGAGGAGCCAATGGTAGAAGAAGCTGCTCCTGTTGAAGAAGTAGTTGAAGAAGTAGCGGCAGACACTACTGCTGTAGAAGCAGCTGCAGAGTAATCTTCGAGTGATTTTGTCAATGACCGCCCTCCGATATCCGGGGGGCGGTTTTTTTGTGCTATTTGCTGACTGTGTCCACATTCAAAAGTTGAAACTGCATGACGTGTCCAAAGGGTAGATTCCGACCATGGATGTTGGTGATGGGACTCTCAGTTCCATCGGCATTGATGTCGCAGACGCTCGTGACCGAGCAATTGGCCGACCTGCCCACTGTGCTTGATGAGAGTTCGGGCCTTGTCCATCATGGAGACCGCACCTTCTGGTCCAACAATGACAGTGGCAGCAATCCTGAGCTTTATCGCATCGATACCCTTGGACAGGTGGTTCAGGTGCTGCCAGCGCAACCCGACAACGTGGATTGGGAGGAGTTGACCAAGGATGCGGCCGGAAACCTCTACATCGGTGATTTCGGCAACAATGCCAACACCCGCACCGACCTGCGCGTCTATCGTCTCAGTGCCGACCTGCTTGATGAGACCGCTCCTGTCAACGTGGACACCATCTTCTTCAGCTATGGCGATCAGTTGGCGTTTCCTCCAGATGCCCCAGACCGCCATTTCGACATGGAGGCGATGGTATGTTGGAACGATACGCTCCACCTTTTCAGCAAGGACAATTCATCGCCCCATGCCGGCATCACACGCCATTACAGGCTTCCTGCCGCCCCAGGCACCTACACTATCTTCCCGCAGGCCACTTTTGCCACAGGGCAAGGAAGCTACATCATGGCAGTGACCGGTGCGGCCATTTCGGATGACGGCCAGCGTCTGGTGCTGCTCAATGCCAACAGCATCTGGATGTTCACCGATTTCATAGGTTCGGATTTCTTCTCAGGCAGTGTCCAGCACCTGTTGCTCGGAAGTTTCACTCAGAAAGAGTCCATTTGTTTCGTGGACGATTTGCTGTACCTGACCGATGAGAAGAGTCCGCTGTCTGACGGCCTTCTCTATCGTGTCAATCCTTCACTGTTTGTGGGCATGGATGAATTGGATGCCGACCTCGGACTGAGGGCAGAGTATTCCAGTATCGGACAATTGGAGTCCGTCCGTTGGAATTGCGGGAATCCGCACAAGTGGACACTTTTTGATGCTGACGGCAGGCTGTTGGCCCAAGGAGCCGTTGGAATGGGCAACAGGCTTATCTCTGTTCACCAGTTTCCTCCCGTTGCAAAAGGAACTCTGGTCATACAATTGGCAGATGAAGCTGGAAGGCGGGCCGCCATGCTTCTGCACATTCGTTAGTCCCTGTTTGTTGGCGGCCATTTATATTCACCGCACCAAACGAAATTTCAATAGCCATGGGCAAGAGAATAGGAGTGCTTCTTTCTGGTTGTGGGGTCTATGACGGGTCAGAGATCCATGAGGCGGTGTTCACGCTGTTGGCCATCGACCGATCGGGAGGCACGGCCATCTGCATGGCACCGGACATCCAACAGCATCACGTGACGGACCATCGCACTGGCGAAGTGATGGCAGATCAGAGGAATGTACTCGTTGAGGCCGCACGTATAGCCCGTGGCAATATCCGTGTCCTTGCCGAAGTGACAGCGGAAGATCTGGACGCCATGGTCATTCCAGGTGGTTTTGGGGCGGCATCCAACCTCACCACATGGGCCTTCAACGGCCCTGACGGAACTATTGATCCTGAAGTTAAACGGATCATCAGTGCGCTTCACGCAGCCGGAAAACCGTTGGTAGGGCTGTGCATGGGCCCGACCGTCATAGCCAAGGCCCTTGAAGGCAAGGGCGCCCGAGCGCATCTGACCGTGGGCACGACTGCCGAACCATCGCCTTATGACATTGCGGCCGTGAGTGCAGGCATGGAAAAGACCGGGGCAGTGGCCGAGATGCGTACACTGCGTGAATTGGCAGTAGATGCCGAAAACCGCATCGTCACCGCACCTTGCTACATGATGGAGGCGAGCATAAGCGAGGTGCAGGCCAACATACATCAGGCCATCACCGAAATGTTCAAATGGCTATGAGGCCCTTGTTGCTACTGTTGGTCGTTATGCTGTTCGGGGCATGCAGCAGATATGCGGCCTTTGAAGGGGCTTACCGCATCATCCCTACCGGTCCCGGCCCAGAGGACATCGCGCTCGACACCTCGCTCGGCCACCCGCGCATCGTCATTGCCTGTGCCCAACGCAGAACGGACGATCAGTCGCAGAACGGTTTCCGAGCGTACACCATTGCGACCGGGCTTCAGACCAATTTGGTTCTGCAGGATCTGCCACGCGATGTGACCCTGTCGCCCCATGGCATTGACATTGCCACGGCATCCGATGGCACTTTGCTCTATGCCGTGAACCACGACAGGGTCCGCAATGTTCACAGTATTCTTGTGTTCGTGCTTGAAGCTGATACGCTGCGTTTCCGTGAGATGCTTACCCATCCGCTGCTGTTCTCACCCAATGACGTGTGTACCGACCACAATGGCGGAATCTATGTGAGCAATGACAGTGGCAAGGGGAATGTGGCATGGGAAAAACTATGGTCGCTCAGGCGCAGTTATGTCCTTCATTATGACGGGAACCAGTGGCATCAGGTCGGAGACCGGTTGGCCTACGCCAATGGGGTGGGGGTGAAGGACGACAGGCTGTTTGTGACCGGCACACAGGAGAAGTCGGTGCTGAGCTATCATATCACATCCGAAGGTCTGAGCGAACGCAGGGATATGCCCGTCATCAAAGGGGCTGATAACATCACTTTTCACGAGGGCACGCTCGTGGGTGTTGCGCATCTTGATTTTCTTGCATTCCTGCGACATAAGGACCACGTAGAGAAGAAATCGCCCTGCGCGGTGTATGCCATGGGTCTTGACGGTCAGCGAACCGACACGCTGTTCATTGACAATGGTCACATTCTCAGTGCAGCCAGCACAGGCCTCATTGTGGGCGACAGCCTTTATGTGGCGCAGGTGTTCGACCCGTTCATCATAGCAGTTCCTTTGAACTGATGTGATTGGGCCATGATGCTTATTGATGTTGAGACATCAGTACCTTTGGGGTCAACATGGAACTACTTATTCTCAGAAAGGAAGAACAGGCGCAAGGCGCATTTGACGGTGGGCGCATACTGGAAAGGAAACCCATCGGTTTTCCGCAGGACAACGGCAGATTGCGCCCTTACAGCAATCTTTTCTACTGGGCGTTCGCGTGGGCCAAGACCGACAGCGTGATCGGTGAGCATCCGCACAAGGGATTCGAGATAATGTCATTTGTGCTCAAGGGCCGCATCCACCATTTCGACAGTCAATTGCGTGGATGGAAAGAATTGCACGAGGGTGATGTGCAGATCATTCGGGCAGGCAGTGGCATCACCCATGCCGAGCGCATGTACAAGGGCTCGGAGATATTCCAGATATGGTTCGACCCGGGGCTGGATCGCACGCTCAGCAAGTCTGCGACCTACAACGATTATACTGCCAGCACCTTCACTTGGGAGAAGAGCGCCTGTGGCGAGACATTGGAATATGTGGGCACCACCAAACGCATTCCCATGGACAGCCGACCACTTGGCGTGCATCGGCATCGCTTCATGGATGGGGAGCACAGCATTTCTGCAAAGGACAAGGAATTTCATTCACACTTCATCCTCAGCGGTTCGGTAGTCATTGACGGTCAGAAGTTGGAGCAGGGCGACTTTTTCCGTGTTTCCGGTGCGGCAAGCTACCGGCTCGATACCACAGGAGCAGAGCTTTTTACAATCACCGGTTCTGAGAAGCTCGATTACCGCACCTACAATGAAATGATGCAGGCCCGCGCGCAATGATGCACGATGGTATTTTTGACACACGGATCATGAAGCTGGAGGACGAGATAAAGCAGGGAAAGCCATTCAGCAACGAACGGCAGAAGGCCATGGTGAACATCATGTTCACCAACGGGTGGGCGAACGACCGCTTCCGGGAATTCATGAGGCCGTACGGTCTCACGCAGCAGCAGTACAATGTGCTGCGGATTCTGAGAGGCAGTGAGCCCGATCCATTGAGCACCTCATGCATCCGCGACCGGATGATTGACAGGATGAGCGATGCATCGCGCATCGTAGACAGGCTGTTGAAGAAGGATCTGGTCGTTCGAACACAGTGCCCTCGCGACCGCAGACTTGTGGAGATCCGAATTTCAGAGCCCGGCCTGCAGCTGTTGCATCAGATCGATGTTGAACAGGAACTGATGCATGAGAGCTTTGGCAGTCTGAATGATGCAGAACTGGTACAACTCAACCAGTTGCTGGACAAGTTGAG
>JAIPBJ010000060.1 GCA_021739625.1 Flavobacteriales bacterium | reverse complement strand
AGTACGTCCTATGCGGTGAACGTAATCTTCAGGATCGCGTGGAACCTCATAGTTCACCACCACCTGAATATCCTCAATGTCAATGCCTCGACTGAGAATGTCTGTGGCCACAATGAAGTTGTATTTGCGGTTCCTGAAATCGCTCAGCACCTCCTCACGCTCCTTCTGTTCAAGGTCGGAACTGATGGCCGCAGCCTTCCAGCCTTTCCGTTTCAATCTTTGGGCAATGCTGCGCACGTTCTTCTTGGTGCTGACGAAAACGATGCAGCTCTGAATGTCCTGACCTTCCAAAAGCCGTTCGATCAGAATCTCCTTCTGCGGGTCATAGACCATGTAGGCCTCCTGCTTGATGTTCTCAGACGGCTTCGAGATGGAAATGGACACGTTAATGGGGTTGCGCAACAGCTTTTCGGCCAGTGTACGGATCTTGGGAGGCATGGTGGCCGAGAACATCATGGTCTGGCGGTCGGGGCGCACGGTCTCAACGATCTTGATGATGTCATCATGAAAACCCATGTCCAGCATGCGGTCGGCCTCATCGAGTATCACACATTCCACATGGCTGAAATTCACATAGCTGAAACCCAAGTGGGCGATCAGTCGGCCCGGGGTGCAGATGATCACATCGGCACCTTCGGAGCTGAGCGCTGTCTTTTCCTGCTCCCACGAAAGCCCGTCCTTTCCGCCATAGATGGCAATGGAACTGATGCCGCAGAAATAAGACAGTCCTTCCATCTGGCGGTCGATCTGCACCGCCAGCTCGCGGGTAGGGGCAATGATGATGCCCTTTACCCCGTTGCGGTCGCCTTTGAGGATACGCTCGATGAGCGGGATGAGGAATGCTGCGGTCTTGCCGGTGCCGGTCTGCGCACATCCTATGATGTCGCGGCCATGTATCAGATCGGGTATGGACTGCTCTTGGATCGGGGTGGCCTCTTCGAAGCCCATGGCGTTCAACGCTTCCATCAGGTCAGCGTGAAGGCTCAATTCAGAAAATTTCATTCAGTGATATTAGTTTGCGCGAAGGTACGCTTTTGATAGGCGGCTTTCACTGCGCTGATATTGAGGTGTTAACACGAGCATCCGGGATTTCTGGAAATGACCCGCTGAGACTCATTTAACCAGCCTCAGACCTGTGTCTTCGATAAGAATGCGCCTTTCGCGATAGAGCAGTCCCACTGCCTTCTTGAAGACTTTTTTGCTCATGCCCAGCCTGTCACGAATGATGTCCGGGTCAGTGCGGTCGGTATATGGAAGGAAGCCCTTGTTGGCCTTCAGTAGGTCAAGTACGTGCTGGCTGTTTGGTTCCACGGCCGCATAGCCTATGGGCTGCAGACTGATGTCGAGCTTGTTGTCCTCGCGCACCTTGCGCACATATCCGCTGTGCTTCTCGCCCACATTGAGCGGGCGTATGGACTCATTGCCGTATATGATTCCCGAGTGAATGTTGTTGACAATCACCTTGTAGCCCAGATCTGTACGTGCAAATACCAGCAGGTCCACCGCATCACCCTCGTTCACCGTAAGTGTCTCGTTGTCGAGAAAACGGGCAGTGCGGTTGGATGCGGCCACGCGGCCTGTGGCAATATCGAAATATAGATAGACCACATAACTGCGTCCTTCCTCCATTTTCAACCGCTGTTCCCTGAACGGGACGAACAGGTCCTTCTCAATGCCCCAGTCAAGGAATGCGCCCACATCGTTCACCTGATTGACGCGCATGAAACCGAACTCGTTGACGCAGGCGTTCGGTGTAAGGGTGGTGGCAATGGGGCGGTCCTCCGAATCAGTGTAAACGAACACTTCAAGATGGTCGCCTATCGCAGCACCTTCTGGAATCCACTTGGTGGGCAGCAGCACATCGTTGCCCTCGGCATCGCCCAAAAATGCCCCGACACTGGTAATGCGCAGCAGTTCGAGTGTATTGGAGCGGCCTATTTCCATCGGGTTGCAAAAGTACCGCGATAGGTGTACGGCCCGAACAACTTTGAAGGAAGCTTTCTCAGTTGGTGCTCTGAATGGAGAGCAGCCGTTTGCCGAGCGTGAATCCAGCGCCACCAGAGGTCTTCTTACACCTTATTTCTACAGTTTCGGTGGACGCGAGCGTAATCTTGCCCACCAGCGTGAACTCTGAGGTGGCAGCAGGAATCTCAAACATACGCTCGGTGTCGGTCATATCGGTGGCTCCGGCCCGCACCACACATTGGCAGGCCGTGCTGCCGTTTCTGGCAATGTCGGCATTGAATGTCACGAGGTAGGTGCCCACAGGGACTGATGCGATGGACATTCCGGATACGGTCCCAGCAGTATAGCTGGCCGGGTTTATGGACGTGTTTGCCGTGGCGATAACGGTTGTTGGCTTCAGGAAGGCGTCCCAACTCATCACCCCGGCAGTGGTAGAGGTAAGCACGGCACCGTTGGAACTTGCCGCTGCGGTCGGAAGGGTATAGTTGACATTGGTCGCGCCCTGCGCACCCGCCTTGAAGGTGGTGATACCGGTCGAGGTTCCTTGGAACTGCATTTCACCTGCGGTTCCACCCGTGCGCGAGAGTCTGATGTTCCCATCGTTCACCTGCAATTTCTGGGTCGGGTTGGTCAAGTTGATGCCCACGTTCACCGCATCTGCCCCTGTACCGCCAAGGATCATGCTGCTGCTGGTGCTCACCGATGCATTGTAGCCAATGGCCACCGCCTTTGAGATACTGCCGTTTGATGTTTTGGCCCCTGCGCCAACAAAGGTGTTGTTCGACCCAGTGATCACGCCATCCCCTGCTTCATATCCCAGCGCGCTGTTTCCGCTTCCTGTGGTCAGGTCTTCAAAGGCATCGGCACCGGCCGCTGCATTTTCGCTTCCTGTGGTTCCCTTCTTCAAAGCGCTGCGACCAACGGCCATGTTATCCGAGCCGGTAGTATTCTTTTCCATGGTATGTTCACCTATGGCTGTGTTGTTGTCACCCGTTGTGTTGTCCTCCAGCGCATTCTTGCCAAAGGCACTGTTGTGAGAACCTGTGGTATTGGCCTGCATGGCCACATAGCCCACAGCTGTGTTGTGATCCCCGGATGTGTTGGACTGCAGTGCTTGATATCCTACCGCAGTGATATCGGCATTGGTATTGACAGCCCCTGCCTGATAGCCAAGCGTCACGCCACCGCCCGAGGTGATGTTTCCAGACAGTTGATTGTTCACTCTGACCCTGAATGGCTGATTGTCGGTCGTTCCGATGAAATTGATGGCGGGATTGGTGCCGCCATTGCCAGTGAGGCTCCATCCGGTACCACTGCTCCAGCTCATGTTGCCACTGGCATCGGAAGAAAGCACTTGGCCGGCAGTCGGTGCCGAGACCGGTAGCGTATAAGTGAGATTGGCCGTTTGCGCACCTGCTTTGACAGTGGTGAAGAACGTTCCGGCCGGATTCTGAAATCGTACCCCATAGGCCGTTCCGCTGGAGGACGACACCTGAATGTTACCAGCAATCACATCCAGTTTGGACGTTGGTGGGCCTGCGCTCGGACCTATGCCCACATTGCCCGCATCTGTGATACGGATACCGTCCCCACCAGAAGTGTTGGCGATCGTGTTCCCATTCATGACCAACTCCTGACTCGCACTGTGGTTGCCCATGTCATCCACACCGAATGGACCCCACACAACTCCATTGAAAAAATAGAAGCCGGCAACTCCGTTGGTCTGATACACCAAAAGTCCATCGGTAGGTGCTGCAATCGCTTCGCGCTGCTCTTCTGTCATGCGTGGCATGAGGAAGCCAGATGATGTGGAGCGGAGTTCAAGCAGCGCATCACTGGACGGGGTGAAGGTGGTGCTTCCGATTCCCACGCCTTGAGCGATGGCATCTGAAACGTTAAAAAAAACAATCGCTGCTATTAGGAGGGTAAGGTTCATTCTCATGGCTCCATCTCTTTGAAAATACACCTGCTTCTACTTGCAGATGGTCTCAAAGGTTAGCGATGATAGCCTGTTTTCGCGAACTATCGACCCATTTTCTCTCTATTGATCCTTGCGCCCGATGAATGTCCGATAATTCATGATGAATAGGGATGAACGGTTCTGTCCATTTAAAATGGAACATACTGAAAGTTAATTCGAGACCACAAATCTCACGGTCTGCACATCATCCCCATAATCGTAGATCAGCAGATAATTCCCTGCCGACAGATGGCGCGTGTCTATCTCCCCTCCAACGTATCCTTCGAAGGGATGGAACGAACGGCCGGCCACATCAAGGATACAGTAGCGGTCACTTGGAGTGGGGGAGTAGTCGGCACAGAAACGCAGATTGAGCGTGCCATCGGTGGGATTGGGATAGACATCTTCCAACACACAGACCGCTCTCTCGGCATGCAATGGCACAAAGGAAGGCTGTGAACTGTGCGGCAGGGTCATGCAGTCGACAATGACGTTGTCCTCGTCAATGATGCACAGGCGCACAGAATCGTTGCGGAAGATCTCGATCTTGCCGAACCCGCTTTTGAAATTCATGTTGTTCACACCCTGTCCGCCACCGTTCCAAAGCGAATCCTTCACAGTGCCCATGCCAAGGAGCTGCATCACAGAGTCTATGTGGTAGGTGAGTTCTGGGCCAAATCCGGCCACAGGGCCGGTGTTCAGTTCTGGAAGTCCTGCATTGCGGCCATCATCCATCACGTTTGTATGGACATGTCCGCTAAGCACTATGACATCCTTGATGCTGTTGTCGGCAATGAAATCGAGCACACCTTCCTGTTCCATGGGATAGCCTGCCCAATTGCTGCATAGCGAATGTGCCAATTTGAATCCTGTTCCAGTTTCGTCACCGAGGTCGAAGATGAAGCTCTGCAGGCCCATGCCCACGTTGATCACCTTACGGAACTGTTTGTTGAACATCACACCGCTCACGATGAATTTCCAATCTGCAGTGCTCTGTGCCAGCCCGTCCTTGAGCCATTGGAGCTGCTGCGCCCCGAGGAGGGTCTGGCCCGGTCTCGGGTCGAAATACCAGCGGTCCTCGCTGGCCTCATATCTGAATGTGCTGTCGAGGTGATTGCCGCAGTTGCGCACATCCACGAAGAACACCTCGGCATTTCCATATCTGTAACTGTGATACATGCCCACTTCCTCGTCTGCGAGCGGGTAGTGAGGAAAGTATTCCTTGTAAGCTGCCATCATATTCTCAAATGCTCCTTCCGGTGTAGGCCATACATCGATGCTGTTGCTTGCTGTGCTATCATCATTGACCACAAAATGGGGAAAGTGGTTGTTGGTGCGAGCCCAGATGCCATCATGATTGTCCACAACATAATCGAACACCGTGCTACGGATAAGCCTCGGCATGTTGGGTTCCTCTTCAGAATAACGTCTTCTGTAAGAGCGTTGAAGGGTCTGCCAGTTCATGCGCCAGTCGAATGGCATCTGATAGTCAGGATAGGTCCAGTCGCCAGTGTGGATCACAAGGTCGGGGGCCTGTTCCACCAAAGCGTTGAAAGCGTTGTAGGTACCGAGTTCCTGACAGCTCAACACGGTCCAGACATAGTCGCCACGCTCGCCATGTGCGGGAAATGTGCGGAAATGGCCTTGCAGCGAATCGGCCTGACCGTTGATCATCACGCGGTAATAGTATTCGGTGAATGGCTCCAGACCGTTCACATCTATGATGATGCTGGTATCGCGCTCGGCCACGGTCACGCCATTGAAAGTGAGCGGACTGGTGAACTGGTCATCCAATGACAACTGCAGATCGAATGCAGTGGCTTGCGAGGTGCGCACATAGACCCGCGCCCCGTTCGGGGTGGCCGCACCCACGACAGGGCCGTGCGTCACGCGTTGCGCAATCAAGGATGAAAAATGGCAGAGCCCGCAAGCGATCAGCGCGGAGGAAAGAAGAAAAGAACGCATGGCAGTCAGTTGATTTCCGTCAAAAGTAGCTACACCGATGAGGCTGGACGAACATCAGACCTTGAACGTGCACGTCAGTGTCAGGTGTCCATTCTCCGTCATTCATGGCCGGTCTGCTCCAGCAGTCGGATGTAGAAGTTGACCACCTCGCGGTAATTCTCCACCGAAAGCCGCTCAGAGATGCCATGTATGCGCGACAGGTCGGCATCGTTGAGGCGTGTGGGCTGAATGCGGTATTGGTCATCCACGATGTCCACGTAATGTTTCTGGTCGGTGCTGGCTATCATGAGAAATGGTGCCACCGCAGCATCAGGAAAAATCTCGTGGAAGGTGCGCTGCATCAACTGGTAGCTGTCGCTGTGTACATCGGCCACGGGTGATGCCTCAATCATATCGTCCTTGTTCGATGGGGAAATGAGGATACTGCTGTCGGCAATGGTCAGGCTGTCGCGTTCGCGCACTTGGGAGATGGTGGTCCCGGGCAGCACGCGGTGATTCACCATGGCCGAGGCATTGCCAGAGATGACATTCTCCTTCGTTCCGCTGTTGAACATAGTGACAGCCGTGGTGGTGTGCAGCGTGGCGCGGGTAGAGTTCTTCTTGTCCATTTCGGCCTCTACCAGAAAACCGAACAGCCACTGATTGGCGATGATCATGTTCATCGGAAACTCCATCTCCGGGCCGATGTGGTCGAACAGCATCTTGGTCACGCCTTCAAACTTCACAGGGAATGGGTTCAGCTCCAGATTGAGCACCGCTTGGGCCAGCCTGCCGATACTGGTGCTTTTGGGCGGCATGGACGAATGCCCACCATGGTCATGTGCCTCCAGCTTGAAGCTGACGTAGCCTTTCTCCGCAATTCCGATCACGGCTACCGGCCTGTCCACGGCAGGGACAACACCGTGAAGCACCGCACCGCCCTCATCCACCGAGAAGGTGAATCGGATGCCCTGCTCCTTGAAGTGCGCTGCGATCTTGGCAGCCCCGTTCATTCCACCCAACTCCTCATCGTGCCCAAAGGCGAAGTAGATGGTACGCTTGGGCTGGAATCCCTTGGCCAGATGATACTCAGCCGATTCCATCAGTCCGAGAATGATCTCCTTGACGTCAATGGAGCCACGCCCGTGGACGAATCCATCAGCTATAATGCCATCGAAAGGCGGCTGCTCCCATTGGTCGGCCGTGGTCGGATCGATGGGCACTACATCCTGATGCGCCATGAAGAGCGCGGGTTTCAGTGAAGGGTCGCTGCCCTGCCATTTGTAAACGAGGCTCAGTTTATTGATCACCGTCTTCTCCAACAGCGAATCGCACAACGGGTAGTTGGTCTTCAGAAATTGATGGAAACGAAAGAACTCCGAGCTGTCCATTTGCGCAGGATCCTGATGTGAGATGGTGCGGATCATCAGCGATTGGCGAAACCGCTCAATGACCTCATCGCCTATCGGCAGATGCGAAACAGGTTCCACCTGCATCTGCTTGCTCTCGAAGGTGAGTGTGCGGAAGGCAACAACTGCCACCAAGACAAGTACAAGAAGCAGAAGGGCGAGGAGGATTTTTTTCATTGGAGGCGAAGGTAATGGTCGGCTCTCTTCAACGCAAGCCCGTCACCGAAGGCTTATCTTCGCCCGCCAGAACAGAAAATCATGGAAGAGGCCACGCCCTACGTCCCTAAGCACAAGATCCGCATTGTCACCGCAGCCAGCCTGTTCGATGGGCACGATGCGGCCATCAACATCATGCGCAGGATCATCCAGAGCACAGGGGTTGAAGTAATCCACTTGGGCCACGACCGCAGCGTGGTGGACGTGGTGAACTGCGCCATTCAGGAGGATGCCCATGCTATTGCGATGACGAGCTATCAGGGCGGGCACACGGAGTATTTCAAGTACATGCACGACCTGCTGAAGGAGAAAGGCGCGGGCCACATCAAGATATTCGGTGGTGGTGGCGGAACGATTCTCCCTTCGGAGATCGAGGAACTGCAAGGCTATGGCATCACACGCATCTATCACCCGGACGATGGTCGGGCGATGGGGCTGCAAGGGATGATAAATGATATGGTGCAGCAATGTGATTTCGCATTAGGCACCGATGCTACGGTCGATGTGAAGCAACTGGCATCGAAGGATTGGCCGACCATTGCGCGGCTCATTTCGGTGGCGGAGAACAGCCCAGAGCTGAGTGGCAAGGCACTGGAAAAGGTGCGGGAAGTATCTGCCACTTCAAAAAGTCCAGTATTGGGAATCACAGGCACAGGCGGTGCAGGCAAGTCATCATTAGTGGATGAGTTGGTGCGCAGGTTCCTGCTTGATTTCCCAGAGAAGACCCTCGCCATTGTCTCTGTCGATCCATCGAAACGGAAGACGGGCGGTGCGCTGCTGGGGGACAGGATCCGGATGAACGCCATCCGCAACCCGCGTGTTTACATGCGTTCGCTCGCCACACGGCAGAGCAATCTCGCGCTGAGCAAGCACGTGCAGGAGGCGGTTGACATCCTCAAGGCCGCGCAATATGACCTCATTATCCTCGAAACATCGGGCATCGGCCAGAGCGATACCGAGATTCTCGACCACAGCGATGTGAGCCTCTATGTGATGACGCCTGAGTTCGGGGCCGCCACGCAGTTGGAGAAGATCGACATGCTCGACTTTGCCGACATCGTGGCCATCAACAAGTTTGACAAGCGGGGCGCGTTGGATGCCATCCGCGATGTGAAGAAGCAGTACAAGCGCAACCACCAGCTTTGGGAGGCCAAGGACGAGGACATCCCCGTGTTCGGCACCATCGCCAGCCAGTTCAACGACCCGGGCACCAATACGCTCTACAAGGCCATCATGGATAAAGTGGCGCAGAAGACCGGTACCGACCTGCGCAGCACCTTCGCGCTGACGGGCGAGATGAGTGAGAAGATCTACATCATCCCGCCAAGCCGTACGCGTTATCTCTCAGAGATTTCGGAGAACAACCGCAGCTACGACAAATGGGTTGCCCAGCAGGCCGAGGTGGCAGACAGACTCTATTCACTTCATCGTTCGATAGAAACGGTTGCAGGTGATGACATCAAAAAGGTGCTCCTTGCAGAGTTCGACCGTGCGAAACTCGACCTCGACCCCAAGAACTGGCTGCTGATCGAGACATGGCCCAAGGAGGCGCAGCGCTACAAGGACGAGTTCTACATCTTCAAGGTGCGCGATAAGGAGATAAAGGTGAAGACCCACACCGAGTCGCTCTCGCACCTGCAGATCCCGAAGGTCGCCACTCCGAAGTTCCGCAGTTGGGGCGATCAATTGCGGTGGCTGTTGCAGGAGAACGTGCCGGGCAGTTTCCCCTACACGGCAGGTATCTACCCGTTCAAACGTGAAGGCGAGGATCCCGCAAGGATGTTCGCGGGCGAAGGCGGCCCGGAGCGCACCAACAGGCGCTTCCATTATGTGTCGAAAGGATTGCCTGCCAAACGCCTCAGCACGGCCTTCGACAGTGTGACGCTCTACGGCCACGACCCGCATCTGCGCCCTGACATCTATGGCAAGGTGGGCAACTCGGGCGTGAGCATCTGCTGCCTTGACGATGCCAAAAAACTATACTCCGGCTTCGACCTCACGCACCCGATGACCTCCGTGAGCATGACCATCAACGGCCCTGCGCCCATGCTGCTCGGCTTTTTCATGAACGCGGCCATCGATCAGGAGTGTGAGAAATACATCAAGGAGAACGGACTTGAGAAAGAAGTAGAGAAAAAGAAAAAGGAGAAATTCGACAGCAAAGGCATCGCAAGGCCAGCGTATCAGGGCGAGCTTCCCGAAGGAAACAACGGCCTCGGGCTGATGCTTCTTGGTCTGACGGGCGATGAAGTCCTTCCTACAAATGTTTATGAAAAGATCAAGGCCGATGCACTGAGCAAAGTGCGCGGCACGGTGCAGGCCGACATCCTGAAAGAGGACCAGGCGCAGAACACCTGCATCTTCAGCACAGAGTTCGCGCTCAGGCTGATGGGCGATGTGCAGGAGTATTTCATCACCCGTAAGGTGCGCAACTTCTATTCGGTCAGTATCAGCGGCTATCACATTGCCGAGGCTGGCGCCAACCCCATCTCGCAGTTGGCCTTCACGCTTTCCAACGGCTTCACGTTTGTGGAGTATTACCTGAGCCGGGGCATGGACATTAACGCCTTCGGGCCCAACCTCAGCTTCTTCTTCAGCAATGGCATCGACCCCGAATATGCGGTGATAGGCCGCGTGGCGAGGCGCATCTGGGCCAAGGCCATGAAGCAGAAGTATGGTGCCGATGAGCGCAGCCAGATGCTCAAATACCACATCCAGACCAGCGGCCGCAGCCTCCACGCGCAGGAGATCGACTTCAACGACATCCGCACCACGCTTCAGGCCTTGTATGCCATCTACGACAACTGCAACTCGCTGCACACCAACGCCTACGATGAGGCCATCACCACGCCCACCGAGGAGAGCGTGCGCAGGGCCATGGCCATCCAGCTCATCATCAACAAGGAACTGGGACTGGCCAAGAACGAAAACCCACTGCAAGGCGCCTTCATCATCGAGGAGCTGACCGAACTGGTGGAAGAGGCCGTTCTCTCGGAGTTCGACCGCATCACCGAGCGCGGGGGCGTGCTGGGCGCCATGGAGACCATGTATCAGCGCAGCCGCATACAGGAGGAGAGCCTCTATTACGAGACCCTCAAGCACACGGGCGAATTCCCCATCATAGGCGTCAACACCTTCCTCAGCAGCAAAGGCTCGCCCACCATCCTGCCCAAGGAGGTGATCCGCGCCACGGAGGACGAGAAGCAGTACCAGATCGCCATGCTGGCCGACCTGCACCGCGCCAATGTCCATCGCTCGCCTGCCTTGCTGCGCCAGTTGCAGGAAACGGCCGTGCAGAACGGCAACCTCTTCGACACCCTGATGGCCGTCACCAAGGCTTGTTCATTGGGGCAGATCACCGATGCGTTGTTTGAGGTGGGGGGGCAGTATAGAAGGAATATGTGAGTGAACTCGTTCGTTTAATTAAACTAATCAGCGATGACAATAAAAGAAGCAATACTCAAAAGCCTAGAAGACCTTCAAGAACCATCCACTTACTTGGAGATATATAGAAAGATAATGGAGAACGGATATTATCCGCAGTTTAGAAATAATGATACTCCTGAGAACACTGTCTCTGCACAGCTGGGAGAATTCATTAGAAAGTCAGATTCAAGGGTGAAAAGAATGAAATTGCCCAAAGGAGTTTTCGGGTACTATTTAACCAAAAATGAGCAGGCAATTGGTATCGATGTCTTGACTGGAACAACTGAAACGGTTATTGTTCAGACCTCCAGAAATGTGAACACATATCATGAAAGAGATTTGCATCGCCTTTTGGCCACTTACCTTAAAAGTCACAACATAGATGCTGCAACTGTTTATCATGAGAGATCTTCCTCGAAAGGCGATAAACATCAGAAGTGGATTCATCCCGATATGGTGGGAATTGCCTTCTTGAAATTGGAGAATTCAAGCAGTCAAGCACTGCAATGGACTGTAAATCGTAACGACACCTTTAAATTGAATTCTTATGAAATCAAGAAGGAGATAAATACAGATTATGAACTGAAAGAATCCTTCTTTCAGGCTGTGTCGAATTCAAGTTGGGCGAATCACGGTTTCTTGGTTGCTTTCTACTTCAATGAAAGCTTACATGACGAGATGAAACGTTTGAGCCTTGCTTTCGGCATTGGTATTATTGAACTTAAAGCCAATCCTTATGAAAGTAGGCTTTTGTTTCCGTCCAGTTATAAAGAATTAGATTTTAAGACGATAGATAAACTATGCAAAATAAACTCTGATTTTGAAGGCTTTATTAAGCATACAGAGAAAATCATGTCCGCAGACGCCAAATACAGAGAAGCTCTGGAAAGAGAACTTCAAGTGGACTGTGATAAACCCCTATTAACCGATGCAGACATAGAAGGGTACTGCCTACAAAAATTCATTCCAATGGAGACATTAACGTGATTGGGCATGCCAAGTGTTCCAGCACGTTATAAGCCGATTTCGTTCATCTACCACATCATCCGCGCAAGCCGCAAGTTCGCGAAGCTCTGAACCCCGCCTCGCTACATCCCCCGTAAGCACCTAGCCTTTTTCTCATTGCTTTCTCAATTTGGAGTAGGTCAGTCTCATACAGTCGTAGGTTCTTGCTACGATAATGTAGGTCATTCTCAAGTTGATGTAGGTCGGTCTCAGTCAGTCGTAGGTTCTTGCTACGATAATGTAGGTCAATCTCAAACTGGTATAGCTTATTCTCCAGTTGGTGTAGGATGTTCTCAAGTCTATGTAGGTCGTTCTCAGGTTAGGTTAGGTTCATTTTCAATGTATTCTCAAGAGAACACATGGTCAAATCACTTAATTGCATCTGAGACCCTGCAATGGAGCATACGCTGTGCTTCGCATCTCCATTAGGAAACCTATCAAGTAACGATATTTGGCTCCCAACTACCTCAAACCTTGTACCCATGAAAAAAATCGGAATCCTCGGATCAGGTGCTGTCGCAAAAACCCTCGGCAGTGGTTTTCTCAGACACGGACATGAGGTGATGCTCGGTACCCGCGATGCCTCCAAATTGGATGCTTGGCTGGGGCAGAACGCGAATGCCACGGTGGGCACCTTTGCCGCCACGGCCGCTTGGGCGGACAGCATCGTGCTGGCCGTGAAAGGCACAGCCGCCAAGAGCGCGCTGGAAATGGCCGGAGCCACCAACCTGAGCGGTAAGACCGTCATCGACACCACGAACCCCATTGATGGCGCACCGACCAACGGGGTGCTGCGCTATTTCACCCTCCAGAACGACTCGCTGATGGAGCAGTTGCAGGCCGCTTTCCCCAACGCACATTTCGTGAAGGCTTGGAACAGCATCGGCTCTGCCTACATGGTCAATCCCACCTTCACGGAAGGGATGCCATCCATGTTCATCTGCGGCAACAATGATGCGGCCCGCGCAGAGGTGTCGGCCATCCTCGTGAGATTCGGATTCGAAGTGGAGGACATGGGCTTGGCCGAGGCCGCCCGTGCCATCGAACCGCTGTGCATGCTCTGGTGCATCCCCGGTTTCAGGGAAGGCCGGTGGAGCCATGCGTTCCGGCTGTTGAAAAAGTGAGGGGATTCAATCCTTCACGCAGCGCACCGCATGGCCGTTGTTCTTGTCGCCATAATAGCCGCCAAGTGCGTCATCAGACCCAGAGGTAAGCACCCGTTCTCTGGCAAACGGAACACTGTGCTCGGTGGCGGTCCACCAGCTACCGGATTCCCCCTCCTTGACGAAATCCAGGTTTGAATCGCGCTTTCCGGCCGGAAGCGCAGAAAAACCACTGGCGTTGGTGGCCCCTTCGTTAGGGGCGTCCCAGAGTGCTGTTCCGCTTGCTTTCAGAGCGCCACCTGCATTGTTAGGGCCTCCCAGATGCGTGATGAGCACACCCCATTCCGTGTCACTCGCCACATGCCAGCCCGCGCGGGTCGTTCACCGCATACCAGTTATAGAGCCGGCCATAGATGGGGCCGTTGGCCGTGTTGTTCTCATAGAAGCACCAGGCCCCGGTGGTCAGATCCTGCCAAGTGGCAAGGTCCTGCACCTGCGGAATGGGGTCGCCATTGCGATAGGCGGCAACATTGAGGTTGGCCTGCACCCATTCCTGATCTCCGATGATGATGGTGGTGTAGGTGTTGCCATCAACATCGGTGAGCCCATCGCCAAGATTGCAGCCGCTCTGGCAGTCTTCGAGGCTGGCAAAACTGCCGTTGGCATCTTCCACGCAGCCGTCCGTGCTGCAACTGTAGGTCGCCCCGTCATCAGAGGTGTCGCAGGCCGCAAGGCCCGAAATGGTGACGATAAGCGCGAGGGTTCTGAACTTGTTTTTCATGCTCGGAGAATGATTTGAACGGAAGTGGGTAATGCTATGTGACATTGCAAATCTAAATTGAATGGAACTTCTGCGGCCAATGCGGTACTTTGAATCTGCAACCCGACCGGTAAATTTCTGCGGACAATTCCCAATTCCGTTCTTTGGCAAGGCCAAAGCCTACCATCTGATGGGATCCACGGTACTGCCTGCTCCTCAACTTCTTTCCCCCCTCGGCCCCGTCTGTATCACCTCCAACGGCACGGCCATCACTTCGGTGTTGTTCATTGATGATGATGCAGTGGTGACAGAGGCCTCCACAGACCCCTTGGTGGCCGAGTGCGCCCGCCAGTTGGAGGCCTATTTCTCAGGCAGCCTCACGCAGTTCGACCTCCCGCTGGCACCCGTTGGCACAGCCTTCCAGCAGCGGGTGTGGGAAATGTTGCAGCAGGTGTCCTTCGGTCGCACGGCCGCTTATGGTGAACTGGCCCTTCGCCTGGGCAATGCGAAGCTGACCCGCGCTGTGGGCACGGCCAACGGCAGCAACCCAATTGCCATCATCATCCCCTGCCACCGCATCATCGGGGCCGATGGCAGCCTCACGGGCTATGCGGGCGGACTGTGGCGCAAGCAATGGCTGCTGCGCCACGAGAGCGGGCAGAAGGAGCTGTTCTAAAGCAGGCTCATATCCCGAATTGCCCTATTTTTACGCTTCCCAAAATCCCACTGCTGCACCATGAGCAAGATCGCACCACTGCTTACCGAATACAAGACCAGCCATCAGAACCCCACTAACCAGCTGATCCACTGGATCATGGTGCCGCTCATCTACCTCAGCGTCATCGGGCTGCTGTGGGGCATCAACCTCGGAGTGGAGCTTGATTTTCTGGGCGGGCAGCCCCTCAATGTGGCCATGGTGGTGAGCCTGCTGGTGTTCGCTTACTATCTGTCGCTCTCCTTCACCATCGCGGTGGGCATGCTCATCGTCTCTGCCTTGGGCATGGTGGCCTGTTGGTACCTGCAGGACAGGACATCGCTGCTCATGTTGTCCGCCATCGTGTTCGTGGTCGCTTGGATATTCCAGTTCATCGGCCATAAGGTCGAAGGCAAGAAGCCCTCATTCTTCAAAGACGTCCAGTTCTTCCTCATCGGCCCCGCTTGGGTGATGAGTGCCTTGTACAATAAGTTGGGGGTGAAGTACTGAAATTGAAGGTTGAAAATTGAAAATTGCAAATTGCAAATGGTCGGGCAGCCCCATTGAACCTTAAACCTTGAACTTCAAACATTAAACTCCTTTTTCCCATGGAAACAGAAACTCTCGAAAAACCCGCAGTTGCCAAGTTCGCCTCCATCGTCAGGGCGCAGCGCGACTATTTCAACACCGGGGCGACCAAGCCCCTCGCGTTCCGCAAGGAGCAGCTCAAGAAGCTTAAGAATGCCATCCGCAAGCACGAGCCTGCGCTCCTCGCAGCCCTCAAGGCCGACCTCAACAAGCCCGAGCTCGAAGCCTACGCCACCGAGATAGAGGTGACCGTGGCCGAGATAGACCACATCATCCGCAACCTGAGCGATTGGATGGACCCCGAGCGCGTGAGCACCCCGCTGTTCTTTCAGCCCGGCAAGGCATACATCACCCCCGAGCCCTATGGCGTGGCCCTCATCATCGCCCCGTGGAACTATCCGGTCAAGAACCTCTTCGGCCCATTGCTGGGTGCTATCTGCGCAGGCAATACGTCCATTGTGAAGCCCTCCGAGATCTCGCCCACGTGCAGCAAGGCCATCACCGACCTCATCCGCGACACCTACGAATCGCGCTACATCATCGGCATCGAGGGCGGAGTGGCCGACACCACCGAGCTGCTCAAGGAGCGGTTCGACTATCTGCTCTTCACGGGCGGCACCGAGATAGGCCGCATCGTCTATCAGGCCGCTGCCAAGCACCTCACGCCCGTAACGCTGGAGCTGGGCGGCAAGAGTCCCTGCATTGTCGATGAGGACATCAACATGGACGTGGCTGCCAAGCGGCTCGTCTGGGGCAAGTTCGTGAATGCCGGACAGACATGCATCGCACCGGACTATGTGTATGTGAATCGCAAGATCAAAGAGAAGTTCTTGGGCCGCGTGAAGCATTACATCCATGAGTTCTTCGGTGAGCCGCAGAAACAGAGTCAGGACTTTGGCCGCATAATCAGCGATCGCCATTTCCAGCGCATCTCCAAAATGGTGACGGGCGATGTGATCGCTGGCGGCATCACCGATGCGACCACACGCTACATCAGCCCCACCGTCATCGACAATGTGACCCTGGACCACCCCGCCATGCAGGAGGAGATCTTCGGCCCCATCATGCCCGTGCTCACCTACGACAATGTGGACGAGGTCATTGCCCACATCAACCGTGGCGAGCGGCCATTGGCGCTCTACCTCTTCTCCAACAATTCTTCGCTCCGCAGACGTTTCGAGAACGAGACCTCATCGGGGGCCATCTGTGTCAACGAGTGCATGGTGCATGCCGGCCATCCCAACCTGCCTTTCGGTGGCATCGGCAACAGCGGCATCGGGGGCTACAACGGCAAGTTCGGTTTCGACACCTTCTCCCACAAAAAGCCAGTGCTCGTGCGCAGCTATTTCGGGGATGTGAAGCAGAAATACCCGCCCTACGATAAGAGCAAGGTCAACTTCATCAAATTCGCGGCCAAGTGGTTTCTGCGTTGATATTGTGAGTAATGAGGAAGAAGGCCGTTCCAGTGAAGGAGCGGCCTTTTTTCTTACCACAGATCCGAGCGACTTTGATAGCTTGCGCCCGCTAAAATGGTATTCAGCAGCACACTGTTCCTACTGTATTTCCTGCCCGCATTCCTTGCGGCCTATCTACTTACGCCTGTCCGTTTCCGCAATTGGACGGCCCTCATCGCCAGCATCGGGTTCTACGCTTGGGGTGCGCCCCTATTCGTGTTCGTAGTGATGTTGGCCCTGCTGGCCGATTTCTTTATTGTGCGCAAGATGGCAGGGCGGGAGGGAAGTGCCCGCAAGCAATGGCTCGGGGCCTCGGTGCTGCTCAACGTGGGCATGCTCGGCTATTTCAAATACAGCAATTTCCTTGTTGACAACTTCAACGGCCTGCTCCATTCCTTTGGCATCGCACCCACGCAATGGGCCGAGGTGGCCCTGCCCATCGGCATCTCATTCTTCACCTTTCAGAAACTGAGCTACGCAGTCGATGTCTATCGTGGTGGCAAGCGGCCCTTGCAGCGTTTCCGCGACTATGCGCTCTACATCATGCTCTTCCCGCAGCTCATCGCGGGCCCCATCGTGCGCTACAGCGAGATTGCCGACCGCCTCACCGACCGTCAACAGTATGAGACCGCGGACAACCGTTTGCTCGGTCTCTTCCGGTTCTGTGTCGGTCTGGCCCGCAAGGTGTGGGTCGCCAACGTGCTGGGCAGCGTGGCCGACAGCGTATTCTCCATTCCCGTTTCCGACCTGTCCTTCTCCATGGCCTGGGTCGGAATTGTGGCCTATTCGTTCCAGATCTATTTCGATTTCTCCGGCTATTCCGATATGGCGATAGGACTGGGACAGATGATGGGTTTCCGGTTCCCGGAGAACTTCAACAACCCATATTCGGCCACCAGCATCACCGATTTCTGGCGCAGATGGCACATCACCCTCAGCAACTGGATGCGCGACTATCTCTACATCCCGCTGGGTGGCAACCGCGTGGGCAACGCACGGCTCTATGCCAACCTATGGGCCGTGTTCCTCATTTCTGGTCTCTGGCACGGTGCCGCTTGGACGTTCGTGCTCTGGGGCGCCTATCATGGCCTGTTTCTCGTTGCCGACAGGCTCTTCCTTGTTTCCGTTCTCAAGAAGGTGGGAAAAATCCCTGCAACCATCATCACCTACGTCATTGTCCTGTTCGGCTGGGTGCTTTTCCGTGCCGATGATGCAGGCCATGCCATTGGCTTCGCTTCGCGGATGTTGGATTTCGGGCAGGGTTGGAAAACGCCCGGTTTTGCATTGGACTTCTGGGCCATGCTTGCGCTGGCGGCTGCAATTTGCGTGATTGGGGCCATACCCGCCATGCAACGTTTGCAAGAGCGGTTCATTGTCAGCGAGCACACCACGGACACGAAAGCCATACTGCTCACTGTCGGGTCTGCATTGCTGCTCGTGCTGTGTGCCTCCATGGTGGTGGCCGATGGTTTCAACCCGTTCATCTATTTCCGATTCTGATGGCGAAAGGGTTGAAAAATATGCTTTTCCTGATGCTGATGATGCTCCTCTGGCTGCCTTGGGTTCAGCAGCTATCGGGGGTCATGGACGAATGGCCTTTGCACGGGCACTCCGATTCCGCCCCCGTTGCTCATTTCTCTATGGACAGTCTGTTGTCCGGAGAATTCGGGGATAGTTTTGAGCGTCAACTCAAAGAACGGACTGGAATGCGAGGTCACCTCATCCGGGTGCGCAATCAGGTCTATTATTCCCTTTTCAACATCGCCAAGGCCAATGCCGTGGTCGTTGGCAAGAACGATGTGCTTTTGGATGTCGAATACATCAACGCCTATTACGGGACCGATTTTGCAGGGAAGGATTTCCTTCTGGAGAAGATGACCTTGTGGAAAGCTCTGCAGGACACCCTCTTGGCTCAAGGAACCCATGCCGTACTGGTGTTTGCTCCCGGCAAGGCCAGCTTTTTCCCCGAGGCTTTCCCCGACTATTTGAAGCGCGATTTCGCCCCAACGACCAACTACGCCTACATGCGGCACCTGTGCGACTCGATGGGCGTGGCCCACATCGACCTGAAGGCATACTTCCATGCCATGGCCGACACTTCGCGCTATCCGCTATTCACGCGGGGCGGTATCCATTGGAGCGAGTATGGGGCCACTTTGGCACAGGTGCAACTGGGCAAAGAACTGGGCAATCTGCTTGGAAAACCCTTGGACAGCGTCCCGCTGCGCATCGAACTGGACATCGAGCCGCGTGGCACCGACAACGACATTGAACGTGGCATGAATGTGCTCTTCGACCTGAAGCGCGACACCATGGCCTATTGTGTTCCTCTATATATGGAGCAGGGACATGCCCCCACGGTGCTCGCCATTGCCGACAGCTATTATTGGAATCTGTTCGGCAACGGTTTCCGCGACCGCCTCTGCCGCCACGGTGGGTTCTGGTACTATTTCCGTGAGGCGCACCCGGGTGACGTGTTCAATAACATGGCTGTAAAAGACCTCGATCTGCGCACAGAAGTGCTCAAAAATGAAGTGCTGTTGCTGATGATGACCGAGCCACAGTTGCCGAGGTTCGGTTGGGAAAGTGTGGAGATCCTTCATGGGGTCTTCTGCGGAAAAGAAGATTAGAACCCTCCGCCTGATGCGGTGCAGGTGGCACCACCTGCCTCCGCATTGTCAACTGCAATATCGTACTGCGCCACAGAGTCGAATTCCGATTCGCAGATGGTCTCAGAGCCTCCAGCGTCATAAGCGCACTCCACGCAACGGCCACAGCCTATCAGTGCCAGAGCAAGCACCAGCACGCTGAAGCGCACCTCACTCTTCACAGACGCCCCCTTGAGCCTCATATTCCGCGATGTATGCAGCATAGTCCCCATCTTCTTGATAGTCATCTTCGCAAACTCTGTAATCGACCGAAATGCCTGAACAGGTGACACAGCCGTCATCACACGAAACCAGTGCCATGGCCGCACTTAGCAACAACACTGCCAAAAATGGTCCGGTAGCTTTCATGCCGCCAAAATTAGTGAGGAAGATGGACATCAATTGCCGCGTAGCTTATCCAATAACTTCTTCGCCTCCAGATGCATGGTCCTGTGTTCGAGGAGATGTTCACGGTCGGGTACAAAACTGAGGGTGCGCTGGAGATACTGCGCAGCCTTCTCCTTCTCACCGTTCACATAGAGTGTCTCGGCATAATAGAAGTTGTTGCCAAGGTCGTTCGGGTATCGGGCCATCACCTCGTTCATCAGGGCCATGCTCTTCTTCTTATCGGGCCAACTGATGATGAATGGGATGGAAGGGACCTTGTAGTTGAGTACGGCCAGCGACCGTTTCCCCACTGCGTTCATGAACTCAGGGTCCAGGCGGATCATGGCTTCGCAGGCGTCCCTCATCTTGGTGGCGATCCCTTCTTTCGCAGCACGCAATATGCCCAGACTCTCGCCCCACAGGCCCAGGGCCACCAGATACTCGAAACGTAGCTCGCGGTTGTTCGGATATCTGGACAACAACTTCTCAGCGGTGATCTTGGCAGATTCCAATGAGCGGCTCCGCTGTCTGGACTCAGTTTCAACAAACCGCCCTTTGAAAATATGGCTGCGGCAGAGATAAAGGGCTGCTTCCAGCTCGTGTTGCGGGTTTGCCATGGCACGGTCCAAATGGAAGATGGCCCGTTCGATGGGTTCCCGCTGCGCCTGAACGCCCACTGCGCCTTCAGCACGTTCGCCAAACCATGACACTCCTTTCTGAAGCTCACTCTGGGCCTCAGTTTGGAGGGCGAAAAGAAGTAGGGGCAGGAGTAGGAGGGGGCGCATGGAATTCGTTGCCAAGATAGTCTGTTTCCTTTAGACAGCAGAACGCAATCTGAAGCAGGTTGTTTTCTTCGATGGGAGGTAATTTTGCATGATACCACTTCACGTGGTGCGGTCTTCTGTCAATATCAATAATTTACCATTCATGTAGTTGATTATAAACTATTTATAGAATTTATCTGAAGTGATCTTCGTAATGACTCTCATTCAATGACCA
>JAIPBJ010000059.1 GCA_021739625.1 Flavobacteriales bacterium | reverse complement strand
CCAACACCACGGCCGCGAACGATGCCCTCACGTTTCACAACCAGGCCAAGGCCCTGGCAGGGCAGGCCGAGGATGCCACGCAGGACCGCAACAACGTTTGGAACCCCGTGATGGCCCACCTGCGCGCCATCGGGGGTTTTCTCATCAGCCTCTACAGCACCAACCCCAAGGAGCTGAACCTTTGGGGCTTCACGGTGGACGACAGCCCGCGCGCGCCCAAGCAGGTGAAGAGCAAGGTGAAGCTGCTGGACCAGATCACGGTGGGCAGTCTCATCATCGGAGGGACTTTGAAGAACATCGGCACCGTGCCGCTCACCATTTATAAAGGGAGTGCCGCATCTGGCCCGTCAGAGACCGTGAACCCCGGAGAGCTTTACGGGATCACCAAGGGATATGGCATGATCACTGTGGCCAATCCGTCATCCACCACCACGGGTGAATTTTCTGCCCTCAGACATAGATGATTTTCTCACAGCACTCTTCAGAACGCAGACCGATGCTGATATTGTGAGAAATCT
Organism: Flavobacteriales bacterium; assembly: GCA_021739625.1. Taxonomy (GTDB): domain Bacteria; phylum Bacteroidota; class Bacteroidia; order UBA10329; family UBA10329; genus UBA10329. Next base: position 21,053 of record JAIPBJ010000059.1, on the reverse strand, counting down.
GTTCGATTCTCTGAGAGAAATTCTGATAATCCTGAGAGAAAATTCCACATTCCTGAGAGAAATTTCGATTTTCCTGAGAGAAATTCTGAGAATCCTGAGAGAAATTTCGATCTTCCTGAGAGAAATTCCAGAAAATCTGAGAGAAATTTCGACTTTCCTGAGAGAAATTCTGAGAATCCTGAGAGAAATTTCGATTTTCCTGAGAGAAATTCTGAGAATCCTGAGAGAAATTTCAAGTTCCGTGGTAGGAATTTCGGAAAACGTGGTTGGATTTTTCGGTTCCGTGGTCAGAATTCAAAACTCACCCCGCGTGGCGCGTGCCCTCCACCCCATTGACCACGCAGCTCCACGACAGCGTTGCCGTCCTTTCGAGGATCTGTGGCACAAGCGTGACAGCAAATGCCCGCAGTGCAGCGGACAACGCCCGGGCAGCCACACCTGACACCCGGACAGCCGCATAAGACCCACCCCGAACTCCCCGCCCCCGCCCCTTACCTTCGCCCCATGATCGCCTATCCCAACGCCAAGGTCAATCTGGGACTCAACATCCTGAGCAGACGGCCCGATGGCTACCACGACATCGAAAGCGTGTTCGTACCGGTGCAGTGGCGCGACATGCTCGAAGTGGTAGAGGATGCGGAGAATGCAAAGGGCACGGTCACTTTCACATCGACCGGCATCGCAGTGCCCGATGACGGCAAGGCCAACCTCTGCGAAAGGGCCTACCTGCTGCTGCACCAGCGCCACGGGCTGCCGGCCGTGAGGATCCATCTGCACAAGCTGGTGCCCATAGGGGCGGGCCTTGGCGGTGGCAGTGCCGATGCCGCCTTCACGCTGCGGCTCATCGACCGCATCTTCGCCCTCGGTGAGACCGATGCGCAGTTGGAGCACCTTGCCGCGCAGCTCGGCAGCGACTGCCCGTTCTTCATCCGCAACACGCCCCAACTGGTCACTGGACGGGGCGAGACGATGAGGCCCGTGCACCTCCATCTGGCCGGAATGCATATCCTGCTCATCCATCCCAACATCCACATAGGCACGGCCGAGGCATATAGCGGGGTGACACCGAAAGTGCCCTCCACCCCACTCCAACGCATCGTAGAACAGCCGGTGGAACATTGGCGCGATGCGCTGCACAACGACTTTGAGGACAGCCTCTTTCGCAGACATCCCCTGTTGGGGCGGTTGAAAGCGCAACTTTATGCGGCCGGTGCGGTCTATGCCTCCATGACCGGAAGCGGATCATCGGTCTATGGCCTGTTCGCAGAAAGGAAGGATGTGCCCGTGCCCGAAGGCATGCAGCACCGGTGGATGGAACTTTGAGACCGCGTCAGGCAATAAGCAGCGCAAAATCCCGTTAATGGCCCCGTCATTATCCTTTTCTTTGTCCGAGCACCACACATGAGACCTCACCTACTCCTCGCCATTCTGCTGCTGACAGCCACCGGTGCCCATGCACAGTTGGGCGGCAGCGGCACCTACAGCTTTCTCAACGTGACCACCTCGGCCCGCAATGCGGCCATGGGCGGCAGCATGAGCGCCATCAAGGACGGTGACCTCGACCTGGTATATCTGAATCCCGCGATCCTCGACAGTTCGATGCACAACTATCTGGTGACCGATTTCACCAACTATTATGCAGGCATCAACTATGGCTATGTGGGCTATGCCCGCACTTTCAGGAAGGTGGGCACCTTGGCCATCGGGCTCAAGCACATCAACTACGGCTCGTTCACAAGGGCCGATGAGCTGGGCAACGACCAGGGCACCTTCTCGGCCAATGACGGGGTGTTCCATCTGAGCTATGCCAAGCCTTTCGGCAAATACTTCTCGGTGGGGGCCGCCATGAAGCTCATCTATTCGCAATATGCCGAATATGGTTCCTTCGGACTTGGCTTTGACCTCGCTGGCGTGTTCCACCATCCGACCAACTGGACACTGAGCATTGTGGCGCGCAACATCGGCTCGCAGCTCGACCCCTACATTGCAGGGAACTACGAGGCACTGCCCATCGGGCTGGACATCGGCATAAGCCATAAGCTGAAGTATGTGCCGCTGCGCATGACCATGATCGTCCGCGACCTGCAACAGCCCGACCTCACCTATCGCGACCCCACCAACTCGCCACCGGCAGTGGACCCGCTCACAGGCGAGGTCAATGAGTACAAGACCGATATCGGGGACGCCATCATGCGCCACCTCATCTTCAGCGCAGAGCTTACCATTGCCAAGCGCATCATGGTGCGTGCGGGCTACAACTATGGCCGCAGGCAGGAGCTCAAGGTGAGTTCGAAGCCCGGCACAGCAGGATTCTCCTGGGGCATCGGGGTCAAGATCAACCGTTTCACCATCAGCTATGGACGGGCCACCTACCACTTGGCAGGCGGCACCAACCAGTTCTCCATCTCCACCAATCTGGGCGAGCACATCAAAATAGTGCGCACCCCGAAGCCAGAGAAGGAGAAGAAACAGAAGAAGTCGGACGCACCTGCGAAGACCGATGGCTGAGCGGCCCATCACCATTGCCATTGACGGCTACTCCTCGTGCGGCAAGAGCACCATTGCCAAGGCCATGGCCGCAAAATTGGGCTATGCATACGTGGACAGCGGGGCCATGTATCGCGCAGTGGCACTCTATGCACTGCGCAATGGCTGGGCAGATGGAGACACAGTGAACGGGCCGGCCATCATCGCCTCGTTGAACAGCATTGATGTGCATTTCAGGCCCGACCGTGCCACAGGCAGGGCAGACACCTATCTGAATGGCGAGAACGTGGAGGACGAGATCCGCTCCATGGCCGTGTCCTCGGTGGTGAGCCACGTGAGCGTTATCAGGGAGGTGCGGGCAAAGCTGCGGGCCATGCAGCAGCAGATGGGCCTGCGGGGCGGTGTGGTGATGGACGGCCGCGACATCGGCACAGCGGTCTTCCCCCATGCCGAATTGAAGATCTTCATGACGGCCGACCCGGAGATACGCGCCCAGCGCAGATTTGACGAGCTGAGGGCGCAAGGCAGGGATGTCACATTCGAAAGTGTGCGCACCAACCTTGCCGAACGCGACCACGAGGACACCCACCGTGCCGAAGACCCCCTGCGGCAGGCCGATGACGCACTGGTGCTCGACAATTCGCACCTCACCCCTCACGGGCAGTTGGCCTTGGCACTCCAATGGGCCGAACAGCGCATAGGAATGAGGAATCCGAAAATGGGAAATTGAGAATCGGTCGTGGCAGCGTATGTCCAAAGCTGACAGGAGGCGGGCGGGAGCGCACAGACCGTCAACCGGATTCCGCACCAAATGCCAGGGCCAACGCATCAAATCCAACCCCAAGGAGAGTATTTTGAAGTCCTCCTTCGGAAGACTTTGGTTTTCAACACAAAGGCACACGAAGGGCTTTTTTGCTCCGCAAAGAGCTCGCTTCGCTTCGGTTCACAAAGGCACACGAAGAAAATTCTTCGTGTGCCTTTGTGTCCTTTGTGGTTAAGAGCATTTGGCTGATAATCAATATGTTTTCGTGGTTGGGAATTTTGATGCGTTGGCCCTGCACCAAATGCCGACCCTCACCATACTTTTCCTATTGAACTGTTATGTTTGATGGGATGAAACGCACGCCCGAATCGGTACTGAAGGAGCATTGGGGCTACGATGCCTTCCGCCCCATGCAGCGCGACATCGTGCAACAGCCATTGGACGGGAACGATGCCTTGGCCCTGTTGCCCACAGGCGGTGGAAAGTCCATCTGCTTTCAGGTGCCCGCCCTGTGCATGGACGGCCTGTGCATCGTCATTTCGCCCCTCATCGCGCTGATGAAGGACCAGGTGATGAACCTCAACCAGCGCGGCATTCCTGCGCTTGCACTTCATTCGGGCCTGAAATACTACGAGATAGATGCGGCCCTTGACCGCTGTGTGAACGGGGAGTTCAAATTCCTCTATCTGAGTCCCGAGAGGCTGCGCGCAGAGATATTCCAAGTGCGCGTCAAGATGATGAAGGTGTGCCTCATCGCAGTGGACGAGGCACACTGCATCTCGCAATGGGGCTACGATTTCAGGCCGCCCTACCTGCAGATCGCTGACCTGCGGCAGTTGCTGCCCAAGGTGCCGGTGCTGGCCCTCACGGCCACTGCCACGCCCGAAGTGGTCAAGGACATACAGAAATGGCTGGCCTTCAAGCGCGAGAACGTGATCCAGGCCAGTTTCAGAAGGGAGAATCTCACCTACATGGTGCTGCGCGAGGATGAATTCAGAGGACGCCTGCTCCGCATCTACAGCAAGATGCCCGGCAGCAGTGTCATCTATGTGCGCAGCCGCAGACGCACCGAAGAGGTGGCGCAGTTCCTTGCTTCAGAAGGCGTGCCGGCCACTTTCTACCATGCCGGACTTGCCGCTGACGACAGGGACCGCAGACAGGAGGAATGGCTCAGCGGCAAGGTCCGTGTCATGGTGGCCACCAATGCTTTCGGCATGGGCATCGACAAGCCCGATGTGCGCACGGTCATACACCTTGGCTTTCCCGACAGTCTGGAAGCCTATTTTCAGGAGGCAGGGCGGGGCGGCCGCGATGGGGAGAACAGCTACGCAGTGGCCCTGATCGCATCAAAGGACATCAGCGACATGCGTCTGAGGTTGGACAGCGTGTTCCCCTCGCGCGAGTTCATCAGCGGTGTCTATGCGGCCCTTGGCAACTGGTTCCATCTCGCCAATGGATCGGGCGTGGACGAATGGTTCGATTTTCATCTGGGCAATTTCTGCAAACGCTATGATTGGCAAACGCAGGATGTGCTGCAATCCATCTCGTTCCTTGAGAAGGCCGACCATCTCATCCTCTCCACCCATAGCGACCCGCGTTCGACATTGCAGTTCACCATCCATCACGATCAGCTCTATGACCTTGAGTTGAGGAATCCGCGCACAGCACGGGTCACCAAAGTGCTGCTGCGCAGCTATTCGGGCATGTTCGATGGGCAGGTTCCCATCAGCGAGCAGACCGTTGCCAAGCGTGCTGGCTTTGAACTGAAGGAGACCGTCATCATTCTGGAGAAGCTGCATGCGGCCAAGGTCATCGACTATCGCCCATCGCGCGGGCTTCCCAAACTCAATTTTGTGAATGGAAAGCTGCCCAAGGGCCATCTCTACATTTCCACAGAGATGTATGAACAGCGCAAGGCCAGTATTCTGGCCACGCTGAAGGCCGCGCTCCACTATATGGAATCGCAGCTCATCTGCCGGAGCCGGTTGCTACTGGGCTATTTCGGGGAGATGGACACTGAACCCTGTGGCAAATGCGATGTGTGCATTGCCCGGAAGTCTGCGCCCCTCAGCAAGGAGCAGATCCTCGAAGTCAAGCACCAGTTGGCCCCATTGCTGGCCACTGAGCAGTCGATGGAATCTCTTGCAGGACAACTGCCCCATGTCCGCGAACAGCATCTTGTATTCACCATTCAGTCCATGTTGGATGATGGTGATGTAGCGTGTCTCTCCAACGGGCACCTACGGGCGATCGGGAAATAGCTGCGGTCGGGCGATCGGCCTGTCAGACCAGCCCGCGCTTGGCAAACAGCACTACCAGGTCGGCCAATCGGTTGGAATAGCCATTCTCGTTGTCATACCAGCCCACCACCTTCACCATCTTGCCGATGACAGATGTGAGTTCGGCATCGAAGACGCATGAATGCGGGTTGCCGATGATGTCCACCGATACGATGGGGTCTTCGGTGTACATCAGTATGCCATTCATCGGACCCTCGGCAGCAGCCTTGAAGCAGGCATTGATGTCCTCTTCTGTCGCCTCCTTGCGCAGAATGCAGGTGAGGTCGGTGAGCGAACCATTGATGACGGGGACACGGATGCCCGCGCCACCAAGATTCCCTTTCAGATGGGGAAAGATGCGCCCCAATGCCTTGGCAGCTCCTGTGGTGGTCGGTATGATGGACTGTGCCGCTGCCCTTGCCCTGCGCAGGTCGCTGTGCGGTGAATCGTGCAGACGCTGATCGCCTGTGTAGGAATGCACGGTGGAAACGAAGGCGCTCTCCACGTGATAGGCATCCTCCAGCACTTTGATGAGTGGTGCCGCACAGTTGGTGGTGCATGATGCGTTGGAGATGATGGAGTCTGTAAGGTCCACGGAATTCTCGTTCACTCCCAGTACCACCGATGGCACATCAGCGTCCTTGGCAGGTGCGGAGATGATGACTTTTCGGGCCCCGGCCTGCAAGTGTGCCCCTGCCGTCTCACGGGTCTTGAACAGGCCGGTGCATTCGAGCACCACGTCAACACCCAACTCTTTCCACGGCAAGGCTGCGGGATTGCGTTCGGCCGTCACCCTCACCCGCTTTCCATTGAAAATGATCGCATCCTTCTCGGCCACGACAGTGCCATTGAATCCGCGATGTACTGAATCGTACTTGAACAGGTGTGCCAAGGTGGCCGTGTTGGTAAGGTCGTTGATACCTACCACTTCCACGTTCTCACGTTGAAGCAGTGCGCGCATGGTGATCCTTCCTATGCGCCCGAATCCGTTGATCGCCACTTTTGTCATGACAGATGATTTGAAGTTGATACAAAAAGAAAGCCCTCCAAAGGTCGGAAGGCTTTTCTCATCAGAACGTAAACAGTTGCTTAGTTTCTGACCACTTTCTTGACCACGATACCGTTGTTCACAGCCACGCGGAGGAAGTAGATGCCGGCATTGAACGCGCTCATGTCCACATCGAAGCGATGGGCACCCTGGGCCATCTGACCGGCATTGATGTCCATGACCTTGCGGCCTGTGAGGTCCATCATGGTCACTTCCACTTTGGACTCGTTCTCAAGCACCATGCTGATGGTGGTTGAATGCTGCGTGGGGTTGGGAGCGATGTTCAGACCAATCTCCTGCTCCAATGCCTCGGCAGACAACGGTGCACCAGAGATGGTGATGTCATCTATATAGAAGTTGTTGCCATTGCCCCCTGAAGTCCATTGGAACTTGATGCGCACATTGCTGGACTGAGCGGCCGAGTTGCCCAACGACACCTCAGCATCAGACCAGATGCTGGCGGCAAGCGGCACATAGCTTGCGCTTGCAACACCTGAATTCACAAGATCGAACTCTTTCCAAGTGACCCGTGGCGCACCCCATCCCTCGCCACAGTTGGTGGACACATAGATGCGCAGTTGGTCACCGGGGGTGTTGTTCAATGCAGCACCTGACCAGCGGAATTTCAAGGTGGGGCTGCTCACTGTGCTGAGGTTGTAGGAAGGGGTGACGAACTCGTCCACCCGACCCTCTATGTTATCATAATTCAGCATGCGAACTGACTCATTGCCAGTGCTCCCTCCGTTGTTCCCAGTATAGAATTCCCATGTTTTCCCGGTGTTGTCATGGTCGAACACAAAATAGTTGCCCGTGAAGCCTGATTCTTCCCAGAACGTGTCGTAGTAGCCCCAATCGCTCTGAAACTGGGCCGTGTTGCTGCTTACCACCACCATGCCGGGCATGGTCACAGCATTTGCACCCACCGTGTTGGAGACATTCAGGGTCACATCATAGGTGCCCGCAGTGTTGTAACCCACGTTGGGGTTGGTCGCTGTTGAAGTGGCCGGATCACCTCCGGGAAAGGACCAACTGTAGTCGATATTGTCAGCATTGAAGGCATTGCCACGGAAACTCACATCCTGTCCTTCGCAGATCATTGCGGTGGTGGCGAAGCTGCTCTGGTTGAAATGGAACAGTGGTTTGGGAGCACATTCAACGGCCTCATAATCATAAGGGTCTGCTGTGCCCGTGCCTGCCAGGTTCTCATCGGAGACGAGATAGCTGCGGATTCCTGGAGCATCGGTGTTTCCGTCCAGCACATAGTTCATACGTTCGACCTGCCCGGCAGTGAAAATGTTCTGGCATGGGTCGCTTGAATAGTCCATGTAGTTATCGAACATCTCGCCCTCGGGATTCTCGGGGTCGCATACATTGAGATTGTAGGGAGTGGTGTGGTTGGCCTGCCCCACATTGCCGCACACATTGAAATTCGGGCCTTCTGCAATGGGCGTGTCGGACACCTGGTCGCTGCCGCACTGGGCATCGCCCCAGATGTGGGTAAGACCCAGCCAATGGCCCACCTCGTGGGTGACAGTCCTTCCGCCCTGACCGGCAGTACCAATGTTCTGCGAGATGATGGTTATGCCATCGGTGGAAAGAAGGCCACTTGCAGGGAACTGTGCATAGCCGAGCACAGTGCCAAGATCGCTCAGAGCACCTATGGACTGTACGATCCAGATGTTGAGATAGCTGTAGGCATTCCAATAGCTGATGGCCTTGAAACCCAAGGGGTCGCGCACATCCACCGTGTTGTCGGTGAATACGCGGACGATGCCATCCGTGCAGTTGCCCAACGGGTCTTTAGTTGCAAGTCGGAATTCCACGTCCATGCGCCCGGCCACATCGCGGAAACGCTCAGGGGTGTTGACCGTATCGGGATTCAGACGTTGATAGTCCTGATTGAGGGTCTGAATCTGTTGGATCACTTTCTGCTTGGAAATGTTCTCATTTCCACCCATTTGAAGGATATGCGCCACCACAGGGATGATGCGTTTGCCGCCCTCGCGGATGAACGGGGTGGCAGGGTCGTTGACGTAGCGCGTCAGTGCCTCCTGATATGCCTCATAACGCACCCGGGTCTCCGGATCCTGCAACTGATCGTTGAGCACGTGGTGGGAGATGCAAGGCTCGCCCGGATGGTGGTCGTGACCGACATGCGACACGGTCTGCGCATAGGACTGTGTCCCTGCAAGGATTGCCGCTGATGCGAAGAGGTAGCTTTTCAGTTTCATGGTGGAGGAGTTACAGATGAAATGTGCCCCGATCTAGGGTCAATTGAGCGGGAAGGCGGGCAAATATAGGAACAGTTGAAAGCAAGATTCGGGTTCGGCACAGGGTTTCTCTTACAAACATTTGCTGAAAATTTCAGTTCTAACGGGGATTTTCAGTGTCAGAAAAGATGCTTTTCCGCATGATAGGAGGATCGGACAAGGGGTCCGCTCTCGACAAATCGGAAGCCTTTGGATAGGCCTGTCTGCTCATATCGGGCAAAGGTCTCAGGGGTGATGAACTCCAGCACTGGCAGGTGTTCGCGCGTTGGTTGGAGATACTGTCCGAGGGTAAGGATATCCACGCCCACGCTGGCCAGATCGTCCATGGTCTCCAGCACTTCCTCCTCTGTCTCTCCCAACCCGAGCATGAGGCCCGATTTGGTCTTCAGTCCGGCATCCTTCAACCGTTTGAGCAGTTCAAGGCTCCGGTCGTACCGGGCCTGGATGCGCACCTCTCTGGTCAGTCTGCGCACGGTCTCCAGGTTGTGTGACACGATCTCGGGCGCCACATCAATGATGCGCTGCAAGTTGTCCCATTTGCCCTGAAAGTCGGGTATCAGCGTTTCCATGGTGGTGCCGGGGCTGTGTTTGCGCACGGCCCTCACGGTTGCGGCCCATATCTCCGATCCGCCATCTGCAAGGTCATCGCGGTCCACCGAGGTGATGACGGCATGTTTCACCTTCATCAGTCTGATGCTCTGTGCCACGTTGAAGGGTTCGGCAATGTCCACCTCTTCCGGCCGCCCGGTGCTCACTGCACAGAAACCGCACGAACGGGTGCAGACGTTGCCAAGGATCATGAAGGTGGCGGTGCCGGCACCCCAGCATTCGCCCATATTGGGGCAGTTGCCGCTCTGGCAGATGGTGTGCAGCCCATGCTCGCTGACGATCTCGCGCACTTTGAGAAACTCCTTGCCGGTGGGCAGTTTCACGCGCAGCCATTTGGGCTTAGGGGTGCGGGCCACAGGCTGCTCGGCCAGACGCTCTTCGCTCATTGTTCCTTTCTGTTTGCGAATTTCTTGTACCAGCGGGTCCCGAACTGCAGACTCACGTAGAAAGTAAGGTAATAGGGGTCGTTCTCGATCTTGGCCATCATCGGAACATCCTGCACATAATAGTCGATGATGATGCCCGTTTCGATGGAACTGATGTTCTTCTGCTGTTTGGCATAGTCGAAGCTGAAGCCGAAACGGCCGTAGATGCCTGGGTAGAGCCTCATCTTGTCGATGCCGGTGAGTTCAGATGCGCGTCCATAGATGTTGTCCACAAAGTGGCGCTCTGGGTCATAGCGCTCGGTGGCGATATACTCGTAGGGAATGGCGGGATAGCCTATTTCGAGATAGATGGGTTTGGCCCATGCCACAGAAAGCCCGCCTATATATAGGTAGCGGATCTCCACGCCCTTGTCGAACTTGGCATACAGCACATTGTGGCGGCCATAGCCCAAGCGTGTCACCACGATCTGATTGAGCTCACCGTAGTTGTAGCTGCGCGTGTTCTCGTAATATGGATTGACCGACCGCAGTTCCTTGGGGTGCTCCATGCTCACGGCCTCCAGCTCAATGACGCGCTTGCGCCTGTAGGTCTTGTTCTTGCTTCTGCGCAGAATGGCCCCGAATCCCTGCGAATGCACCATGATGCCACCTGTGAACTCCTGTTTGCGCAGCACCTCGGTATCATCGAACGTCCGGTCCTGGATCTTCTCTGCCACCGAACCCTTGGGGGCCACCGGCATCTCCACCGCATCATCGTCCTGCGCCAAGGCCATCATCGGCAGAACGATGAGCAGCACGAGGCCAAAAAAGACGTAAGATCGCCAGACGAACATTCACGCAAAATTACAACAGATGGACAAGGGCAGACCTACGAGCATTGTGGTATATGAAGGGGAACTGAGCACGGGCGCATCGCATGTGCAGAGCGGCACGGTGATCCGCACCGATGCTCCGAAGGACAATCAGGGGCTGGGGAGGGCATTCTCGCCCACCGATCTGCTGGCCACGGCATTGGGATCGTGCATGCTCACCATCATGGGCATCAGGGCGCGCACGGCCGGACATGACATCAATGGCACGACCGCAAAGGTGACCAAGGTGATGGGCGAACAGCCCCGCAGAGTGGCCGAGGTGATCATTGAGATGGAGGTGATGGACAGAGACCTTGCCGAAAAGGACAGGCAGGCGCTGGAGCACGCGGCATTGAACTGCCCTGTGGCCAAAAGCCTGAGCGAACATCTGAAACAGACCGTCCGCTTCAGTTATCTGAAGGCGTGATCAGGCTTTGACCGAATGACTTACAGGCACTTCCGCCTTTCCGTAGGCCGGGCAGCTTTCGCTTGAACGGCAGGATGAGAATGACGCAATGCCGAAGGCGATCACTGCAAAAATGAGGGCCGATTTTTTCAAGACCGAGGGTATGGAGGGTGAAAATGAACTGACGACCGATTTCAATGTTCAATCATCGGTGAATGCAAAAGTAGTGGCAATGGGCCTACAACGGGCAAGACGCGAAAATGTTCCTTCTAAGTTTTCAACATCGACAGGTTAAATTTAGCCCCACACACCAAGGTCATGGGCAGTAGCACACCGAAGATACATGAGAGTTGGGCAGGCCTGCTGCGATCGGAATTCGAAGCGGACTATTTCGCGCAGCTGAGGTCCTTTCTGGTGGATGAGAAGTCCAAGCATGAGGTCTATCCGCCCGGAAGCCTCATTTTCGCGGCTTTCGACCACACACCTGTTGCTGCGGTGAAGACCGTCATCATAGGTCAGGACCCATATCATGGGCAGGGGCAGGCGCACGGACTCTGTTTCTCGGTCAATGACGGGGTGCGCCATCCCCCATCGCTACAGAACATCTTCAAGGAACTCAGGGACGACCTCGGCATACCTGTGCCAAGGTCGGGCAATCTGGGCCGTTGGGCCGACAGCGGTGTGCTGCTGCTCAATGCCACCCTCACAGTGAGGGCCCATGAGGCAGGGTCGCATCAGGGACAGGGCTGGGAGCGGTTCACCGACACGGCCATAGCAAGGCTTTCGCAGCAGCGCGAGCAGGTCGCCTTTCTGCTCTGGGGCAGTTTTGCGCAGCAGAAGGAGCCGCTCATCGCCACAGACAGGGGCCATCTCATTCTCAAAGCACCTCACCCCTCCCCTTTCTCGGCCCACAAGGGATTTTTCGGCTGCAGACACTTTTCCAAGGTCAACGCGTTTCTGCACGGGTCGGGAAATGCGCCCATCGACTGGCGGTTGGAGTAGCTTGGAGGGCGGTCAGTGTATCAGGTATTCAGGTTGACATTGGAAAGGATGAACAAGGTGTTGATGACAGAGACTGTTTCGTTCCTCGCATTGATGAGGGTTGACATTGGAAACGGATGAACAGGGCATGGGTGACCGTGCTGTTCTCGCTGTGCGGCCTTTGCTGGGCCGTGGGAGCGCGTGCGCAGTCCCCTTTGCCATCCTACGTGGTGCGCCTGGTGCAGGACAGCGATGACATGCCCGAGAAGAAACTGCGCAACTGGGGCGGCATCAAGAAGAGCTATCCCGATTCGATGCTGGTGGTGCAGGCCCTCGCCAACCTTGCACTCGAACTGCAGATGCGCGGCTTTGCGGCCGCCAACATCGACAGCGCGGTGTGGAAGGGCGACACCTGCACCGCATTCGTGCATAAGGGCAGGCAACTGGTGTTCAAAGACCTGAATGCGGGCAATGTGCCCGAGGAGGTGCTGCGCAAGAGCGGTTTCCGCACAAGGAATTTCGTGGGCAGACCTTTTCAGGGCGGGCGGCTGGTGGCCGTCAAAAGGCGGCTGGTGGGCTACTATGAGGACCGGGGCCACCCGTTCGCAGAAGTGAGGCTTGCCGACATGACCATCCACAACGATTCGATCTCGGCCAGCCTGTTCCTCGACAGGCATCAGGAGTTCCGCATCGACAGCATCGTGGTGAAGGGAAAGTCAAAGATCAAGGAGAACTATCTGAGGAACTATCTGGGCATCAGGCGCAACGAGCGCTATAACGAGACCAAGGTGAATGAAGTGAGCACAAGGCTGCGCGAGATCCCTTTCGTGAACGAGACCGAGAAGCCCCAAGTGATGTTCCATGACGACAAGGCGACCATCTATGTGTTTCTCGACCGCAAGCGCGCCAGCCAGTTCGATGGCATACTGGGCATATTGCCCGACAACGCCAATCCGGGCGAGGTGCTCATTACCGGAGAGATAAAACTGAAGCTGCTGAGTGCGCTGAACCGGGGCGAACTCATCGACATTCAGTGGCGCAAGATGCAGGCCCGCACCCAGAACCTCAACATTCACCTCACCTACCCTTTTCTGTTCAACACCCCCTTTGGGCTCGATGGCACGTTCGAACTCTATAAACGCGACTCGCTCTTCCTCAACCTCAAGGGCATCATAGGGGTGCAGTATCATCTGGTGGGCAACGACCACATAAAGGTGTTCGCAGACCTGCGCTCGACCGATGTGCTGGCGCGCTCCACCCTTACCAGTGCCCAGACGGTGAACCCCGACAACGTGGACTCGCGCACACAACTCTATGGTTTCGGCTATCGCATGCAGCGGCTGGACTACCGCCTCAACCCGCGCAGGGGCATCGACCTCTATGCCGAGGCCAGTGTGGGCACAAAACGCATCGTGTTCGACTCCGACATAGGGGCCGAGCGCTATGCGGGCCTACAGGAGAACAGCCTTCAGGTGCATGCCACACTGACGGCCAACTATTTCATCCCCATACCCAACCGCAGCACGGTGATGCTGGGGGTCAAAGGCGGGCTGATGCGCAACCCCAACCTGTTCGAGAGCGAGATGTTCCGCATTGGCGGGCTCAAGAGCCTGCGGGGGTTTGACGAGGAGAGCATCTATGCCGACCTCTATGCCATAGGCACCATCGAATTCCGCTTTCTGCTCAATATGGACAGCTACATCTTTGCCTTTGCCGATGGGGCCTACTATGAGAACCGCGCTGTGAACAGGCGCACCACCGACCGCCCCATTGGGTTCGGACTGGGCATTTCGTTCGCCACCAAGATCGGCATCTTCTCGCTCACCTACGCCATGGGCAAGCAGTTCGACAACCCGATTGATGCCCGCGCAGGCAAGATCCATTTCGGCATCGTGAGTTTCTTCTGAGGCGAAGGGTAGCCTTCCCCCTCTTACTCCCGGAAGACAGTTAGGATTCAATATCCTATAGACAGCGAGGTTAGCACAGGCTCTGGAACGAGGGTGACGCCTAACGCAATTGCGTCCGCATCTTTTTGCTGAGCAGTGCATACCAATCGGCATGGTTCCAAGTGATGCTTTCCTGCGGCATGCCATACTCGATGGTCGTCTCCATCTCCCCGCACAGCGACTTCCATTCCTCATAAGCATCCCTTATCGTTACCGCATAGAGCACCCAATGGTCTCCTTCCAGTTGGTCGAGCGTGGGCAGATGCTGGAACAGGAGCGGCTGCATGAGGTCGTAATAGGCATCCATCAGTTTCTTCCGCTCTTCATGCGACTTTCTGAGCTGCGCATTCTCCTCTGCCACGCGTTGGAGGATGGTCTCTTCCGTATCGTTGGGAAGGATGTGCACCATATCCCGCCCTATGACCCTCGGTTCTTGCGGGGTGCAATAGAAGGCACGCCACTGTTCCAGTTTCGGGTATTTCGCACGTACATCCATGCCCTTATGCATGTTTTCCATGATGCCCCAACATTCCCAGATCAGACCGTTGGCATTCATCTCGTGGATCTCCTTGATGCAGGCCAACGCCACGGGATCGGTGAAGGCCGCAGTGAGCGGATACTGTTCCAATTGCAGTGCCTGCAGGCCGGGCAGCGTTGCGTCCATATAGTCCTGTCGCGCTCCGGTAAAGAACTCCTGGAAGTGGAAGAACCATGCCAGTTTGTCCGTGAATTCAAACCCCAAAAGGCGTTGCACCTCTTTAGGGTCGCTGTGAAACAGCAGTTCGGTGCGGGACATCTCTCTTTTTCGCTTCGCCATGGCCTGTCAGATCGCTATCGGTGGGCAACTAACGGTTTGCGGGCGTGAATATTGCATTTTTCTTGCGCTCATGACCACCGTGGATGTTCAGGTGGTTGGCAACCGATGCAGGGCAGATGCTCCCTCAAAGGAAAGGGGGAATGTGGAACGAACGCATGAGCGGGCGGGGCAGCCCATCAATTGACCGAATGGGTGAAGGGAGGCACAAGCTTGTCTCCGAACTTGATGGGCAGATCGTTCTCTTGCGTCCGCACCCAGAACCCGGAATATCGGTTGCCTTCGTAATGCTGACGATTGATGAAATCCACCATGGCATCAAAGATGTCATCTACCGTATCAGGTTTCAGGTCCTTCAATGCCAACAGGTCTGCCCACTTGCATTTCTGCAGGTCGGCCATGGTGAGGATGCCATTGGCTTCCAGGATCTGACGGTCTCTGACCGAAAACTCTTTGACCCACATCAGGCTCTTCCTTCTCATTTCTATGAACAGGGGGTTGACCCTAACGTGCTTGTCCCACGTGATCGGCTTATCGGCTGGCAGAGGTTCTGTTGCCATGAGCTCGAATTCAAGGTCTTCCTCATCCATCCTCTGTCTCATGAATGGAACAACAACGTCAGCATAATGCCATAGGTTGAGCAAGATGCTTCTCATTTCGTTGAGGGCTGCTTTGTAAAGGTGCCTGGCATTCTCGGCCCCCACATCGAGGTCTTTTCCTATTTTCCCAAAACTCTGCTTTTCAACGAAACGCCTCTGAATAAGCTCCCGATAGGTAGGATGTATCGGGAAGTGTTGATAACCCCAGCACACATCCAGTATCCAACCCAGCTCCCGTTCGTTCTTGGCAACGGAACAATGCGCAGTGATCTTCATCTTCATATGCCTTGGCACATGCCACTGCCCCGAGGCAATGCCATGTGGCGTTACGCGACACTAAGGTCACATTTTTTTGAAAACGAAACAGGTGTTCAGTTTCTCTTGAGAACACCGTGGCACATGCTGCCGTAAAGGCGAGGTTCAAAACGCACTATTGGGGATTCCATATCCCGATAGCATCCCAAGGCGATGGCGAGGGCAGCACGGAAAGCATGCTGTCCTCCTTTCGCTTGACCAATGTGAGTTCCAGGTTCATGTCGTGTTGATCGGTTCGTTCTATGCGGTCCGTGGTATTATTAACCTGACGGGCAAAAAACGAAACCCGATTTAATTGCAAAGAATTGTAAATCAGTTTGTAGACAGCGAATAATATTGCGATCCATGCCCGTCAGGTCAATATGTGAGCGGGACCCTATGTTACTGCGAAAAGCAGTGAGCTCTCCGCCTTAGGCGGTTCGGTTCGACAAGCTCAGGACAGGCTGCTCACCAATAGCGCGAACGAGGAAAGACCCTCGATCGGGCGTGGGTGTTCCGGCCGATAGGCGGCAAGCGGGAAAGATGGTTGCGGGACAGGGAAGGAAGAAAAAACTCTTTGCGCCTGCATGGCAATGGGTTAATCTTTCGAATTCAGCTTTCTCAGGCGTGATCGAATTGCGCCCTTTTTCCGACCGAAAATGTTGGCAAGTTCCTTAATGGCATTCCCTTCACTATGCAAGTCCAGAAGGCGCTGATCGTCTGCTATGCTCCAAGGCGCGTAGGCATTGTCAGATCCTGTGGATTTACTGGCTTCCGTCTCCAAATAAATAAGTGCCTGTAGTTTCCCCAGCAAGAGTCGGTCGTCTATCCTTAGAATGGACTCGATGAGGTGAAGTTTCTGGCTGTTGGTCTGTTCCTGTTTGCTCATGGTCTGTTCTTGTTACTGGTCAATTCAAGTGCTTGCTTCCCAATCCGTCCATTGTATTGAACTGCCTACCTTTAAGGAGTCCGTCCAATTGACCGCCCACTGTAACGTGGGCCACGACTATCTCATCGCTCATGGTGATTATGGCAGCATTGCGCACCGCTGCTGTTTGGCGGGTGATGCGCCCTACGCTTTTTGGAAAGGGGCTTGCCACCAACAGTCTGTCCATTTCGATTGCTTCGCTAACAGCGGGCTCCCAACGCGACATCATGCCGCGGGCCAACACGAGAATGATTGGCTGTGCGCCCTTGAGCAGAATGTTGAACACATCGCGCTCCATCTGAGAGGCATTGCCGCATACAACACAAGTACCTGCAACGCGTTGGGCCTTCGCCCAGTCGTAGCATCGGAGAACCACCGAGGCCGGGCATTGTTGTGAACTCAGGAACGCGGTCTTCCTATGGTCAAGTATCGCCCGGTTGCCAAGGTATTCCATCGGGGTCAGTCGGGATAGGCAATGCGCTCTGACGCTTGGGCCAGTTTCCTTGCATTGCCTCTCGATATGGGAGAAAGAATCAGTGCGTGGGCTGGATTTTCCTCCAATGGGTCGCGTTGGCAATCGAGACCGATAGTGCGTACCGTTCGGACGTTCAGCGCATAGAGTCTGAACCGCTTCCTGTCCTGAATCGACTGTGCGTAGGTGGTCAGCCGCTCGATGTCCACCGAAAGGCCATTCTCACCCTTTCTTAGCGAGAAGGCCAACGATGACGGGGTACCATCCTCTTTTATGTGGTCAGGATGCAGGAATTGCACGCGCCTCAACAGGCGGTCATCGTCTGGTATCTGCACCTGCAATTCCTCCATCACCTCATCTGAAATGTGTCATCAGCTTGTGCAGCACACGGTCGGTCACCTCCTCATACACCACCTCGTCATGGACAAAAAGCACCAGTTCGGTGGTGCCGTCAGGGTTGAAGTACAGCTCTGCCGCACGGTCGCCCTTCTGAAATTCGAGCATCACCTCACCATTTACGCCCGGCCCAGTGAAGTAGTAGGGAAGGTCGAGATAGGCGTTGTCCCAGATGAATTGCTGAGCACGGTTGACCGCCTCGGAGTCGGGAGCCTCGGCACCGTAGCTGTCCCAGTTGGGAGTAAGATTGCGGAAGCCGTTCAGCCGCATCATCAGGGTGATGACCCTGCTATCGAGCGGAGCCGATATCATGTAGACCGTGCTGTTGACGATGCTCAGCCCATCAGGCCATTGTGACGGCCCGCTGTAGGGATGGCGGAGGGTGGCAGTGCCGTATCCCACGCTTGGCTCACACAGTAAATTTCCCATAGAATGCAGGTTTGCAGAGTTCTTTGAAGAGGGGCGATGCACAGTCGTGCGCCTTTACGATGCGTTCGGCAAGTTGTTCCACAGTCCAGTTGCCTCGGTCCTGCACACAGGTCTGCCATACGAGAATGTCCTCCAACTGGTTGTCGCGGCCATTGGCAATGTCGATGGTGAGCATGCCTCCGTCACCGCCTGCAAGATCGAAGGACTGGCGCAACTGGAAATCGCGCAGCGGGCCGCGCGTGTTGAAATCATTGGCGAACGAGAAATTGAGGCTTTCCTGTAGGAACGACTGCCAGTCTTTGAATCCGTGGCCGTTCACCTTCACGGCATCTATGTAGCGTAGCGAGAACTCGGTGATACGCATCTGCCCGTAGGCCTGCTCCAGATGGCCCAGTGCACGCCTGATGAGCGGCAGGTAGGACTTCTGCCACTCATAGTTGGCCTCGGTATCGTTCACAGTGAGTATGCCCGGTCCCAGTTGAAGCACTGGCCATTGCCGCTCGCCAGTCCAAAACTGGTGCGTTGGCCTGTTGGCCAGCAGTGCGGGGGGCACATCCGCAGGATGCAGCGGCCTGGCGATAGGGAATGCGTCCTGCACCAGCCCATGGAACTTGCCCAATGCCAACTGAAAGCCCGCATCGGTCATGGTGCCCGCCTTGGGGTCATACTCCAGCCCCCACCGCACCTCGGTGATCACCTCCTGTAGGGGCGCGCTGGGCAACTTCTGCATGTGTGCCTTATCTCCCATCCTTATGCAAAATTAGTCTTCTTCCTGTTCCTCATCCTCTGCACCGCCCCCCATTTCCTTGCCCATGCGGTACTTGATGTCATAGTTGACGATATGGTCGAGCTCCTTCTCATTGAAACCGTAATGCTCTGCAAGAACAGTATCAATCTCATCAATGATTGGTTTAGATGCCCTAGGCTGAAATGATTGAATTTCCAACTGACCAGCCCTTTTATCGTTTCGAGGCAAAAAAACTGAGTTGCGCTCTAAATCTTCCATTAATCTTTTTGAACATTTTGAAAGAACATTCTTGATTGGCTTATCCATCCTTTCCAAGTCGATAGGAAACTTTAGAATTTCTCTAGAATTTACATTGCGACAATCCGAGAAAGTGATGAAGAAATAAAAGAATAAACTACTGTTTAAAGCTGATAGTAAAATATTTTTGTTGATTTCAGTATAAACTTCAATGTGTTTTAACTCAGAAGGGCTGATTACTTTTCTTTGGTCATTGTATATGATTGGAGGTTTTTCAAAAAACTGAATGAAGTATTGCAACTTCCTTGTATACCTCACTTTGTGAATCGATGTTTTCCCAATAAAATTAGAAATGCATTTATGCTGTTTTACGAGAGAATCAAAGACCGCCACATCAACTCTACTTGAAACTTTAGGATATCCGCTGATTCCAAAATGGTCTTTCCTCACATTTTGATAAGAGAGTAGACTAAATAGATTTCCCCTCTCATCAGAAGCCCATCTGTGGTATTTTGTGGTCAGGAATTTTTCAGGGTGTCCGTTGTTTTTAAGGAATATGGTCAACCTTTTATCCACACCGTCAAATAACTTCGATGGCCTAACACCGAAGTTTGAAAAATAATAGCCTGCATTACTCTTCTCGCAGACTTTTCTTAGCGTTGAGTATCCATCTGTTGAGGTAATGGATATGGGAACAATCATCCCAATCCTGCTTTCGATTCTGAGTAGTGAAGATATTGACCTTTCTATGCACAACGCATAAACATCGCCACAGGGAATGGTCTCAAAATTCAAAAGTTTGTATTTGATGTCTTCAATTCCAACATAAGGCGGATTCCCGATAATCACATCAAATCCACCTTTCTCCGCGATGATGTCGTAGAATTCGGCAAACCAATGGAAGGGCTGGTGCGAGATGAGCCAAGCCTCATAGTCTTTGGGCTTGCTTTTGGCATCGATGCCGTAGTTGATGGCGAGATAGTTGCTGAGGCTGTCGTTGAGCTGGCGCAGCCTGCTCCGAAGTTCGGCCTTGGCCTGTCGGAAGCTGTCGGTGCCCTGGTCGGTCATGAGCTGGCTGTCCTGAAACCTGCGATAGGCCTGAGCGGCCAGAGCGAACTCCTCTTTGAACTCCGCCACACGGTCCTCGGCAAAAAGAGCATCCTTAGTTCGCACGGTGGTCAGGAGATCCTGTTCGGTGGCAAAGCCCACGAGGGTGTTGCCGGCCCGTATGTTGAAGTCGATGTCGGGCAGGGGTTCCAGCCCGAAGTTGGGCTTAGAGGCATCCACATCCACAGTGCTCACCAGCTTGAGGAAGAGACGGAGCTTGGCTATCTCCACGGCCTCTTTCATAATGTCGACCCCATAGAGATTGTTGAGGATGATGCTCTTGTAGATGAAATAGTTGAGACTGGGGTGGTGCTCGCTGCGCATGTCGGCCAGCGTCTTCTCAAAGAAGGGGTGGCGGCCGGGCTGCTCGTCCACAAATTCCTCCATTCGGCCTATGCAGGCGCGGTAGAGCGGTTCGAGAATGTTGAGCGCAGCGAAGAGGAAGGCGCCCGAGCCGCAGGTAGGATCGAGAATGGTGACCTTGCACAGCGCGTGATAGAAATGGCGCAACAGTTCGGGGTCATCGGTGCCCTCCATGATGTCCTGCGCAAACTGACGTATGTCGAGGTTGTGGGTGATGAGCTGGCTGACGGAGGTGATGCTGCCCGATGCGATGGTGGTGCGCAGGTCGTGGCACCGCTGCCTGCGGGCTATCAGTTCGCGGTAGGTCTCGGTGGGCAGGGCGATGGCCTCGGGCGCGCGCTTATTCCAGCATTTGCGCAGCTCCCACAGGTGGGGGCGGCTGTCGGCCTTCACGGGCTGCTGCTCCATATCGGGCCTGAAACCCGCGCGTACATCATCGGGCAGGTCGTCAAAGAGGTTGTTGCCTGCGGGCATCCCATGGCGCACAGCCGGGTAGATGTAGCGGTCGCCACTCTCGCGCATCAGTTTCCACACTGCGCCATCGGGCGCGAACGCCTTCCTGTGATGGCGGGAGGCCTCATCGAGCAGGAAGGGAATGATGGTGTTCTTGCCGATGTAGTCGGTGATGTCCTCCTTGGTG
>JAIPBJ010000058.1 GCA_021739625.1 Flavobacteriales bacterium | reverse complement strand
CGGAGGCTGTTCCTTCAAGGCCAAAGTGTTTTCGGGTCATATTTACAGATAAGCCTGTTCCATTGCCGACAACCGCTCGTCCAGCACTTGAACCTTGCCCTCCGCATCTTCCTCCCTGTTCTGCTCCAATGCAGCGCAGACGCACCGCCCACTCACCTCACCTGATGAGCATCATCTTGCCGAACCCGCTCTGGATCCACTTGTCGGCACCGCTCTCGCGCAGTTCGATGCTCTGTCCGTGCAGCTTGGCCACCACCCGGTAGAGATAGACGCCATTGCCCAGCTGGTCACCGAAACGGTCCTTGCCGTCCCAGTAATACTCGGTCACGTTGCGGCCTATGTTCATCGGGCCTATCTCGTCCGATGTGATCTCCTTCACCACCTTGCCCGTGATGGTCATGATCTGGATCTTGAAATAGGTGGGCTGCTCCGACCCCGTCATGGTGAACACGAACTGCGTGCGCGTGCTGAACGGGTTGGGATAGTTGAGCACATTGGTGATGGTGGGGCGGTTCACCACCTCGAAACTGGTGCGATAGTACGTGTCGCCAGAGGCATTGCCCGATTTGTCGTAGGCCTGCACCCACAGTTCATAGACCCCATCGAGCGGCAGCTCTGCCCCCCACTCGATGCGTGCCTTGTTGTCGGGTGCCTCGCCCGGATAGAACTGCATCACCGTGTAGTTGGAGAACCAGATGCGCTTGAGGCCGACCGCCTCCGGCTCTTTGAGGAACACCTGAAAATCGGAGGTGTCGTTGAGCAGACGGTACATGCTCTCGTCCTTCACCTCCATCACGATCATCGGTTTTGCAGACACGATATCCCCATCAAGGATGTGAACCCCATCGAAGGTCACATCGAGAATAGGATTGATGCGGTCGCCCTGCATATAGAACTGTATGCTGGCGATGTTGTTGAAGTGGTACTGTTCCAACTGGTCGTCATTCGGGTTCACCTCCACCCAGAACTGGTTGCCGCCCGTGAAGTCGATGGGATTGGTATAGACGGTGTCGATGAGCACATCGCCCACCAACAGCGGGGCCTGTCGCGCATAGGGTATGTCGTGCCGCACACCGCTCGCATCGCGTATCCAGTAATGCACCAGCAGACTGTCCATGTCATAGTCGCCAATGTTGGAGATGGCCGTGGTGAACATCATCATCTCGCCCTCGGCCAAGGTGTCGCCCACAAAACCGTAGTGGATGCTGGGGTTGATGGCGGCCTCCGGCACCCCATCGAACAGCACCTGCCAGCGGTCGAGCTGCGGGGGCGTGTTCACCAGCGAATCATCCAACAGATAGGCGTTCAGTTTGAGCCTCGGAAACACAGCGGCATCTATCTGATTCTCCAGGTCCAGGATGTCCTGACTCCACCCCTGAATGCCGGGAATGACCACCTCCTGCTGGCCGTTGGGCCTGATGCCGATGACATTGATGGCGATGCTGTCGAGGTTCGGCACTTCCAAGGGGTCGGCCCGCAGGTGCAACGACCGCCATAGTGTGGAAGGCCCGATCACGGGCGTGGTGATCTGCCCCTTGCCCGCGCAGCCCACGATGTCGGTGGTGAAATTGATGTGATCCGAAAGGGCCATCCCCAAGGTCTCCACCGTGGTGCTGTTGTCGCCCTTCTTGGTGTACATGATGTATGGCACGCTGCTCAGACCGTTCACCTGCGTGGCTCCGAGGTCGTTGAACAATTGCAGATGCTCCGGTGCCATGGTAGTGAAGTTCACATCCAGCCAGCTCATGATGACGATGTGATGACTGTCGGGCACCACGTTGGTCACGAAGTTGTTGAAGGCGGTCATATCGGCCGCCACTCCTGTGCGGAACGTGTACCACTTCCTTGGCCTGTTCGGGCTGCAGTTGGCAAGTTGGCCATGACTGCCATTTCCGGGAAGGAAGATCCCTGTGACAGGCTCATAGCCGGGGGTCTGCCAAGGCACCAGGCTGCATGGGTCGATCACCGCGACAATCAGTTGGGGAGAAAGCACGCTCGGCCCCGGACACGCCAGATACTCCTCCCTTCCGTTGTCCACAAAATAGTTGATGGCCTCCCCTTCTGCCAAAGTAGTGGGGGCTCCAAAGTTGTTGGCCGAAAGCTGCTTCAACGATTGGAGGAAATCGAACGTGCGGGTGGGCCGCTGATAGTCGATGTTGGAGAACTGGTCCTTCTTGTACTGGAAGAAATGTGCCTGACCCCAACCGTGCTTGTCCACAATGTATTGAAACGAACTCTCTCTCCATTTGTAGGCCCCATGGGTGGCCGAATCGCGGCTCGCACGCCAGAAATAGACCATGCTGTCGGGCATGTTGGCCAACAGCGAAGGCGTCCACTCCACCACTCCCCCACTCTGGGTCACGGTCGTGAACTGCCTGATGGGACTGTTGAAAAGGTCCGTGGTATCCAACTCCAACCGATAGGTGGTGACCAGTGCGAACGGGTTTCCTGTGCTCGCCTTGAGCGTGATTCCCTGTTCGGGCATCACCGCGAACTCATAGGGATAAACAGGGATGATGTCTGGTGAGATGACGTTGATCGCCTTGCACACGGAGTTGTTCATTTCATCCGCCTCCACAATCACGTCCGAGGCATCGACCGTCACGCAGATGTTGTTGATGCCCACCCCGTCCACAAGGCTCACTGGAACCATCACGGTCATCGTGTCCATATAGAAAACCGGGGTACGGATGATGTCAGCATTGAAATCGATGGAGCCGTTGGGCAGTGCGCGCGCCACATTCACCACAAAGGAGTCGGTGAACGCGCGTCCGAGATTGGTGATGATGATGTTGAGCGCAAAAGAGTCCTGCTCGGTGGTCACCTCCACAGGCGTTGTGAACAGGCTCTGCTGGTTCACCATCAGGTCGGGCAGCGGGCGGTCGGTGATGTTGAAGGCCGGGTCTCCGTGCAGCGTGAATTCGAGGTTATGGATGCGCGTGACGGCATTGTCGGGCTGCGCATTCTGACGCACCGTGCGCTTGATGGCCATGCCCAGACTCTGACCATAAGTGCCATAACTGATGTTGCGCACAAGCCGCGAACAATAGGTGTGCAGATAGATCTTGTTCCCTATGCCCACCGTGGCGAAGAATCCCAGTGCCCCACGGGGATACAGCACCCATTCTTCGGACATGGATGAAGGCACGGTAGTGGGCTGATGAATATCTCCGGCCAGGCAGGAATTGGCCACCATGAAGGGATACTTGCCATCGGTGTTCTGAAACTGCGATGGATGGTCGATGCTCACATCGAACCCGACACTGGATCCATGCCCGAAGAAATTGGTCATCTGCACCCCTTGGTTGATGAGCAGCCGGATGCTGTCAACCTGCGTGATCTGAAAAGGCTCCGAACTGGTCTTCTGGAAGGTGATGACATCGCCCCCATACAGGGTGTCCTCCATCACGCCCTTGTATGAATCGAGGAACGAGCGGATCTGCGTGACCTCACTTTCAATCCCTCCACCGGAGAAGTGCAGGATCCGTTTCATCCAAAGTTCAGGGTCGAGCGATTCATACTCCTGCATCTTGCTCAGATAGTCCGACACATGCTGCGGGGTCTGTGCCGCCAATCGGCCAGTGGCCAATGCGGGCTCTTCCAGCAAGGTGTTTCCCAAGCGCGAGGTGAACATGATGTCGCTGGGCGGGAAGCCATACGTTGGCACCTCGACCATGGCATACTGGGCCTGATCGGTACGGATATCACGGGCGGGCACCGACTTGCCGATGAGGAACAGGTGCTTGGGGTCGTCATAGTTGCTGAGCGTCCAATCAGCGAAATTCCTGATGCCCAGCGGGTGCTTGCGTATGCCCCATGCGAACTGCGAGTACAGTTCGTCCACATCAATGGCTATCGCATTGTGCCCTGTCGTATTGCGGTGGGTGGCGTATTCCTGTGCCTCTGCATAGAACTTGCGATTGGTGACCGCGAAGTAGTCCGTGGCATCGTCCAACGCTGCGAAATCGGTGAAATAGACAGACCCGTTTGGCCCTGCCGGGATGAGCTGCGGAATCTGATTGGCGTTGATGGCCGGCTCACCGATGATGTAGCACTCCTTCAGCGAGCCATTGTCGGGGATGAGGAAGGCATAGCTGCCCGTGTTCCCACCTACGGAAATGCGCCTGTGGTTGGTGAGGTCATACACGCGCGGCTGGCTCTCGGTGTAGCCTGCGATCTGCACGTAGCTCTTGGCCTGCGTTGGATAGTTCGGATTGTCGGGAACGGAGAACCGGTAGGTGCTGGCCCCACCGAAGTTGGGAACCATGGGATAGACCGCCTTCACGTAGCACACCATGGCCTGATATGCAGCAGTGGCACCCACCACAGAGAAAGTGAAGTTGGAAGTGTTGGCCCCGAGCGTGGAAGTAGGCGTGTTGAAGTTGAGGCGATAGCCGTTGAACCCGTCCACCTGCGAGCTGTTGTCTATGCCCGGCCCCACGATGCGCACGGTCTTCGTGTTGTTAGAATAGCCCACCAGACTCACCTCCATATCGGTGTTGGGACCTGCCGTGTAGCGGTTGGGCGTGTTCACGTTCCAATAGATGTCGGTCCAGCCTCCATTGAAAAGGTAGCCGTACCAGCCTTCTCCTCCGGTGTATTCAGGGCTCGTACCATCGCCTGCAAGTGCATAGGTCTCACCGGGCCAGTACGCGTCATGCAGTTCGCGGACCTCCTCCCTTATCACGTAGGGCGAAGGCGTGTAGCCCGTGAAGCTGATGTCGGCCTCCAGCGTCATTCTCGCATTGGCGGTCGAACTGTTCCAAGTGATGAAATAGGAGATGGTGTCGTTGAAATGGCTGTAATAGGGGTTGCCGTGGAAACTGGGATCCCGGTAGATGGGCGTATCGAATTCGCCATCGTTGCCACGGCCATAGAACTCTATGAAATCGTTGGGGCCGAATGTGAAATCGTTCGGATCGCCAAAGGTGGCCGGCACATAGATATGCTCCTCCTGACCCCGCGCGAACACCTGAAATCTGCGCTTGTCAATGGTGCTGAGGTCGAAACCGTTGGCCGCCAACGCATCGTTGAGCACCTGATAGCTGACTCGGTAAACACCCTCCCGCGTGATGTCGAACTTGAAATAGGGCTGCGAATGATCGATCCACTCGTTGTGGAACGGCTGCCCTGTGGCAAACAGGCACTGAAGCAGAAGACCGATGAGTAATAGTCTTTTCATGCAGTCCACAGCGTGATTCAATGTTCAAAGATAGTCCCCGATGCGGAAGCTATTCGCTTTTCGACTTACGCCTTATGACTTACGACTTCTCCTTCTTCTTGAAAATGTCCCGGTGAAGGTCCACTCGCAGGGAGAACACGTTGCTGAAAAGGGCCACAGACTGGTCACCGATGTCGGTCAAAGCATAATCAATGTAGAACCCTTTGATGCGGACGCCCACTCCGATGTTGGGCTGCCAGCTCCACACGGCCTTGCCATCATCATCGGTATAGTCCTGAATGTTGTTGACCCCGAAGCGCACGAAGATGAAATCGCTGTAGAACAGCTCCAATCCCCACTTCGGCTCAATGCTGATGGGGTCGCCCTTGATGAGCACCGGACGTTTGCCGTCAAAAGTGAGGTCGAAGTCAAACTCCGTATAGAGGCCGAACTTCCTATAGACATCGAACCTTTTGCCCGCTGCAAGGATCAGCTTGGGCAGGGTGATCTCCAATGAATTGTTGGGGATCTCGTTGCCTGTGGCGCGCCACACCTCCTTTGTGCGGTCGTTGAGCGTGAATGTCCAAGCGTTGAAGGTGCTGGTCACATCGCGCGCCATCAGACCGAATTTCCACTTCTTCAGGTCATACTGTGCGCCCGCATCAAGCCCGAAGCCCCATGAGTTGGCAAAGTCGCCCACATGGCGATAGACCACCTTCACCGTGCCGCCATAGCGCAGGCCCTGGACCTTGGGACTCCTGCGTGCAAAGCTGAACTGAAAGCTGTAGTCCGCTGCCGTGAAGGCGGTGACACGGTCGTAGTTGATGCGGCCGTTGTCGTCTATCAGCTCGGTGGTGTTGGGAATGTCGTCCACACCGAAACGGATGAAGGTGAACGCAGCGGTGGTGTACTTGTCG
This sequence comes from Flavobacteriales bacterium, assembly GCA_021739625.1. Classification (GTDB taxonomy): domain Bacteria; phylum Bacteroidota; class Bacteroidia; order UBA10329; family UBA10329; genus UBA10329. The sequence continues at coordinate 16,524 of JAIPBJ010000058.1, read as the reverse complement.
ATGATAGGGGCCGATATGGCCGCATAGTCATACTTGGCGATGCCTGCGAAATACTCCGCGTGCATCAGGGCCACTTGAAAGTTGTCGCCCGCGATCCCCATCCCTGCGGGGTTCCAGTATCCACCGGTAACATCGTCTGTGCCTGCCACCATGGCCCCGCCCAGTCCGAAGGCACGTGCGCCCACCCCTATGGCAAGGAACTCGTTGCTGAACTTGGGGGCCTGTGCCATCACCGCGCCCGACAGGGCCGTGAATATCAGAAGGAGCTTGGAAATGCGTGACAGAGGGTTCATGCTTGATGCGGGGCTAAAAGTAGAAAAAAGACCTCCCGACAGTTGTCGAGCACCGCTAACGGGGTTTGGGGCCTATTATTTCTTCGCATGAAAAAAAAACGTCCCATATCGCTCCAGCCTCCTCCAAAGAACGTCCCCGACTTTGGCATCCCCCCGCAATTTTCGCTTTCCCTTGCGGGAATAAAACAGGAACTTTGCGCCCGGCATTCCGATGTTCGGGTGTCGGAACCTAAAAAACATCAGTTCATGATCATTGAGGATCACCGCGTGGTGAATATCCATTACACCCTGAAAGACGCGCAGGGCGAGGTGCTTGACAGCTCAGAGGGACGCGAACCATTGGCCTACATCCAAGGCATCGGCAACCTGATTCCCGGTCTGGAGGCCGAACTTCACGGAAAGACGAAAGGCGACAAGGTGAAGGCGGTGATCGCCCCTGCCGATGCTTATGGCGAATATGACGAGCAACTGAAGCACCTGGTGCCTCTCAGCGGTTTTCAAAGCCATGGTGACGAGCAGCTCGAAGTGGGCATGCAGGTGCAGGTGGACACCGGGCAGGGCCATGCCGTTGCGTTGGTCACAGAGATCGAGGGCGACAACGTGACCCTCGACCTCAACCATCCGCTGGCCGGCACCGAACTGCACTTCGATGTCGAGATCATGGGGGTGCGCGCAGCCACCGAAGAGGAGCTTGACCACGGCCACGTTCATGGCGCGGGAGGGCATCACCATTGAATAATCAATTGGCAATGTGCAATTGGCAATTGACAATTGGACAGGAAAGTGCTGCGGTGAGTGCGGAATGGCATGATACCGCAGCACTTCTTTTTTATCCCTCCAAATGCCACCTGTCTCCTGAAACCCTGACCACCTGTACACCTATCCCACCATGCCTCTGACCACTCCCGCCAACAATCCCCTATCGCGCAAGCTGGAACAGTTCGAGCGGTTGCTCAACATCATGGACCAATTGCGCGAGCAGTGCCCGTGGGACAGGAAGCAGACGCTCGAAAGCCTGCGGCACCTCACCATAGAGGAGACCTTCGAACTGGCCGATGCCATTGCTGACGGCAACCTTCACGAGATAAAGAAGGAGATTGGCGACATCTTGCTGCATATCGTGTTCTATGCCCGCATAGGGCAGGAGAAAGATGCGTTCGACATCGCGGATGTGATAGATGCGCTGTGCGAGAAACTCATTCACCGCCACCCGCACATCTATGGCGATGTGAAAGTGGCCGATGAGGAGGAGGTGAAGCAGAACTGGGAGAAGCTGAAGCTGAAAGAAGGCTCCAGGTCGGTGCTCTCGGGGGTGCCGCGCTCGCTGCCCGCCATGACCAAGGCCACGCGCATACAGGACAAGGCCCGTGGCGTGGGCTTCGACTGGGAACGCCCCGAACAGGTGTGGGAGAAAGTGCAGGAGGAGATCGCTGAACTGAAGTCCGAAGTGGATGCCAAGGCCACTAAGGAAAAGATAGAGGACGAACTGGGCGATGTGCTGTTCTCGCTCATCAACTATGCCCGCTTTCTGGACATTGACCCCGAGCTGGCCCTGGAGCGCACCAACAAGAAGTTCATTCACCGTTTCCAATATCTGGAGCAGGGTGCCGAGCAGGATGGCCGCAAGCTGCAGGACATGACGCTTGCAGAGATGGATGCGTATTGGAACAGGGCGAAAAAGATTGACGGGTGATCATTGTTGATCGATCATTGGAGGTTTCGCGTGGCTTTCCAATCATCGGGTCATGTCTTTCAACCCTTGATTCGCATCTGTATAGAATCCTGTACGTCCTCCATAGAAATCTTAGAGCACTTCACTGATGAAGGAACACATCTGGCAAGATGCCACTGCACATCATAGATGAAGGAACACATCTGGCAAGATGCCACTGCACTTCATGGATGAAGGAACACCTCTGGCAAGATGCCACTGCACTTCATGGATGAAGGAACACCTCTGGCAAGATGCCACTGCACTTCATAGATGAAGGAACACCTCTGGCAAAATGCCACTGCACTTCATGGATGAAGGAACACCTCTGGCAAGATGCCACTGCACTTCATGGATGAAGGAACACTTCTCTGAGAATAATTATGGCATGTTCCAATGCAGCCCGATGCCTACGTAGAGACGTTGCATGCAACGTCTCTACCACAAACGCCAAAACAAAGCCCCATGCCAACTTTTGACATGGGGCTCCGGGAAAAAACAGGTTCAGCGAGCTTACCGCTTACCGAATGTGCTTTTTTTGTTGGTGTCGGCTGCTGGTTTCTTTCCAGCCTGTGCCGTTGGATTGTTGGGGTCGGTCACGCGCTTCTGACCATTTTCCGGTTGTCCTTTAGAACCTGGACGATCTTCGCCTCGGTCCTCTTTTTGTTTGTTACTCATGATGTTTGGTCTTTATATCGCAGATGAGTTTCTGTGACGGAGCAAAGGTGTGAGTGCACATATTCCACTACGTTACAGGATAAGCGCATTAACTTGCATGATTACCACGACCTGCCTTCCAGGCACTGCGCTTTCGGCCCTTAGGAGGGGGAACGCCACAGGCAGGGCAGGCTATTTCACCTTCCTCCTCCCTTGAACTTCCCGATCGCCTCGCGGGTGAAATCGCTGAGCACCAGCTTGCCGCTCATTTCGGCCCGTTGCGTCAGCAGGGTGTCCCAATGAGCAGTCCCTTCCCAGAACGCCAGCTTCAGCATGGCCATGGCCTCCGGATTGCTCTTCGAGAGCTGTTCGGCCAGGGTGTCGATGGCAGCGTCCATGGCCTCCGCATTCTCATGAACAGAGGCGTAGAGTCCTTTCTCTGCCGCCCATTTCGCTGATTTCCACGTGGTGGCATCAATGGAGAGCTGCGTGAAGGCCGATTTCCCCACCTTGCGTTCCACGGCAGGCCCCACCACGAATGGGCCAATGCCCACTGCCAGCTCGCTGAGCTTCACATCGGCATGGGCAGTGGCGAAAGTGTGGTCGGCAGCCGAGGCCACGCCAACACCACCACCGACCGCCCTGCCCTGCACACGGCACAGCACGAACTTGGGCGCCTTACGCATGGCGTTGATCACCTCTGCGAAACCGGAGAAGAACACCCGGCCCGTGTCGAGGTCGTTGATAGAGATGAGTTCATCGAACGAGGCACCTGCACAGAAGGCCTTCTCGCCCGCGCTGCGCAGCACGATCACCTTGATGGCCGTGTCGTTGCCCGCTGTTCTGATGGTCTCGGCCAGTTTGCGCAGCAGGTGGCCGGGCAGCGAATTGCTCATGGGATGGGCGAAGGTGATGGTGCCCACACCACGTGAATCCACCACAAGATCCACACTACCTTCGTTGATGATACTGCTTCCCATGACGATGTCGTTTGTTGAATGTGCGGCAAAACTACAAGGATGACGTGATGGGAAATTATTTCACCGTTACCCGTGTTCACACTGAATTAATAGTAGGTTAACAGCCGTGTAGGCGGCCGTCCACACCTTTGCACCACCAATTCAGGCATACTATGGCAGAGCAGCCCAAGATCCTCATAGTAGATGACGAGGAGGACATCCTTGATTTTCTCGAATACAACCTGAAAAAGGAGAAGTTCGATGTTCGGACAGCACTTTCCGGGCGACTGGCCATCAACATTGCCACAGCATTCCGTCCCGATCTCATCATCCTCGATGTGATGATGCCCGAATTGGACGGCATCGAGACCTGCAAGGAGCTGCGTGCCATCCCATCGCTTCGCAACACGCTCATCGCATTCCTCACGGCCCGCAATGAGGACTACTCGCAGATAGCCGGTTTCGATGCGGGTGCTGACGACTATATCAGCAAGCCCATCAAGCCACGGGTGCTGCTCAGTCGCATCAACGCATTGCTGCGGAGGAACAACCCGCTCAGCACCTCTCAGGTGTTCGAGACCTCAACGGGTCTGGTGATCGACCGCGACCGCTATATGGTGGAGCTGGGCGGCAAGGAGATATCGCTGCCCAAGAAGGAATTTGAGCTGCTTGCCCTGCTGGCGTCAAAGCCCGGTCATGTTTTCACCCGAGAGAGCATCCTCAGCAATGTCTGGGGCGACCAGGTGGTGGTGGGCGACCGCACCATCGATGTCCACGTGCGCAAGCTGAGGGAGAAGCTCGGTGATAACGCCATCCGCACCGTTAAGGGCGTAGGCTACAAGTTCGAGGACTGATCCGCCTGCCTTCAGGCCATCACACCTGCGCGTGACGCTGCCCAGCTTTCTGAGAGGGGAATGCACCAGCGGTCCTGGAGCTCGCCATGCGAAGTGACCATATTGTTGAACACGATGGTCGTGGCACTCATCTCGCCCGCATCCACCGCCTGTGCAATGCGATTGGCATGCACCGTGCGCACCTCACCGTCCTGGGCAATGTAGGCCAACTGCATGCGGTCGAAGAAATCGGCATTCAGCTTTGTGCCGAGCGAACGGACAAAGGCCACCGAACTGTCGATGGAGCAGCCGCTGGCACCGGCCGCATCCTCATCCACCATCATCACCAGAAAACGGTCATACAGCACATCGGCAGTGGCCTTCAGCGGTTGTCCGTGTGCCTTCCACTGCGCAGCGAAATCGCGTGCAATGGTGCAGACGGCCCCGGCCTCATCCGGTGTGAGCTGGCGCGATGACTGATAGACCCACGTGCGGGCATGCTTTGGAAATGTTTTGAAAATGGTCAGATCGGTGGTCATGGTGCGGAATCGGTTGTTGCACCGCGAAAGTACACAGCAGCAAACAGATCCAGCATCCGATGCAACGTAACTTGGCGGCCTTGTAACCCTCCCGATGAAAGAGACAAAAGTGGAAGCCGCCATCACAGATGTGGGCGAGAAGGTGGTCGATGTGTGGAACATGGAACTGTTCACGCTGGGCGATACGGTCATCACACTCAGTTCGATGCTGTGGCTGTTGGGTTCGCTCATCGTGCTGTTCACCGTTTCGGCATTCATCAAGCGCATGCTGGTGAGCCGGGTGTTCAAGCGCTATGAGATGGAAATGGGCATGGCAGAATCGGTGGGCACCATTACCCGCTATGCCATCATCATTCTTGGACTGGTCATCATACTACAGACCAGCGGCATCGATATGAGCGCACTGGGAATCATGTTCGGGGCACTGGGCATCGGCATCGGATTCGGTCTGCAGAACATCAGCAACAACTTCATCAGCGGCCTCATCATCCTGTTCGAAAGGCCCATCAAGGTCGGTGACCGTGTGGAGGTGCATGGCGTTGCGGGGAACATTGTGAACATATCGGCACGCGCCACCACCATCATCACCAACGACAATATCGCCATCATTGTGCCCAATGCACAGTTCATCAACGAAGAGGTGATCAACTGGAGTCACAACGATAAACTGGTGCGGTTCAATATACCGGTCGGTGTATCTTACAAGGAAGACCCTGCCAGGATCAGAAGCATGCTATTGGAGGTGGCAGCGGCCTGCGAAGGTGTGGAAAGTCACCCTGCTCCCGATGTGCTGTTTGAGAAGTATGGTGAAAGTAGTCTGGATTTTGTCCTAAGGGTGTGGTCCACAGACTACAGCTATGTACCGCAGATACTGAAAAGCAAACTCTATTATGCCATGTTTGAAAAGTTCAAGGAGAATGGGGTTGAGATTCCATATCCGCAGCGCGACCTTCATATAAAATCAGGGCTTGAAAGCCTACAGGGACATCGGGGATGAGCATGTTTCTCCATATTGAATATCAGAACATCACTGCTGACCATTGTCAGTATCCACGGTTCACAAATCCTGATATGGATCATGATCATTGATTCAAATGCCTGTACTTTCGGCCCCGAACGGATGGGATGTGAAGCGTTCTTGAACCTGAATCATCAACTGTCAAAGTAAATCATACTCCATGGTCATTGGCGTTTTGAAAGAACCATCGCCCGAAACACGGGTGTCACTTCATCCTGATGCGGTGAAGCTGCTGTCGTCAGATGGCAACAATATCCTGGTGGAAAGCGGGGCAGGCGACACCGCCTTCCTGGCCGACAGCCTGTATGAGGCCGCAGGGGCCAAAGTGGTGTCGCGACAGGAGATATTCGCCACCGCAGGCATCATCCTTCAGATAACGCCTCTGGATGATGTGGAATGGAAAGCGGTCACCACAGATCCGGTAGTGCTGGGCATGTACCGTCCGCTGACGCAGCCCGAACTGATGAAGGACATGGCCGAACGTGGCCTGACGCTGTTCAGCATGGACAGCATTCCGCGCATCAGCCGTGCACAGAGCATGGACGTGCTATCGAGCATGAGCACGGTGGCGGGCTACAAGGCCGTGCTGCTGGCCGCTGCATCGCTCCCACGGTTCTTCCCCATGCTGATGACGGCCGCAGGCACCATTGCGCCTGCCAAGGTGCTGGTGATCGGGGCCGGAGTGGCAGGTCTTCAGGCCATTGCCACAGCCAAACGGCTTGGAGCTGTGGTGGAGGCCTTCGACACTCGCCCATCGGTGAAGGAACAGGTGGAAAGCCTGGGCGGCAGGTTCGTTGAAGTGGCCGGTGCGGTCGAGGACAAGGCTGCCGGGGGCTATGCCGTGGAGCAGTCTGCGGAGTACAAGGCCCGCCAATCGGAAATGCTTGAGAAATCGGTGGTGAAATCTGATGTGGTCATCACGACCGCACTCATACCTGGCCGCAAGGCCCCAATATTGATCACCCACGACATGCTTCGCAGGATGCGTGCCGGAGCCGTGGTCATAGACCTTGCATCGGCCAGTGGCGGCAACTGCGAAGGAAGTGTTGACAACGGGACGGTGGTAGTGGAGGGAGTGACCATCATCGGCAATTCGGCCCTGCCGGCCACCATGCCCGAAGATGCCACCCGCATGTACAGCAAGAACCTACATACTTTCCTCAAACTCATCCTCACCAAGGAGACCCTGAATCTGAATTTTGAGGATGAGGTGGTCCGCGGCACTTGTGTCACTCATGGCGGGGCCATTGTGCATGCCCCCCTTATCACCAAATGAACATGGAAAATCTACTCTCCTATCTGGGCGAAAGCCAGGACGCCATCTACATTTTCATACTCGCCACCTTTGTCGGCATCGAGGTCATCGCCAAGGTGCCAACGGTGCTTCACACCCCTCTCATGTCGGGGTCCAATGCCCTGTCGGGCGTGGTCATCGTGGGTTCGGTCATCGTGCTCGGAAAAGCCGATCCCACCAATTACATGACCCTTGCATTGGGATTCCTTGCCGTGCTGCTGGCCACGCTCAACGTGGTGGGCGGTTTCGCAGTTACCCATAGAATGCTCGGAATGTTCAAGAAACGCGATAACACCCGTAAACCATGATCGTCAACATCATTTCGCTCTGCTATCTGGTAGCGGTCGTCCTCTTCATTGTGGGAATCCGCTGGATGGCCCATCCCGACACTGCACGCAAAGGCAATCTCACCGCACTCTGGGGCATGGTGCTGGCCATAGCAGCAGCCTTCTTCACACCGGGCCTCGAAAACATCGTCCTCATTCTGGTGGCCATGGTGATCGGCACTGCGGTCGGGCTGTGGATGGCACAGTCGGTTCAGATGACCGCCATGCCTCAGATGGTGTCGTTCTTCAATGGAATGGGAGGTGCATCAGCAGCGCTCATCGGGCTGGTCGAGTATGGTGGACTTCCCGGGCATGAGATCGGCAGGGGCAGTGTGCTCATGGCCAGTGTCATCCTCGGATCGGTCTCATTCTCCGGCTCGTTGGTGGCCATGGGCAAACTGCAGGGCGTGCTCAAGGACATCAGGGTGAACAAGGTGCTGGGATTCATGCTCCTGCTCTCGGCAATTGCTCTTGCAGGCTACGTACTGACGGCCGATGCCGCGCATCCAGCGTTGGTATATGCAGTCGTGCTCATCTCGCTGCTCTATGGTCTGGCGTTCGTCTATCCCATCGGAGGTGCAGACATGCCCGTGGTCATTTCATTGCTCAATGCGCTTACAGGGGTGACCGCTGCCACCACCGGGGTGCTCTATGACAACAAAGTGATGCTGATGGGCGGTATTCTGGTGGGTTCTGCCGGACTCTTGCTCACCCTGCTCATGGCCAAAGCGATGAACCGTTCGGTGCTCGACATCCTCTTCAAATCCTTCGGGTCGGCTTCGGGAGCTGCTGCAACTGGTGTGGCGGGCGATCAGACCGTGCGCGAGATCAACCAATATGATACTGCCATCCTGCTGTCCTATGCCAAGAAAGTGGTGGTGGTGCCCGGATATGGCCTCGCTGTGGCTCAGGCACAGCACATTGTCCATGATCTGGAGAAAGCACTTGCCGAGAAGGGAGTAGAACTGATCTATGGCATTCACCCAGTGGCGGGCCGCATGCCCGGTCACATGAACGTGCTGCTGGCAGAGTCTGACGTGAGCTATGACCTGCTGGTGGAGATGGACAATGTGAACCCTCAGCTTCCCAGCACCGATGTGGTGATGGTGATCGGGGCGAACGATGTGGTGAACCCTGCGGCCAATGACGACCCATCAAGTCCCATCTATGGCATGCCGATCATTGAGGTGAGCAAGGCGAAGAATGTCATCGTCATCAAGCGGGGCATGAGCGCAGGTTATGCGGGCATCGAGAATCCGCTGTTCTTCCTCGAGAACACCAAGATGCTCTTCGGTGATGCCAAGAAGGTGCTCACAGGGCTGGTGGCAGAGGTGAAGAACATGTAATGCCAAGGTCGGTTCTGACAGGAAATTGAGGCCTGTCAGTCACCTTGAAGCATGAACGCCCCTCGGCTTTCCACATCCCAGACCTCCACATTGTCGGGAATCGCCTCCCTGAGGGTGGCACGGGTGCGCTGTCCAAGCGATGAGGACAGGATCACCAACGGAGGCATCTGTCGGGCGAGTTCATGAACATCCTTCCAATTGACCGAATGGATGATGGCCACATCCAACGAATCGGGCAAAACTATCACCTCCCCTTTCATCGGTCGGGCAACAATGGTGATGTTGCTCCCATTCCAACAGAAAGGACGGTTCATGAGACTGTCCGGCATCGGAACATGGATCTCGCGGTCCACACCTTGCGCCCACCAATGGTGGCGTACATGGAATAGCAGCGACTGCTCGTTGCCCAACAGGTCGGGGCTGGCCATGAACTCAAGGCGCGTGCCTTCGGTGACCGCGATGGCCGTCTCCTTGCGAATGTTGTAAACGGTAAGTGACCGCTGTTGCCGATGGCGGCCATACTCAAAGGTCTGGGTGAAGAATAGCCCTATGCCAAGCGCCATTACTGGAATCATCATTCTCGCCTCCTTCGAAATGAAAAGCCATGCCGCACAGGCGATCAGCAGATAGACAATGAGCGTCTCAGCGACAGTGATGTCAATGCCGCTGGCCACCGCATAAGGAATACGGTCCACGTAGGAGACAAGCCCGTTCAGCGCACCTATCAGTCCATTCAACAGCAATCCTATGAATGCCAACAATGGATCCCAGACCTGAGCGGCCATGGTCACGATGCCCAGCACCAGCACTCCTGTGGCCGCAGGGATGACGAACAGGTTGGAGACGAAGAACAGATTGGGGAACTGATGGAAATAGAGCAGTCCGAGCGGAAAGGTGGCCAACTGTGCAGCAACAGAAACGCAAGTTATGCCCCACACCCAGTCCATGGCCCTGTGCTTGAAAGAGAACTGCTGCACCAACCATGGCTGAAGCAGCACAATGCCCAGAACGGCCGCGTATGACAGTTGAAAGCCCACCTGCATGACAATGAGCGGATCGTAGATGACCAGTCCGATGGCCGAGCACGCGAGCGTATTGTAAATGCTGCCCGTGCGCCCGAAACTCTTGGCGAGCGCCACGAACGAAAACATGGCAACAGCCCGTGTGACCGATGGAGAAAGACCTGTGAGCATGGCATAGGCGATCAGGATCACCACCGTCAGAATAGCCCGCACACGCTCACCATTGGGCAGTTTGGTAAGCACGGTCAGCAGCCAGTTGATGACCAGATAGATGATGCCAACATGAAGGCCCGACACCGCAAGTACGTGGGTGGCGCCTGCACCAGCGTATGCCTGCACCAGCGACTGTTCCAGATCGGCCTTGTAGCCCAGAACAAGAGCAGCGGCCACGGCATGTTCGGCACCGTCGAGTCCCGCCCTGTGGAAAACATCCAACATGTGCTGTCGCAGTTCGATGAAGAACCGTATGGGCGAACCGCTGCCCGTCCTAACCGTCTGCCATGTTCCCTGCGGCAGATAGGCCTGATGGTGGATGTGATGGAAACGCAGGTATCGGGCATAATTGAACTCATTGGGATTGCCGGCAGGGCGCACTCTGGCCAACTGCCCATGGATGAGCAATCTGTCGCCATGCCCGATCCGCGCGGCAAGACTGTCGCGCTGCACATAAAGGAGCACCCGCCCGAAATACTGCCCATCAGCACTGATGGCGTCCGCCTCCATCCTGTAGGATCTGGGCTTGTCGTGTACCTCGCCATCAACAGTGACGAGATAGGTCCCTGCCGTGTCGGACTTCTGGCCCGTAAGGTGGCCTGGATAGACCTGGCCTGATACGGAGAATAGCAGCAGAGCGCCTCCCGCTACCATCGAAAGAACGGCCAGCCCACCGAAAAACGTCCCTTTGGCAGCCTTGAACGGCCAGATCAGCAGTATCAATGAAAAGACACACCAGAGACCGAATGCGATGACAAGACCGTAAATTGTAGGCGTGCCTTGCTCAAGGGCAAATGCCGCCCCGATCACCCCGACCATGAATGGCACAAGGAGACGGATGGCCGGAAATGCCTGAAGCAAGCGCATGGCACACGGTTGAGATGCTCAATTCCAACAGTGTGAAGTTTGCAAATATTCCGGTTCCTGGAACAACTGTTACTGACCGTGTCAAAACCCAACAGAATTGCGCATTTCCATTCGCTCAGGGCGTCAACCCTCCTGCGTCTTTTCTTTGAAAAGCACATTGAGCACCACCCCGGCCAGCACGAGTCCGATGCCAAGAAGCGACATCAGACCATAAGTCTCATCAAAGAGGAAATAGCCATAGAGCAGCGCATAGATGGCCCCGAGATATTTCATACTGGTGACAATGTTGGCCTTCTCGGCCTGAAGCGCCTTGGTCATATACAACTGTCCGATCTGGGTGAAAATGCCCAACAACAGCAGCCACAGCCAGTCGGTCCCTATGGGTGGCACCCATTCGAAGTAGCAGAGAACGGCCATGACCGGAGTGGCCACCAGTGGGAAATAGAACACCACCACCACCGGATGATCGCTGTTGCGCAGCACACGGATGCAATTGTAGGCCGCTCCTGCGAACAGCGAACTGAGGATGCCGATGATGAAATACAGCATCGACACCCGCTCGTCAAAGCCCTTGAGCATGACCACACCCGCAAATGCGATGGCAATGAACAGCCACTGCCGCTTCCGCATCTTCTCTGAAAGGATGAAAATGGCGATGACACTTGTGAAGATGGGGGAGAGATACTGAATGGTGACCGCGCTTGCGAGTGGCAGTTTCTGAAGGGTGATGAAGAACATCGAGAGGGCCAACATGCCAAAGAACCCACGCATCAACAGCACTTTGCGGTTGTTTCCCAATGGATTGATACGCTTGGGAATGAGAAACCCAAGAGAGAGGGCCAGAGAAATGATGCTTCGGAACAGGATGAGCTCGTGCGCGGGCAGGTGCGGCAGAAACTTGACGCACAGCTGCATGAGCGAGAACGCGAACGTGCTGATGAGCATGAATCGGACACCCTGCGACATGGCTGCAAAGGTGCGTGAAGCATTTGATGATAGGCGGTTCGGAACAGAGGAAATCTGAGCCCTTGCATTCAGGATCCTTCACTATTGGCGCGTCACTGCTCAACGGAAATTGCCAACTTCGCGGCTTCACAGACCACCACAACCATCATGGCACACATTCACAATTTCAGTGCAGGACCAAGCATCCTTCCACAGGAAGTATTCGGACAGGCAAGCAAGGCCGTGCTCAGTTTTGAGAACATGGGCCTTTCGCTGTTGGAAGTATCGCACCGCAGCAAAGAGGTGGTGGCCATGGTGGACCGCACCATCGCACTGGTGAAAGACCTGTTGGATGTGCCGGACGGCCACGCCATCCTTTTCCTTCAGGGCGGTGCCAGCATGCAGTTCTATATGAGTGCGCTCAATTTCATGAAAGAAGGGGGCAAGGGCGGCCATATCGACACGGGCGTGTGGAGCGCCAAGGCCATCAAGGAGGCGAAGAAGATCGGAACCGTGGTGGAGGTAGCATCATCCAAGGACCGCAGCTATTCATATATCCCTAAAGGGTTCACAGTTCCCTCAGACCTCGATTTCCTGCACTACACCACTAACAACACGATCTATGGCACGGAGTTCTTCGAAACCCCGAAGTCGCCCGTGCCACTGTTGGCCGACATGTCATCCGACATCTTCAGCAGAAAGTGCAGTGTGGCCGACCATGCGCTGATCTACGCGGGAGCGCAGAAGAACATGGGGCCTGCCGGTGTGACACTCGTGATCGTGAAAGAGGAACTGCTCGGAAAGACAGGCCGCAACCTGCCATCGATGCTCGACTATCAGGTGCATATCAAGGGCGAAAGCATGTTCAACACGCCACCGGTGTTCCCCATCTATGTGTCGATGCTCACGCTGCAATGGCTCAAGGACAAGGGCGGAGTGGCCTGGGCCGAACAGAACAACAGGGCCAAGGCCGAACTTTTCTACAACGAACTGGACCGCAACAGCCTGTTCACAGGCACGGCCGCCAAGGAGGACCGCAGCCGCATGAATGCCACGTTCCTGCTCAAGGACGAATCGCTGGAAGCCGATTTCAGTGCGCTGCTCAAGGCCGCGAACATCAGCGGGCTGAAAGGCCATCGTGATGTGGGCGGATTCCGCGCCAGCATGTACAATGCGCTTCCTTTGGAAAGTGTAATGGCATTGGTGGACGTGATGCATTCCTTCGAGCAACAGAAAGGCTGAGCCATGGCTTTCATCCTCGCCAATGATGGCATAGACGCGGCCGGAAAGGCCATTCTGGAGGCTGCAGGCCACAACGTGCAGACAGACAGGGTGCCTCAGGAAGCGTTGGCCGATTTCCTCAAAGAGAACAACGTGGCCGCCCTGCTCGTGCGCAGTGCCACCCAGGTGACTGCCATAGAACTTGCATCCGGGACGCTCAAAGTGGTCGGGCGTACAGGCGTAGGAATGGACAACATCGACCTGCAGACCGCAGAACGCCTCGGCATAACTGTGGCGAACACCCCTGCCGCATCATCGCGGTCGGTGGCCGAACTGGTGATGGCCCATGCGATGGGCCTGATGCGTTTCCTGCCCGAAAGCAACCGCGAGATGCCCACACATGGCACCACCGAATTCGCGAAGCTGAAAAAAAAGTTCGGCAACGGCCGTGAGGTGGAAGGGCGCACCATGGGCATCATAGGACTGGGCCGCATTGGGAGGATGACCGCCCAACTGGCCCTTGGCATGGGCATGAAAGTGGTGGCCCACGACCCGTTCGTACAGAATTGCGAGATCGGTTTCAATGTATATGGTTTCGGAGAGGTGACCGTGCCGATAAGCACACGGCCGTTTGACGAGGTACTTGCCCAGTGCGACATCCTTTCGCTCCATGTGCCGGGGGCGAAGCATGGGGCCGTTATAGGCAAGGATGAACTGTGGAAGATGCAGCGCGGTGCCATCATCATCAATGCCTCGCGTGGCGGTGTGATAGATGAACAGGCCCTGTTGGAGGCACTGGACAGCGGACATATTGCTGCGGCAGGGCTTGACGTGTTCGTCAACGAACCGGCCCCGGACCCAAGACTGCTGAACCATCCCCGCATATCGGTGACACCCCATATAGGTGCCGCCACCGAGGAGGCTCAGGAACGCATAGGAATAGAGCTGGCCCATAAAGTGGCCGCATGCCTTGGCTGATGGAACATTTCCATAATCCTGTCGAATGACCCAGGTCCGTCCTTTCAAGGGCATCCATCCGCACCCGCACAATGCCGAGAAGGCAGTGAGCCGTGCCTACGACAGCTATTCGGCCAAGGAGGTGAGCGCGATCCTCGACAACAATCCGCTCTCATTCCTGCATGTGATCAAGCCCGAGCATGGGCAGGCGCGAAAGAATCCTGCCAACTCCCCTGCCCTGTTCGCCAAAAGCAAGCAACGGTTCATGGAGTTTCTGGCCAAGGACATCCTGACCATGGATGTGCGGCCTGCCTTCTATGTCTATACCCAATACATAGGCCAGCAGAGCTTCACCGGCATCTTGGGCTGCGCCTCGGTGGAGGACTATGACAGCGGAACCGTCCGCATACACGAGCAGACCATTGCCAGCCGCGAGCAACTGCTGAAGGAATACCTCAGCGTGTGCGACATCAATGCCGAACCGGTCTGTTTCACCTATCCGCGCAGCGACAGCATCGAACAACTGACAGCCATGGTGCGCCAGCATCACCCACTGCTCGATTTCGCTACCGACAACGGGCAGCGGCATCAGCTATGGCAGGTGAACGACCCCGAACTGGTGGCTCAGTTCGCTGAGAAGTTCGGCCTGCTGCCGCATATCTACATCGCTGACGGGCATCACCGTTCGGCATCGAGCGTGCTGCTGGCCCACGACAGGTGGATGACAGCAGGCGGCAACACCGGCCCCGATGACCCGCACAACTGGTTCCTTGGCATCTTCTTCCCTGACGACCAGTTGAAGATATTCGAATTCAACCGGGTGGTCAAAGGAATGGGGAAGCGCGATGCGACCTCGCTGCTGCAAGCATTGGAGGCTGAATTTGAAGTACACCTCAGCGGAAAGCATGCCGTCAATCCTCAGCAGCCGGGGCATTTCGGAATGTATCTCGACAGGAAGTGGTACCGTCTCGTCTATCGGCATCAGAGGAGCACCGAGGTGGTGGCCTCGTTGGATGTGAGCATTCTTTCGGACCAGATACTCCATCCCCTGCTGGGCATCAGCGACCTGCGCAGCGATGGCCGCATCGGGTTCATCCCCGGCACAAAAGGCACTGATGGCCTTGAGGCCGCAGTTAACAGCGGGAAGTATGACATCGCCTTCTCGCTCTATCCCGTCACCGGACGGCAGTTCTATGCCATTGCCGACCAAGGGAAGACCATGCCGCCCAAGAGCACATACGTGGTGCCCAAACTTCTGAACGGACTGGTGATCTACAGCCTGAGCCACGGTTAGACCGCTCGGGCGAACTGCACACTGATGAGGTTCACCGCGCTTTTCATCCTCACTGCCCTTGTCCATTTTCAACTGGCCTACGCCACGGGGCGCACAGAGACCGCGCTGGTGCTGGGGTGCTTCGGCCTGTTGGGAATGGCGTTCCTGCTGCAATGGGCGTGGTCCGGGGCGCAATGGCGTGCGCTTATCGCTGGTGGAATGCTGCTGCGGCTCATCTATCTCATTGCCACCCCTGCACTGAGCGATGACGTGTTCCGCTATCTATGGGACGGCCACCTCGCCTTGCAGGGAATTTCGCCCTATCTCTTCGCTCCAGATCAGATGCCGCATGAAGGGATCGGAGGACTTTACCCGCTGCTGAACTCGCAGATCTACCACAGCATCTACCCGCCTGTGCTTCAAAGCCTTTTCGCAGTTGCGGCCAAAGTGGGCGGAGACAGCATCCTTGCCGGCATCATCGCCCTTCGGGGCATGGTGCTGCTGGCCGAACTGGCCACCATGCTGCTCATCGCCAAGCTGCTCACACTTTGGAAGATGGACCTCCGCAACCTGATGCTCTATGCGCTCAACCCTGTGGTGGTGGTGGAGTATGCAGGCAATCTGCACGGTGAGGTGTTCATGCTGCCCTTGCTGCTATGCACACTGCTGCTGCTTTCCAACGGAAGATGGCTGTGGGCCGTGCTGCCATTTGCAGGTGCGGTGGGTGCAAAACTGTTGCCACTGATGTTCCTGCCATTCCTGCCCAGAAGAATAGGCCGGTGGAGAACCATCGCTTTCAGCGCAATCACCATGGTGCTTGTCGGGCTGATGTATCTGCCCTTGAGCACCGACACTCTGGTGGTGGACACACTTGCCACCCTGCGCCTCTACTTCGCCAGTTTCGAGTTCAACGGGTCGGTCTATTATGTGATCCGTGAGGTGGGCTATTGGTGGAAGGGCTACAACATCATCGGGATGACGGCCGTGTGGCTGCCGAGAATGGTTGGGGGGATCATTCTGCTTATCGCTTGGAGAGAGGGACGGGGGACG
>JAIPBJ010000057.1 GCA_021739625.1 Flavobacteriales bacterium | reverse complement strand
GCTTTCGCACGAATGCTTACGCCCGATGGCTTCATCTTCATCCATATACCACACCCGCTGTGCATCGACTACATCCGCAAGCACGAACCGGAGACGCTTCAGATCATCGACCAGGCCCTGAGTTCAGACCGCATGTTGCAGCGCGCATACCGCAACGGGTTCTATCTCGTAAGGCTTGAATCCCGTGCCCTCTCCCGAAGTTTTGAGGATTATCAGGTCATCGTTTTCAGGCGCGATAGGCCCTATGAGGGCTATACGCTACAGCCCCAGCCTAAGATCATCTGGCAGAAATTCTGTCGCAGGTTCTATTGGTGGTATCATTGCCTGTGATGCTTCCGAAGTTGCTCTATCTCAGTCCGCAGAGCTCCACCTTCATCCGTAAGGACGTGGAGTTGCTGTCGGGTCGATACCGTGTCACAGAACATGGTTTCCTTTTGAAAGGCAAAGCGCTGCTGCTGTTGATGTTCTTAAGGCAGCTTTTTTTCTTGCTTCGCCATGTGCCATCGGCCAAGGTGGTGGTGGTGATGTTCGGGGGATATCATTCTTTCCTTCCCGCGCTGATGACAAAACTGCTCGGAAAACCATGTCACATCATACTGGGAGGTACAGATTGCACCAGCTATCCGTCCATCCGCTATGGCACATTCCGAAAGCCGCTGCAAGGTTGGTTCACTGCGCAGTCTTACCGACTGTGCACCACGCTGCTACCGGTACACCGTTCGCTCATGGCACAGCGCAACACCTACTACACGGTGGATGGCGAGGCGCAGGGTTGCAAGGCGTTTGTGCCGGGCCTGAACACGCCTTTTGTGGAGATAGTGAATGGTTATGAGGAGGAGAAATGGACAGTTGGGGAGAAGATGCCCCGGTCTTTCATCACGGTTGGCCATTTCGATGATCCCGACCGTTTGAAGTTGAAGGGTGTTGACCTGATGGTGGAGCTTGCACGTGCAATGCCTCACTGCAACTTCACCGTGGTGGGCGTGGGCCGCTCAGATCTGTTGTCTTACTTGCCTAACCTGAATGTGAAGGGCAAGGTGGATCACGATGAATTGCAGGAACTCTTCGCCACCCACAGGTTCTACATGCAGCTTTCCATCAGCGAGGGTTTTCCCAATGCCATCTGTGAGGCCATGCTGTCCGGGTGTGTGCCTATCGGTTCGGACGTTTCGGCCATTCCCGAGATTATTGGTGACACAGGCTTTATTCTGAAGAAAAGGGATGCTTGGCTGCTGCATGAGTTGGTGGAGCAGTTACTGGTGAACTCTGACCTCAATAGACTTGGTATGGATGCGCGCGAGCGTATCAGTGTAAACTATCCGATATCTAAACGGGCAGCGCAATTCTTAGACGTGCTTTCAGAAAAGTGTCGTCTCGACATGCAGCACTAACTTTGGTCACCTGACACCCGCAATGGGCATCATTAAACGACAGGGCATCTACAACACCGTGCTCTCCTATGTAGGGGTGGTCATCGGCTTTGCCAACATTCTGGTCATTCAGCCACTGTTCCTGAGCACCGAGGAGATCGGGCTGGTGCGGGTGCTCTATTCCTTCTCGGTGCTCATGGCCTCGCTCATGCCGTTGGGCATCACCAATGCCACCACGCGGTTCTTCCCCGTTTTCCGCAATCCCGACAACCGACATGCGGGCTATTTCGGCTTCATGCTGCTGTTTCCCGTGGTGGGCTACCTGCTGTTGGGCGGGGGTATCTTCGTGTTCAAGGACTTCTTTGTGGGGCAGTACGCGGCCAAGTCGCCACTCTTCGTTGAATACTTCAACTATGTGTTCCCATTGTCATTGTCCCTCAATCTGATAAGCGTTTTCAATGTCTATTGTTTCGCGCACTTCCGAACCTCCGTCCCTGTGTTCTTGCAGGATATTTTCACACGGGTTTGCAGCATCCTCATCGTTTCGGCCTACTTCGTCAGGCTCATCGACCTCGACATGCTCGTGACCTCAGTGGTAGGCATCTATGCATTGCAATTGGTGCTGCTCACCATCTACATGCTGCGTTTCGACAGGCCCGCCCTGCGGTTCGACCGCACGGTCATCACACCGGCAAAGCAGCGCGAAGTGATGCGTTACGCCCTGCTGTTCTCGTTCGCGGCCCTGGCCTCGATGGGCCTCAAGCAGCTCGATGTGGTCATGCTCGGTCGCAAGGTCGATCTCGCGCTGGTAGGGGTATATGGCGTGGTGGCCACCATCCCTGCGGTCATCGAAGGACCGATCTTTGCCTTGGAGAAGATTCTCAGCGCCACCATGAGCGATGCCATTCAGCACAGACGATGGGATGAGGTGCGCAGGATGTACACCCTCTCATCGCGCTACCTGCTGCTCATCGGGGGGCTGTTCTTCCTTGGTATCAACCTCAGCGTACACGACCTGTTGACACTGATGCCCGAGGAGTACATGGCGGGACGCAACGTGGTCTATATCCTTTCGGCAGGGGTGCTGTTCAACATGGCCACGGGTTCAAACACCACCGTTCTGTTCTATTCCGAACACTATAGGGCCGGGCTTGCCATGCTTTTGGGACTGATCGTTCTTGCATTCGGCACCAACATCGTGCTCATCCCGATGTTCGGGCTTGAGGGCGCGGCATTGGCCACCGTGTCATCGCTGCTGCTATTCAACCTCATGAAATTCGGCTACATCTGGAAGGAAATGAAGATGCAGCCGTTCGATGGGCGCACGTTCAGGAATGTGATGCTCATTGTCCTCTGCCTGCTCATCATTTTCGTGCCATTGGGCGATGGTTCGGCCGTGTGGCGCATAGTGGTGCGTTCTGTGCTTATCGCAGGGACCTATCTCGCAGGCGTCCATTTCCTTCGCATCGCACCCGAACTTCTGGAGGAAGGCCCTGTGCGGACGTTCATTGACCGATTCAAGGGGAAATGAGATTACTGCTCCTCACAGGGATTGGGACCGAAGGAAACACACTTGTCCTTGCCGAAGCATTGCGCGGGCGTGGGCTGCAGGTCGAAACAGTGCAGGTCGGCTTCTCCCGTGGAAATGGCTGGCTGTCGGTGTCGGTGGAGCGTCAGGGTTCCGTCACCGATTTGAACATCAGTGGCCGGTTGGCAGCATGGGTCAGCGGACATTATCCCATGCTTTTGAGAGTTCTCAGGAAAAGACTGGCCCCGCTCATTGATGCGGACACGGTGGTGCATGCATTCGGACTTCATCCCTTGGGTGCTGTGGGCCAGCGTTTGGCAGAACGGGCGGGGGCGAGGTTCGTGCTGTCTCCCACAGCACCTGAACTGCTCAACGGACTGGCGCATCTGCCACGGCATTCATGGCGCAAGGCGGCCCTCCAAAGTGCGCACACGGTGATCGTTGAGGCCGATGTGCTCAAGGGAAAATCGGGCGCACCGGGAAATGTGACCGTCATTGCGCCTGCTGTTGCCGATGATGGACTCGGTTTCCGTTCCAGACCAATGGGCAGCACCATCAATTTTGTGATGATGGGCCGTTGGGACGAAGAGCGGCCAGTAGTGGCCCGACCCAAACTTGCCATGAAGGCACTGGCGCAGGCCGAGCGGGAATTGGGACGGCCAGTGATCCTCTCTGTCATCGGAAGCGGGACGCGCGTTCCCGAACTGATGAGATACGCCAAAGGGCTGAAACTGCACGTTTCGTTCCATGGCGATCTGAAGGGGAGCGGGCTTGCCCGCGAACTGCAACGGGCCGATTTCTTTCTCCATCCAACGGATTTCGCCACATTCCCCACATACATGTTGCAGGCGTTGAAGTGCGGAATCCCCGTAATTGCATCGGATGTGGACGGCATGGACCTCTTTTTGGGCGATGGCACGAATGGTATGCTGGTGGGAAACAAGCTGTCGCTGTGGATGGATGGAATGGTGCGTGCCTATCGGGACTATTTCGACCATGAGGCCATAGCATCAGCAAATAGTGGCAGATTCACCTTGGAGACCTGGGTGCAGGGTGTCTTTGAGACCTACAGCGCTTCTTCTTGAGCTTCAAGGTCGGTCCGGGTGCGCTCATCGGTTGGGCCTGTGCTGAAAACTTACTGCCTCGGTCCATCACCGCCCGCACATAACTCCCTACTTTCATCGGCATGGAGACAGGTTCATTCGTAATAGGTGCTCTGGTCGGGACCGTTGCCGGTTCGGTCATCGGATTCTTGCTTGCCAGGAGATTCTTATCAGGTTCTACGTCAGATGTTTCCGAGCTTGATCTCATCCGTTCGGAGAAGGAGGTCCTCAACCGCGAACTGCAGGATGCAAGGGTCGGATTGGCCGGGGCCGAGGCAGGCAGGAAAGGCGTTGCAGAGGAGCGCGACAGGCTTGTGGCAGAACTCACCTCCTCGCGGTCAGAGGCCAGCACTTTGAACGGACGACTGGAGGCCTCCATTGAGAAATTCAAGAATCAGGAAGAGCGCCTTGTTCAGCAGAAAAGCGAATTCGAGGAACTGAACAAGCGTTTCAACACCGAGTTTGAGAACCTGGCCAACCGCATTCTGGAAGAGAAGTCCAAAACATTCACCGAGAAGAACAAGGAGAACATAGATGCCATTCTGAGCCCGCTGCGCGAACGGATCAAGGACTTTGAGGAGAAGGTGGAGCGCAACTATGGCGAGGAGAAGAAGGAGAAGGCCGAGCTGAAGGGCGAGATCAAGAAGCTGATGGAGCTGAATCAGCGCATCAGCGAAGAGGCAAACAACCTCGCCACCGCGCTCAAGGGCGATAGTAAGAAGCAGGGCAACTGGGGCGAACTGATCCTGGAGCGCATCATGGAAAGCAGTGGCCTGCAGAAGGATGTGGAATACCGTACCCAGTTCAGCGCCAAATCATTGGACGATGATATACTGCGGCCCGATGTGGTGGTGATGCTGCCCGATGACAAGCACCTGATCATCGACTCCAAGGTTTCGCTGGTGGCCTACGACAGGTTTGTGAACAGTGATGATGCCGATGAGCAGGTCCGCCAGCTCAAAGCGCACATCGACTCGGTGAAACTGCACGTGAAACAGCTTTCCGAGAAGGCCTATCACACCGCCAGAGGAATGGACACGCCAGAGTTCGTGCTCATGTTCATGCCCATCGAAAGCTCGTTCAGTCAGGCGGTCAAGGCCGACAACGAACTGTTCACCTACGCTTGGGAGAAACAGGTGGTGATCGTGAGTCCCTCAACGTTGCTGGCCACCTTGCGCACCGTGTCGGCCATCTGGAAACAGGAGCGGCAGACACGCAACGCACTCGACATCGCCTCAAAAAGCGGGCAGCTCTATGACAAGTTCGTGGGCTTTGCCGAAGACCTGCTCAAGATCGGACGGCATCTGGGACAGACACAGACCGCATACACCGAGGCCACCAAGAAACTCTCGGAAGGCACCGGCAACATTGTCCGCAGAACAGAGGAGCTGCGGAAACTGGGCGCCAAGACCAGCAAACGCATTCCGCAGGAACTGTTGACCGATACCTTTGATGCCGATGCCGACACGGATGACGAATAGGTTCACGGCCCCTGCTTTCACTGTTTGCCTCATCGCCCTGATGTTGGCAGGCTGTGTTTCGACCGAGCGCACATCGAACCAGAATCTGGCGTTCATCTATGACCGCGGATCTGACGAACTGCGGCCTGAATTCCGCATAAGGCATGAGAACGACACGGTCTCCTTGCTCGAATTCCGCATTTCCAGCAAAGACCTGCTCTATCTGCAACACCCCGAAAGCGGCTACTATTCTGCTGAATTCAGAATGCGCTATGAGGTCTATGGACAGGTGGAGAGCCGTGTGCTGGTGGACAGCGCGGTGGTGATGTTCAAGGACAGCATACTGAAACCAGAGAACCGGTCCATTGAGGGTGCGCTGCAACTGAAACCTTCGCACTCGGCCACAGGAGTGCTCAAGATCGATCTGGTGGATCTGAAACGCAACGCACGCTCCATCAGCTATATCGGCATTGACCGCAGCGAGGCGGACTGCCGTCAGTTCTTCAGCGTGTCTGAGGCGAAGGATGGGATTCCTCTGTTCAGAAATCACATTTCGGCCAAGGAAGAGGTGTTGATTGCTCACAGCAGCGGTGCAGTGCAGGCCAAGGTGAGTCTCTACGCACAGGAGATGCCCCTGCCCTTGCCACCATTCTCGATGGGCGAGGCCCGCCCCTTCAACTACACGCCCGACAGCGTCTTCACCATCACGTTGGGCCGGCCCGTTTCCTTTCCGAGAGAAGGCATGTACCACATTCAGTTGAATGACAGCACGAGGCAGGGGCTCACGCTGATCCGTTTCCGTGATGGTTTCCCCAAGGTCAAGGAGGTGGACGACCTCATCGCCCCGCTTCGCTATATCAACAGCAGTCAGGAATTCAAGAAACTGACATCTGCCGATTTCCCCAAGGCCGAGGTGGACCGTTTCTGGCTGGCTTTGGCCGGCAATGCCGAGCGGGCCAGAATCCTTATCGAGAAATTCTATTCCCGTGTTCAGGATGCCAACACCCACTTCACCTCGTTCACCGAGGGCTGGCGCTCCGACCGTGGCCTGGTCTATATCATCTACGGCCCGCCCGAGGTGCTTTACAAGAATTCGAATGCCGAGCAGTGGACCTATGGCGATCCCAACAGCCCGCGGTCGGTCACCTTCGTGTTCCGCAGAGTGAACAACCCGTTCTCTGACAATGATTTCAGACTGGAGCGCTCGCAGATGTACAAGAGCGACTGGTTCCGTGCAGTCGATCAATGGCGACAGGGGCGCATCTATCTTGGCAACTGACGGCCCGAATTGTAAAAAACACGTTTATTTGCCCAAAACCTCCACCATGGCAGAGCTGAAACAAGGCATCAGAGTAATGGCCCGGGTCACCTATCAACAGGAATACTCAGACCCGAACCGCAACTATTACGTGTTCTTCTATCGCATCACTGTGGAGAATCATAATCCGTTTGAAGTGCAACTGCTTGCCCGTCATTGGGAAATCCTTGACAGCACTGGAATCCGTACCACCGTGGACGGGGAGGGTGTTGTGGGAGAGCAGCCGATCCTAGGCCCCGGAGAGCGGTTCAGCTATGAGAGTGCCTGCAACCTATCTACAGGAATGGGCCGGATGAAGGGACATTATGTGATGGTGCGAACAGATTCGGGCGCACAGTTCCATGCCCAGATACCTGAATTCAAGTTGGAGGTGAACTTTGCACTCAATTGATTTTCAATTATTAAAATTGTTGATATCATGGATTTTTCCATCATTGATTTCAAAGTGATTGACGCGGTGGCCGTCATCACCCTCAACCGTCCCGACAAGCTCAACAGCTTCAATCAGGAGATGGCCATGGATGTGCAGGCAGCGCTTGACCATTGCATGGAGAACGATGGGGTGCGGGCAGTGCTCATTACCGGTGCCGGGCGCGGTTTCTGCGCAGGACAGGACCTTGCCGAGGCCATTTCCCCCGGTGCGGCCCAGATTGAAGAGCACGTGGAGACGAAATACAACCCGATGGTGCGCAAGATCCGCGGGCTGGAAAAGCCTGTGATCGCTGCGGTGAATGGCGTGGCTGCCGGGGCCGGGGCCAACCTCGCCTTCTGCTGCGACATTGTGCTCGCTGCTGATGGTGCCAGATTCATTCAGTCGTTCATCAACATCGGCCTCATCCCCGACACGGGTGGAACCTACTTCCTGCCAAGGCTCATAGGGCTGCATCGCGCCACGGCTTTGATGATGCTCGGAGATAAAGTGACCGCCCAAGAGGCAAAAGACCTTGGACTGGTATATCAGGTGTTTCCTGATGATGGTCTCATGGAAGGCGCGATGGCCCTTGCCAGACGCATGGCCCAGATGCCCACGCGTGGCCTCGGTCTTACGAAGAAGGCGCTCAACTATTCGCTCTTCAACGATTTGGACGAGCAACTGGCCGTGGAGCGCGAGTTGCAGGGCGTGGCCGGACGAACAGCCGACAATGCCGAGGGGATCGCAGCCTTTCTTGAAAAGCGCAGGCCGGTCTTTACGGGCGAATGAGGTGGAAATTGCCCCCGAAAACACGACTGTTTTGGAGTAGAACAGAGGCATGGTGGTACCTCCACACGACTACATCTGGGGGAAAACAGTGGCATGGTGGTACCTCCACACGGCTGTTCTGGGGGAAAGCAGTGGCATGGTGATGTCTCTGCACGGCTGTTCTCAGTGAAATCGGTCGCCCCGTCCTGGAGCTGGTTTTCAACTTTGCAGACCGCGCAAACGTGGAGTCACTTTTTTTCTACCTTCGCGGCCCCTCGCAAACGGGCCAATCCCTACTTCCCATGCCATTCAATGTCAAGTTGTTCACAGGCGAATCAACGCTCTATCTTTCTGAGAAGATTGCAGCGAGCTTCGGTGAACCGCTGAGCAACCAGACCACGGCACGTTTCAAGGACGGGGAGTTTGAGCCTTGTTTTGAAGAGTCCATCAGGGGTGATGATGTTTTCATCATCCAGAGCACATTCCCACCTGCCGACAATCTGATGGAACTGCTGCTGATGATCGATGCTGCCAAGCGTGCATCGGCCAAACGCATTGTGGCAGTGATCCCTTATTTCGGATGGGCGCGGCAGGACCGCAAGGTGAAACCACGCGTCCCTATAGGAGCAAAGCTGGTGGCCAATCTCCTTGAGGCGGCTGGAGTTACGCGGATCATGACCATGGATCTGCATGCCGATCAGATACAGGGCTTTTTCGATGTGCCTGTGGACCACCTCTATTCATCCTTCCTCTTTCTGGAACACCTCCAGAAGATGGATCTGGACAATCTGGTGATGGCCACACCCGATGTGGGCGGCACGCGCAGGGCCAACGCCTATGCCAAGGCCTTGAACGTGGATCTCGCCATCTGCTATAAACAGCGCAAAGTGGCCAATCAGGTGGACAGCATGACCGTGATAGGTGATGTGGTAGGCAAGGACGTGGTGCTGGTCGATGACATCATTGACACTGGCGGAACCCTCTGCAAAGCTGCCGACATGATGCTGGAGCATGGAGCACGCAGTGTGCGGGCCTGCATAACCCACCCTTTGCTGTCAGGCAACGCCCACGACATCCTGCGCAACTCGCGCCTCACTGAGCTGCTGGTCACCGACACTATTCCACTGCGCGAGCAGAATGAGAAAATCACCGTGATAAGTGTTGCCGAGCTATTTGCCGATGTCATTCGCAAGGCGCACAACTATGAGAGCATCAGTACCAAGTTCATCTTCTGACAATCATTGCCAATACCAATCAACAATTAACCTTTAACCAATAATTAAAATCAAATGGAATCGATCTCAATTACAGGATCAGTAAGGAAGTCCCTTGGGAAAGCCGATGCCAAAGTTCTCCGCAGGGAGGGCCTGGTTCCATGCATCATTTACGGAGGAGCGGAGAATATCCACTTCCAAGTGGATGAACGTGCTTTCAACAAACTGATCAACACGCCCTACGTTTACATTGTGAACGTTGAAGTGGACGGCAAGACCTACTCCACAGTCATCAAGGACACCCAGTTTCACCCACTGACCGACCGTGTGATCCACGTGGACTTTCAGTTGCTGGCCCCTGGCAAGCCTGTGAAACTGAGCCTGCCGATCAACACCGAGGGTGTGAGCCGTGGTGTGCTCAACGGTGGCAAGCTTCAGCAGGTGCTGCGTAGGGCCAAGGTGAGCGGTGTGCCTGCCGAACTGCCCGATTTCATCACAATCGACATCAGCAAGCTGAAGATAGGCCAATCGGTGAAGGTGAAGGACATGAAGATCCGCGGAGTGAAATTCATGGAGAACGAGAACCAGATCCTGGTTTCCATCAAGGCCAAGCGCGGTGCGAAGCTCGATGATGCAGCAGATGAAGCAGAAGATGGCGAAGCGACACCCGCTGAATCCATCGAGGCTGCCGCAGAGTAATTGCGATGAAGTATCTGATAGTTGGGCTGGGAAATATCGGCAGTGAATATGCCGAGACCCGACACAACATAGGTTTCAAGATAGTGGACGCCTTTGCGGAGGCGTCCACTTCTCGTTTCCGGACTGACCGTTTGGGCGATGTGTGCGAAGTGAAGCACAAGGGACGCATCTACGTGCTGGTGAAACCTTCGACCTTCATGAACCTGAGTGGCAAGGCGGTCAACTACTGGTTGCAGCAGACCAAGGTGCCGTTGAACAAGCTGTTGGTCATCACCGATGATATTTCGCTGCCCACAGGAACCATACGCATCCGCGCCAAAGGGAGCGATGGTGGTCACAATGGTCTCAAGAGCATCAACGAGGCGCTCGGTTCAAGCGACTATGCCCGTATGAGGTTCGGGGTGGGGAGCGATTTTCCGAAAGGCCGTCAGGTGGAATATGTGCTCGGCCAATGGACAGAGGAGGAGCGCGCCATCATCATACCCAGAATTGATGTTGCCGTTGATGCGGTCAGAGCGTTCGGAACCGATCCTTTGGGCCAGGTAATGACACGATTCAACGGGTAGGAGAGGCACCTTCTTTTCAACCGCAGAGCATGCCATCCGTTTTGTACTTTCGCAGCCCCAAAACTGGGGGGTGAACCACCAATCTTCAAAGCCGTTCTGAATGAAGCTCACACAGTTCAAATTCGATATTCCGGAAGAACTCATCGCCTTTCACCCCACGCCAGACCGTGAGGAGAGCCGACTGATGGTGATCGACCGTAAGAAGGGCACCATAGAGCATCGCGTATTCAAGGACGTGCTCGACTATTTTGATGAGGGCGACTGCCTCGTTCTCAATGACACCAAAGTGTTTCCGGCCAGGCTCATCGGCCGCAAGGAGAAGACAGAGGCCGAGATTGAGGTTTTTATGCTGCGCGAACTGAACAAGGACAGCATCCTATGGGACGTGCTCGTGGATCCGGCCCGAAAGATCCGCATTGGGAACAAGCTTTATTTCGGCCCGAACGATGAACTGGTTGCCGAGGTGATAGACAACACCACAAGCCGTGGCCGCACCCTGCGATTCCTGTTCGATGGCGATTCTGAGGAATTCAAGAAGGTGGCCTTCGAGCTGGGCGACACCCCATTGCCCAAATACATCAACCGCGATGCCATCCCTGAGGATGCAGAGCGTTACCAGACTGTCTTCGCCAAGAATGAGGGAGCTGTTGCAGCACCTACGGCCGGTCTGCACTTCAGCAAGCAATTGCTGAAGCGTTTCGAGATAAAGGGGGTCGATTTTGCCGAACTAACGCTCCATGTGGGCCTTGGAACCTTCCGTCAGGTGGAGGTGGAGGACCTTACCAAGCACAAGATGGACAGCGAGCAGGTCATCATTCCACGTTCGGCATGCGACATTGTCAATGCCGCCCGGGCCAAGCGCAAGAAGGTCTGTGCAGTGGGAACCACCGTTATGCGCGCCATGGAGACATCAGTGGGTACCACCGGAGACCTCAAACCCTATGACGGTTGGACCAATAAGTTCATCTTCCCTCCCTACGATTTTCAGGTGGCCAATTGTATGATCACCAACTTTCACATGTCGCAGAGCACGTTGCTGATGATGACAGCAGCGTTCATGGGCTATGACCTGACCCGCGAAGCTTATGAGATCGCTGTGAAAGAGAAGTATCGCTTCTATTCGTATGGCGATGCCATGATCATCCTTTGAGGTGACTTCCCTCGAAAGGAATCCCGTGCCTTAGACAGGTGCGGGATTTTTTTGTGGCATACCCTATTAAGGGTATAATGCGCCAAAGGGGCCATTGCAGTTGTCATGCTGTCTATCTTCGCACATTATTCAGAATCATTCTTGATAAGCAGCGAATTGACCGTCAACGATCTTGCCATCGGGCAGCATGCCACGGTCACCCATTTCAACGATGCGGAACTGGGCCACCATCTTATGGAGATGGGAGTGATTCCGGGTGAGACGATCACTTTGGAACGCATCGCTCCCATGGGAGACCCGATTGCCGTGCGGGTCTCAGACCTGCTTCTGATGATGCGCAGACAGGAAGCAAGCATGATCTGCGTGGAGGAGTGCAATGTTGACCTCTGAGCGAATCGAATTGGCGAACGAGGTACTCAGCGCAGCCCTTATCGGCAACCCCAACTGCGGAAAGAGCACGCTCTTCAATGCGCTGACCGGCCTCAATCAGAAGGTGGGCAACTTTCCCGGGGTCACTGTCGATCGGAAGGTTGGCAGCTTCAAGGCGGGAGAGCGCAAGGTGAATGTAGTGGACCTTCCGGGAACTTACAGCCTGGAGCCTCGCTCCTTGGACGAGCGGGTGGCATCGCAGGCCATAACTGACCCTGACGATCCGGATCATCCCGACCTCTGTCTGGTTGTGGTCGATGCAACGCATCTCAAGCTGGGACTCTACCTTGTCATGCAGGTGTTGGAGACGGGCATGCCGGCCATTCTGGTGCTCAATATGATCGATCAGTTGGAATCTCAGGGCCTGACAGTGGACACCGAGGCACTCTCAGCGGAACTGAGCATACCGGTGCTGACCACCAACGCACGCAAAGGCCATGGCATCGAAGCCCTGCGCGAGGCCATGGCCCGACACGGTCTGGAACGGCCACAGGCGAAGTGGAGGATCGACCATGGTTCTGACGATGCTCCGTTGGAGCGTCATGCTGTGATCCGTGAGATATTGAAAAAGGTATTGACAGGAGATGTTTCACTTTCAGTCCCGTGGGCGCAGCGGATAGATGCCGTACTCACCCATCACCTGTGGGGACCGATCATTTTTCTGGGTATACTGACGGTAGTGTTCCAATCCATATTCTCATGGGCCGTCTATCCAATGGACTGGATTGAAACACTGTTCGCAAAGGGTGCAGGTCTCTGGCGCAATGTCATGCCGGCGGGTTTCCTCACCGACCTGTGGGTCGAGGGCATCTGGGCAGGGCTGGGCGGGGTGGTCATTTTCATCCCGCAGATTGCTTTCCTGTTCCTTTTTGTGGCGCTGATGGAGGACACGGGCTATATGGCCCGCGTCAGTTTCATCACCGACCGTGCCCTGCGAAGGTTCGGGCTTCAGGGCCGAAGCGTGGTGCCTCTGATGGGCGGTGTGGCCTGCGCAGTTCCCGCCATTCTTGCCACCCGTACCATTTCCAACTGGAAAGAGCGGCTGATAACCATTCTCGTTCTGCCTTTCATGACCTGTTCGGCACGGCTTCCAGTCTATGTGCTGCTCATATCGCTCGTTATCCCAGAGGGATATCTGCTCGGAATGTTCGGATATCAGGGACTAACCATGCTCGGCATGTATGTGCTTGGCACAGCGACCGCGCTAGGGGCTGCGCTCGTGGTGTCGAAATTCATACCTGATGACACCAGTGGCCACTTCATCATGGAGATGCCTGTCTACCGGGTTCCGCGTTGGGGAAATATCGGAATGGACATCCTGCGCAAGGTGAGCATGTTTGTTACCCATGCCGGGCGGATCATCGTAGTCATTTCTGTGTTCCTGTGGCTGGGCGCATCGTTCGGCCCCTCAGAAGGATTCAAAGAGATTGAACAGCGGTATGATACATTGGGCAATGCCCCCGGTGCCGATGCTGGAGAATTGGACAGATTGCGCAATGCGGAACTTCTTGAGAGCTCGTACATCGGAATGCTGGGGCACGCCATCGAGCCTGCAATTGCACCGTTGGGCTATGACTGGAAGATCGGCATTGCACTCATCACCTCCTTTGCCGCCCGTGAGGTGTTCGTGGGCACCATGGCCACCATCTATGCTGTTGGCGACAGCGATGACACGGCCACTGTTCACGAGCGCATGGCCGCCCGCACCCGCCCCAACTCAACTGAACCGCTCTATGACCTTCCATTCGGTCTTTCGCTACTGGTGTTCTATGCCTTTGCCATGCAATGCGTGAGCACCTTGGCCGTGGTGCGTTCCGAGACCGGCTCGTGGAAATGGCCGGTATTCCAACTGGTGGGCATGACAGGTTTCGCCTACGTATGCGCTTTGACGGTTTACAATCTCGCACAACTGCTGATGGTCAAATGATGATGGTTGGTGGCAGACCTGTGCTCGCCCTCACCTGTTAGCTTTGTGGCCATGATATTCATTGTTGGACTTTTGACCATTACGCTGGGTTCGGCATTGTCAACTGGGGCTCTCGCACAGCACTTCGGGGGTGGTGCATTCGTTGGCCTAAGTACTTCGCAGGTCACTGGTGACAACCTCTCCGGATTCAACAAGGTCGGTTTCTGGGGAGGCGGGTTCACAGACTATCGCTTCACACCGAAATCGACCATGCAACTGGAGCTGACATTCATACAAAAGGGCAGCCGTCAGACTCCCACAGTTAAGAATGGCAACGTGTTCTATGCCATGAATCTCAATTACTTGGAAATTCCAGTGCTCTACAAATGGTATGGCATCAGGAATATGAGTGTAGAGATCGGACCGCAGTTCGGCTTTCTGCTGGCGAACACCGAGGAGGACAATGCTGGTGAGATACCTCAGGATCCCGACACGCCATTCAAGGTCTTTGAGCTGAGTGGGTCCGCAGGTCTCAGTTACTATTTCTGGAAGGGCAGGATAGAGGCCAACGCGCGTTATTCCAATTCCATACTTCCCATCAGGGGCGAAGTGGTGCGCTGGCCTTATGGAGGACAGCTCAATCAGCTCATTTCCTTTTCCGTTCGATATTGGTTCCGCAACACCTACAATGCTCCACCGAAAAGGGAGAAAGGTGTGCGTAATCTTGAGTGACCATTAAAAGGTATCAGCCACATCGGTTAACATCCCTAAAGTCGAGAGATGAAGAAGCACCGTCTTGCCATTGGAGTGACAGGGGCCAGTGGGGCCATCTATGCCAAAGTGATGTTCGACAGGTTGATGCAGGTGAGTGGTCAGCTTGATGCCTGCGGAGTGGTGTTCAGCCAAAATGCCAAAGACGTTTGGGAGTATGAATTGGGCAACCGCGACTTCGAGGACCTCCCTTTCAAAATCTATGGGCCGAATGATTTCTTCGCTCCATTTGCTTCAGGGTCTGCCGGCTACACGGCCATGATCGTCTGTCCTTGCAGCATGGGCACCATGGGCCGTATCGCCTCTGGCATTTCAAACGATCTGATGACCCGCGCAGCCGATGTCATGCTCAAAGAGCGGAGAAAGCTCGTGCTCGTTGCCCGCGACACGCCACTAAGTCTCATCCATATCAACAATATGCGGACAGTGACAGAGGCCGGAGGCATCATTGCGCCAGCAAGCCCATCTTTTTACAGCCGCCCAAAAGATTTTGAGGAGCTGGCCCTCACGGTGGTGGACCGTGCATTGGTGCTTGCAGGTATTGAACTTGAAGGCTACCGTTGGGGAGATGCTGACGCCCACTGACGGACGTGAAGACCTGTCGCTGGTCATATTTCCACTCGCACAGGTTGCCTATCCTTGAGCCATGTATGTAAGGTCTCGCAGTCCCGAACCGAGGGACTTTCAACTTATCGAGGATTTCAATCCTGAACTCGTACACCGCCTGGCACTGTGGTATCTGCCGGTGATCGGGAAATATCACCGTGCCGAGTTCTTGGGTCTGGAGAACATTCCTGACAGTGCATTTCTGGCCGCTGGCAATCACACAGGAGTGCATTTCATGCCCGAAACGATGCTATGGCTGTCCAAATATCATTCGGATGCCAGCCGAAGGCCCATGTACACACTCGTGCATGACTTCGCATACAAGCTTGCAAAAAGGCTCAGGTTACCGCTGCACGCTCTCGGAATCCTTGATGCGGAGAAGAACAGCGCATTCGAGGCCCTTTGCGAGGGATGCGCGGTAACGGTCTATCCGGGAGGCGACCGCGACAATGCAAGGCCTTTCTGCAAACGCAATACGATAGATTTTTTCGGTCACACAGGTTATGTGAAAATGGCACTCAGGGCCAGAGTGCCCATACTTCCGGTCGTTGGAGTAGGAGGAGGCGAATCGGTATTCACACTCACATCAGGTTCGTGGCTGGCAGATATCACTGGGCTGAGCCGCAGATACAAATTGCACACGTGGCCCATCTACTGGTCATTCCCCTTCGGATGGCATTTTGGCCACATGCCCGCTCTGGGCATTCCGCTGCCCACGCAGATCACCATCAGTGTGCTCGAACCCATCCCCACATCCATCTACCCTGACAATGCCGCCTCAGACCCTGAAATTGTAGGCATGTTGAATACTCAGGTCATTCGGGCGATGCAGCGCGAAATGGACCGGCTCGCAGAGGGCCGGATTCCCATTATAGGTGGTCGAAAGAGGAAATAAAGGATCTGCGGCAATCATAATCCTGACAGGTGTACATGGCCTTGAACTGGAATCGCAGTTGATTGGTCGAAAAATATTTTTCATTCATCGTTGCATATATCAAAAAGTGTTTTACCTTTGGGGTGTTCCAATTCCTGGTTTCGCCCCCGCTGCTTGAAGTTTCGACTGATACAGCGGGGGTTCCCATTTCTATGGATCCCGCAGGCCAGTGCTACCTTTGCCGCCAACCATTCACCAACACGATAATTCATGCAGATCATAGGTTCCGATATCCGTTCGGGCATGCAGCCGGTGCTGCAACAACTTGGCCTTTCAGAATTGAACCCTGCCGCGTCCACGGGCCTTATCGACCAGAGGGGAAGCGGCCCGTCCATTGCTTCCTATTCGCCTGTTGACGGTGAGCTGATTGCTTCGGTAGGTAGCTGCACCCGCGAGGACTATGAAGCGGTGATAGCCAAGGCGCATTCCGCTTTCTTGCAGTGGCGCACATGGCCGGCCCCAAAGCGGGGCGAGGTGGTGCGGCAGGTGGGCGATGCCTTGCGCGAGAAAAAGGACGCACTGGGACGTCTGGTCTCATACGAAATGGGAAAGAGCCTACAGGAGGGGCTTGGTGAGGTGCAGGAGATGATCGACATCTGCGATTTTGCCGTGGGTCTCTCCCGTCAACTTTATGGCCTCACCATGCACAGCGAGCGGCCCTCGCATCGCATGTACGAGCAGTATCACCCGTTGGGAGTGGTGGGTGTCATATCGGCATTCAACTTCCCTGTGGCCGTTTGGAGCTGGAACGCCATGCTGGCATGGGTGTGTGGCGACACTTGCATTTGGAAGCCATCAGAAAAGGCTCCGCTGTCGGCCGTGGCCTGTCAGAACATTATCAAGGATGTGTTCAGAAGAAATGATGTGCCCGAGGGGGTGAGCTGCATCATTCAAGGTGACTACAAGGTAGGGGAAATGATGACCACCGATGCACGCGTGCCCTTGGTTTCTGCCACCGGATCCACACGCATGGGTCGGAAGGTGGCCGCTACGGTGGCCGAGCGTCTGGGGCGTTCATTGCTCGAACTCGGAGGCAACAATGCAATTGTCATCACCGAAAATGCCGACCTCGATATTTCCATTGTGGGGGCACTTTTCGGGGCCGTTGGCACCTGTGGCCAGCGCTGTACAAGCACCCGTAGGCTCATCATTCACCATGCTATCTATGACAAAGTGAAGGAAAGTCTGGTGAAGGCTTATGGCCAACTGCGCATCGGCAATCCTCTGGATCAGCACAATCACGTGGGCCCGCTCATCGACCGTCAGGCCGTGGACGCCTATCTGAAGGCACTCGAAAGAGTTGTGGCCGAAGGCGGCAGAGTTCTCGTGCCCGGAGGTGTGCTGGAAGGTGAGGGCTATGAGAGTGGCTGCTATGTGCGCCCCGCCATTGCCGAGGCACAGAACCATTTTTCCATAGTTCAAGAGGAAACCTTCGCACCGATCCTGTATCTTTTAAAATACAATGAACTGGACGAGGCCATCGCCATGCAGAACGGGGTGGCGCAAGGACTTTCATCGGCCATCATGACCACAGACATGCGGCAAGCGGAACTTTTTCTCTCTACATCAGGCTCCGATTGTGGTATTGCCAATGTGAACATCGGAACCTCGGGGGCTGAGATAGG
The DNA here is from genome assembly GCA_021739625.1 of Flavobacteriales bacterium. Taxonomy (GTDB): domain Bacteria; phylum Bacteroidota; class Bacteroidia; order UBA10329; family UBA10329; genus UBA10329. The sequence goes on along the minus strand of JAIPBJ010000057.1, from coordinate 5,517 downwards.
AGGTGCCTTCGGAGGAGAGAAGGAAACTGGCGGTGGGCGCGAGTCAGGCTCCGATGCATGGAAGGTGTATATGAGACGACAGACCAACACCATCAACTACGGCAAGCAACTTCCATTGGCGCAGGGCATCCGTTTCGATTTCTGAGCGCCAAATAACTACCTTGGCCTCGGCCAACTGCCAACTTCAACTTGAGACTGCTACATCTCATCTTCTTTGCAATGGTGATGTTGGGTTCCTGCACCAAGGATCCCACTGAAGTCTATTTCGATGATCAGCGGTTTTACTACGATCTGCCCAAGTGTATGACCCATCAGGTGGAGACGCTTCAGAAAATGGGCAAGCAGGTACGTAAGAAACTGACCAAGGACGGTCAGACCCAGACTGTTGAACGGGGAGAGGTGAATTGGAAGGAGGAATTGGAGCTGTTCATGGAATGCGACATCAATCGGCCTGCATGGCGAGGAGCATTCAGTGCCGACACCGTTCAATTGGAGCGGATCATGGTCATCACCTATCGCACAGACAACGATGAGATTCCCGTGAAGAGCGTGGTAGTGACCCTGGATCGCGAGAACCGTCAGTGTCTGCGGCTCACCATTGACCGTGGCACAGAGAATTTCCTCTATTCATCAAGCCAGAAACTTTTCTTCACCCCTGGAGAAGGCTATACCATCAAGGGGCATTTGAAAGTACCTTTCATATTCGATTCAGAGTTCAGCGTTGAAAGCATCTTCATCGATGGTTAAGCAGGGAGTGCTTCTATTCACGGTGCTGTCAGCTATGTTGGGATGTGCCCCATCGCATGTCAATTATGAGAGAATTCATGGGCCATGGCTGTTTGAGCTGACCATTGGTGGGCAGACATTGCCATTCCATGTGCGGATTGAGGACGATAGCACTTTGACTGTATTCTCTGTGAACAACGGGGCGGAACACATCCGTGCAGAGAAGTTGACGATGCGTGGCGATTCCCTGTTCGTGCAACTTCCGGTGTTCAACACGTCCATTGAGGCACATCTGCTCTCGGACAGTGTTCTGACAGGTGAATTTGTTGACCATTCGCGGCAAGGGGACTACCGCATCCCGCTACATGGCCAGAAAGGTCTGCTTCAGAGATTCAACGACCAGATTCCTGCAAGAGACGATATTTCGGGCCGATGGGCGGTCGGTTTCAGCCCCGGAACGGTCAATGCCTATCCTGCTATCGGAGAGTTCCATCAGGAGGGGAACGACCTCACCGGCACCTTTCTGACCACTACAGGTGACTTCCGATTTCTGGAGGGGAGTGTTTCCGGTGACAGCATGTTCCTCTCCAGCTTCGATGGTGCCCATGCGCTCCTGTTCAAGGCGCGTGTGAGCGGTGATAGCATTTCGGGCCAGTTCTGGTCAGGGATTCACTGGCAGGAACCATGGAAAGGTGTCAGAGACAAGGACGTACATCTTCCCGACCCGGAGTTCCTCACTTCATTGAGGCCGGGATACTCAAAAATGGAGTTCTCATTTCCCGACCTTCAGGGGCAGTTGGTGAGCCTGACGGATGCGCGGTTCGTAGGTAAGGTGGTGATTGTTCAATTGATGGGAAGCTGGTGTCCCAACTGCTTGGATGAGACCAGATATCTGATGGATATTCACAGCCGACTGGGACACAAGGGGCTTGAAATAGTTGCGCTTGGTTTTGAGCGTGGGCGCGATGATGACGAGCGCATGGCCAATCTCCGTAGGCTCAAGGACCATTTACCGTTGCCCTATACCGTTCTGCTGGCAGGTTCTGCCAGCAAGGATGATGCAGCCGAGAAATTGCCCATGCTCAGTCACGTACTTGCGTTCCCGACCACCGTTTTCATTGACCGAAGAGGACGGGTAAGGCGAATTCACACCGGTTTCTCCGGCCCAGGAACGGGAGAGCATTATCATGCATTCGTTCTTAGAACGGAAGCACTGATAGGTGAACTTTTGGAGGAGAAGCCCGTATTCTGACCCGCCCCCTTATCTATCGCCCCAACCTTTAATCTAACATGCCATGAGAAGACTGTATCCCATTGCCTTGCTGCTCCTCGTCCTGATATTCTTCAATCCGATGAGTGGTCATGCCCAGATCGCTTCGTTGGACCGAGGTTTCGTAACTCAAGGCTCAGGATTCTCCGATGTGGTGTATGCCGTGGCCGTGCAACCTGACGGTAAGATATTGGTGGGAGGAAAGTTCGCTGATTACAATGGAATCCTCAGGAAGGGGATTGCCCGGGTGCTTCAGGATGGTTCTTTGGACGTCTCATTCCTGACTGGTACAGGGTTCAATGGCGATGTGAAGGACATAGCGCTGGATGCCGATGGGAAGATTCTGGCCGTTGGAAGTTTTACGACCTACAATGACATACCGGCCGGTGGCATTGTCCGACTGCTGCCCGATGGCAGCATCGATCCCTTGTTCGTCACCCAGACTGGATTCGATGGCCCTGCCGAAGTGGTGGTGGTCAAGCCCGATGGCAGCATTCTCGTGGGCGGGAGTTTCACGTCTTATGCAGCGTTTACAACTGGGCAGTTGGCGCACATCATGGACAATGGAGATGCGGACTGGAATTTCGACACCGGCTCGGGATTCGGGACCTTGGGGGCTGTCTATGCCATAGCGGTTCAGCAGGATGGGAAGATTCTGGCAGGTGGCGATTTCACCTCGGTCCACAGTATTACTGCAAAGCGTATCGTGAGGCTCAATGTCAACGGATCGTTCGATTCATCGTTCAACACCGGGTCGGGGTGCGATGCAGCTGTCCATGCCATTGCATTGCAGCCTGATGGCAAGATTGTGCTCGGTGGTGAATTCTTGAACTATAACGGGTCGTCTGCGCAGCGGATATTGAGAATAGGGATCACCGGTGCCGCAGATGGTACGTTCCTTACCTCTGCAGGTGTCAATGATGAGATTTATGTGCTGAAACTGCTGTCCAATGGACAGATTCTGGCTGGCGGGAAATTCTTGTCTACCACGGGCGGTGTCAATCGCAGTTATATAGCAAGGTTCAATGCCGAGGGCACGGTGGACATGGACTTTGACACTGAAGTGGGGCTGGGAAATGCAGTACGCGACATTGCCCTGCTGGAGGATGGGAGGATGGTGGTTGGAGGGGAGTTTCTTAACCACAGCGATGATAGTACCCCCTATATTGCCATTCTGCTCGATCACGCCCTCGCAATCCTGAGCACCACCCCCAATGCCCCATGGTGTGCAGGTTCAACGGTACAGTTCATCTTCTCCGCCACTGGCACCTTCAACGCTGCCAACGTCTTCAATGTGCAGCTCAGCGATGAGAATGGCGACTTTACCAATGCGGTCAATATCGGTGTGATGCCGGGCCAGATGGGAGGGCAGATATATGCGGGCATACCGGGGGACATTCCTTCCGGGTCGTCCTATGCGGTGCGCATAGTGAGTTCGGACCCACAGGCGGTGAGCGGAGATCCTATGGCGATCTACACTGGTCTCGAAATTATGTCCGTTCCGCACTCGGTTTCCGTGGCCATGTTGCCGGAAGGCCTGGTCTGCGAGGGCACAGCGGTCACCTTCACTGCAACGGCAGTCAACGGAGGCACACCGGTCTATAATTGGTATGTGAACGGCAACCCTGTCGGAACGGACAGCGACACCTATGTTGACAACAACCTTCACAGCGGTGATCAGGTGTGGTGTGAAGTCAGCAGCAGCGAGACATGTGCGTTTCCGCAGTTGGCGCAGAGCGACACTATCATCATGAGCATTGTTCCGCTGGTAGCTCCCGCCATAACCATTGGGTCGAGTCATGGAAATGCGGTGTGCGAAGGAGTCGAGGTGACCTTTACCGCATCGGCCTCAAGTGCAGGGGCAGTGCCGGGCTATCAATGGATGGTCAACGGTGGCAACGTGGGTTCTGATGAGATGACCTTTCTGTCCTCATCGCTCATGGATGGGGACGTGATCACTTGCCAAGTTCTGAGCAGCGCGACCTGTGCCGACCCAACACCTGTGGTGAGCGCCCCTATCACCATGACAGTTACTCCCAGCGTCACCCCATCGATCACCATCTCATCAGATCTTGGCACTACCATCTGCGTTGGCAGCGAGGTCACTTTCACCGCTGTGATGGAGAACGAGGGGGCGTCTCCGTTTCTTGTGTGGAAGCGCAATGGGATAGCCATAGGCAACAGCGTGCCCACATACACCGAGAACATCCTCGCTGACGGTGATGAGGTCACTTGCACCCTCACGAGCTCCGCCCAATGCGCTCTACCGATGCAGGTGGAGAGCAGCATCATCCAAATGACCGTGACCCAGATCTCGGGCCTCGCTCTGATGGTGTCGGTAGATCCGATCGGCCCGGTCTGTACCGGTGCAGAGGTGACCTTCACGGCAGATGTGAATGATGCCGTCAGCAATCTCTCCTTTGTCTGGACAGTCAATGACCTGGTCGTAGGGCAGGATGCTCCGTCCTACACATCCATTGAGTTTGAGAACGGTGATGTGGTGGTGTGTACGGTGTCCAGCACCGACAACTGCGTCAGCCCCGCGACCCAGGCCAACAGTCCGATCGTGATGAGTGTCGTGACCAGCGATCCCATCACCCTCTCCATAAGCAGCGACCTTGGTATAACCGTATGCAGCGGCCAGCAGGTCACATTCACCGCCAATGCCTCGTCCCTTGGGCTCTCACCGTCCTATCAATGGACGCTCAATGGCGGTGCAGTGGGCTCTGACAATGCCACTTATATCAATGCCGCACTCAACGATGGCGATGTGGTGGCCTGCACCCTGAGCACTGCTGATGCCTGCACTCAACTGCCATTGGATGTGAGCGATGAGCTTACCATCACCGTGATTCCCCTGCCGGTGATTTCCGCGATTGTCTCAGACCCTGAATGGGTCTGCGAAGGCCATGAGGTTACATTCTCTGTTGATGTCGTGGCCGGTGCGACCAGCTATGGTTGGACACTTCCTGTCGGATGGTCGGGCAGCAGCACATCGAACTCCATTACCGCCATTGCTGGAAGTGTGGGCGGTACTGTCTCAGTCACCGCATCGAACATCTGCGCTGTAAGTCAGACAGCAATTCTCGATGTGACGGCCCTGCCCAATTCGGCAATGGTGTCTGGGGAAGTCAGCATCAATGGCAGCCCAGTCTCGGCTGGATGGGTCTATGCCTTCATGCAAGTGATCGGGGACTTTGGTTATGAGAAGGCCGACTCGGTGATGATTGTCGCTGGCAGCTATCTGTTCAGCGAACTGCCCTTGTATGGGGTCACGTTCATCCTCAAGGCCGTGGCCGATGCAGACATCTATCCGAACGCCATTCCCACCTACTATGCCTACAATATCGGCAACGGTCAGGACACCGTCTATCACCAATGGGACCGCCCTGATTTTGAATGCGCGCTGTGGGCCGATTGCGGCACTGTGATGACAAAGAACTTCAACATGCTGACCGATGGTAGCATGGATGGCATCTGTTCATTGAACGGCTCGGTGGGATGGTACTGCCCACCACCTT
>JAIPBJ010000056.1 GCA_021739625.1 Flavobacteriales bacterium | reverse complement strand
ACAATATCCCTCGGATGGACCAGGATGAACGATAGGGGGAAGATGGCCTGCACTTCAGACTCGGGGCTCAGTATGCCGGTCTGTATGCGCTTGGCGTAGATGATGCTGTCGAGGATGTCCTTGTTCTGCTTGGAGAGTTCCTGAGTGCGGTCGGCCACACGTTGCTCCAGCCCCCGGATCAATTCATCGCGCTCCTGCTCTGCACTGTGCAGCGCGGTGATGTCCTCCACGATGCCGAACACGCGGGTAAGTGTGCCGCTGGCATCCATGTCCACATCGGTGGTGGACTGTATGGTGCGCACCTCCTGTGTGTCTGCCCTGATGATGCGGTAGATGGATTTGACCACCTGCCCGGTGGTGCGCGATTGCGTCATCTCACCCATCACGCGCTCCCTGTCGTCAGGATGCACGATGGTTATGCTGAGGGCGGCATCGGGCCCATGGTCCAACGGCAGCCCGTGCATGGCCTTCATTCCTTCGGACCAATAGACCTCTGAGGTGGCGGCATCAAAGTTCCAATTGCCCAGCTTGGCCAGTTTCTGTGCCTCTATCAGCAGTCCCTTGGTGTGGAGAACGCTCTCTTCGGCCAGTTTCCGCTCGGTGATGTTGTGGTGGGCGACCACCACCATGGGCTCATCGCATTCAAATTTCCTCACACGCATGCTGAACCACCGTTTCGCATCGGGCGAGTGGCAGGCATATTCGAGGTAGAAGTTCCCGGCTTTTCCTTCCATCACATCGTGGATGCCCTGCAAGGCCCGGCCCGCCTCTTCCACGCCATCGGCCATTGATCTCTGGCACACGTCAAAATAGTTGCTGCCATCATTTGTACGTTCCAGAGCGGTCACTCCGTTCTCCAAGGCAAAGCGTTTCCAGGCTGCATTGGTGTTCACAATGGCACCGTGCCCGTTGACCACGGCAATATGCGAGCTCAAGGTGTCGAGCACGCCCTTGTTGAACGCCCCGCTCATCTTCAACTGATGTTCCACATCCTTCTGGTAGGTGATGTTGTTGCGCAGGGCCATGAACTGCTGCGGAATCCCTTGTGCGTCAAGAAGCGGGACGATGGTGGTGTCCATCCAATAGAATGAGCCGTCCTTGGCACGGTTGCGCAGTTCGCCACGCCACACCTTTCCGCTGGAGATGGTGGCCCACAGCTGCGTCATGAAAGCCTTGCCATGCAGTCTGGAATTGATCATGCGGTGGTCGTGGCCCAGCAGTTCGCTTTTGGCGTATTGCGAAATGGCGCAGAAATTGTCGTTCACATAGAGGATGATGCCCTTGGCATTGGTAACAGCCACAATGCTGGACACGGCAAGTGCCTGACCGAACAGCTTGGCAAAGTCGATTTCTGAAGTCAACGATGCGAGTCCGGCACCGTTGGCAGGTGAGATTCTTGTCATGACAGGGTTCGGGATACTTTATATACGGTCTGTAAAAGACCGAATGTCCTTGGACGTCCCTTTTACACAATCATGGGAAAGAACTGCATGATTCGCAGGTGCCGTTGGCCGAGGCCTGCGGATGTGCGCCTGTGGCCGAAGGGAATGACGGCCCACCATGGCCCCGAGCTTGCCTATTTCTTGTTTGTGTCCATGAGACCTCCGTCTGATGAGAATCAGTTGAGTGAAACTTTTTCTTGAAACGCCTAACGGGAATGGCTTTTACCTTTCTCCCCTAAAAGCAGAGGATGATGACCGATGACCCGAATGCAGCATTGCAGATTGTGAGTGCCAGAACCTTCCATCACCCTCAGGAACGGGTGTACATGGCTTGGACGGCCCCCGAAATCCTGCAAATGTGGTGGGGGCCAAAGGGCTTCACCAATACCTTTCATGAGCATGACCTGAGGCCGGGCGGGCATTGGCTTTTCACCATGCACGGGCCCGACAAGGGCCACTATGAGAACCACGCGGTGTTCGACCGCATAGAAAGCCCCACTTTCCTCTCATGGCACCGGCTTTCGCCACCGCTGTTCCGGGTAGAGGCCACCTTCGAGGCCACCGCTGCCCAACAGACCCATGTAGTGTTCAAGATGCTGTTTGACGATGCCAAGCTATGCGCCACCATCAAAGCCTTTGCAGTGGACAAGAACGAGGAGAATTTTGATAGGCTGGAGGGGGTGCTGGAGGGGATGAAGGGGGTCTGATGCTACAAAGACGGTTGCTAATAGAGCGCACGAGCGAAGGCGCAAGCGGAAAGCACTTAGCAACGCTTCCAACCCCAAAACCCCTACTTTCGGAACCATGAACACGCGGATACGCCAAGCGAGGGAAGCTGATGTTGCCGCCATTCTGGACATCACAAATCACGAGATACTGCACTCCACCGTTCTCTACGAATATGAGCCACGAAGCTTGGAGACCCAAATGGAATGGTTCCATGATAAGCTGGCGCAAGGCTGGCCTGTGCTGGTGGCAGAGGTGGATGAGACTGTGGTCGGTTTCGGCACGTATGGGACGTTCAGGCAGCGGATTGCCTACCGTTTCAGCGTGGAGCATTCGGTGTATGTACACAAGGGCCATCGCGGCAAATCCATCGGCAACGCCTTGATGGTGGAGCTGATCTGCCAGGCAAGGGCCAACGGTTTCCATACCATGATCGCAGGAATCGATTCCTCGAACATGGGCAGTGTGGCGTTCCACCGCAAGTTCGGGTTTGAGGTGGTGGGAACGTTCAAAGAGGTCGGTTTCAAGTTCGACCGTTGGCTGGATGTGTTGTTCATGCAACTGATCCTTCGCCCATGAAAACCATCCTCGCCATCAGCGGATCTGCCAGCACGGAAAGCTCCAACAAGCAACTGCTGGAAACACTCCGCTCCGAGTTTGCGGACTCCTATGATATCCGGGTGCTGGACGGTCTGTGGCTGTTGCCGCTTTTCACGCCACAGGCGGAACAGTCGGGCATACCCGAACAGGTGCAGCAACTGCGGCAGGCCGTGAGCGATGCCGATGCCGTCATCATCTGCACTCCCGAATATCTGCACAACATACCTGCCGTGCTTAAGAACGCCCTGGAATGGATGACCACCTCGGGCGAATTGCATGAAAAGCCCGTGCTGCCCATCACCTTCACTCCCGCCCTGCCCCGTGGTGAACATGCCATGCGCTCGCTGCTGCAATCGCTCACCGCTATCAAGGCGAAGGTGGTGGCCGAGTTGCCGCTCTACAGAACTGAGATTGCAATCGAAAACGGCAAAATTGTACTGAACAAGAGCCATCGGCATCTGCTTTCGGAAGCACTCACCCTCCTGTAATTCGCCCTATGAACCCAGAGACCCAAGCATACAATCAGTCGCAGACCGGGGCAGATGCACAGATCTGCGACTTGCTGGCGCATGAGATCGATAGGCATCTGCCAGAGGCTAAGAACAAGATTTGGCACGCACACCCCGTGTGGTTTCTGGACGGCAATCCGATTGTAGGATACAGCAAGCTGAAATCCGGCATTCGGCTCATGTTCTGGAGCGGTGCCGACTTTGAGGAAGAAAAGCTTAGACCGGGCACAGGCAAGTTCAAGGATGCATCGGTGCTTTACACCGATGCAGCGCAAATAGATACCGCAGACCTGCAACGGTGGCTCTCAAAATCGCGCGCCATACAATGGGACTATAAGAACATTGTGAAACGGAAAGGCACACTGCTCCGACTGCCCTGATCTGAACGCATGACCGAACAGGACACCTTCCGTCCTGTCAACATCTGACCCCCGTCCCCTACTTCAACGCATACCTGAATCCCAGATATGGGTTGATGCCCATCGTTGGCCCCCATACCTGCGAGGCATCGAAGTAGGGGCCATGCGGCTCGCTGCTGGCGATGATGGCATCGTGCTGCACGAAGTTGGTGAGGTTCTCCGCACCCGCATACACCTCGAACCACTTGAATTTCTTGGTGATCTGCAGGTTCATGGTCATGTACCACGGGGCGTTTTCCTCAAGACGGTATTCTTCGGGGTTGGCGCGGGTATCTGCCAATCTGCGTGGCCCGTGGCCCTGCACCGTGAGGTCGAACTGCCATTTGTCGAAACGGGTGGCATAGTGCACGGTGGCGAGCAGCGTGTGCCGCTGCGTCAGCGCTTTATGCTGCAATAGCCCTGCGGTGGTCACCTGCACATCGTTGAACTTGTAGGCCAACTTCAGTTCGAGGCGATTGGCCGGTTCATAGCTCAGTTCGGTCTGCAGGGCGTTGGAGAAGCTGCGACCATCGAGGTTGTAGAACCTCACCTGACGGACATCGGCATCGAGGTCGAGCACCACCTGATTCACGAAGTCGGTGCGGTAGAAACTGGCGTGGGCCGATGCCGGCCGGCCCAGAACTTTGAAATTGTGCGATGCGCTCACCCCGAAGTTCCACGATTCTTCGGGGCGGAGGCTTTCCAGCACCATCACCGTGCGCGAGCTGGCCAGCACCGCGCCATGCTCTGCGAACACGTTGGCCATGCGGTAGCCGCGCCCGCCTGTGAGTCGCAGCACGGTGTTTTCGGTAGGGTTGTAGCGCAGGTGCAGGCGTGGTGTGAGGAGCCAGCCGAACATCAGGTGATAGTCTGCACGGAAGCCTGCAAGGACCGAGAATTTCTCAGGGATGTTGAAGGCATACTCCGCGAACGCCCCCGGAACTCGCTCCACACGCCAGAACGTGCTGTCGTTATAGACCTCATCGAAATGGTCGTAGAGGAAGGACAGGCCCGCTTTCAGCTCATGCCGGTCATCTTTCCAGCCTTTGCGTGTGAGCAGGCTGAAGTTGGCGCTCTGCTGCGTACCGTCATAGTCTTTCATCCCGAAGAAGCTCATCTGGTCGTGATAGCGCCAGTTGGTGATGAGTGCGATGCTCATGTCATCGACATTGGGCACAAAGAAGCCCGTCTTGGAAAAGAGGTCAACCTGCCGTGTGGTGATGCCGATGCCATAAGGCAGCTCCACGGTGCGCTCCATGCCGCTGCGGAAACCGAGCTGACCACCCACCTTGTCGTCATACACCGCACGGATGCCCACCTGCCCGAAGGTGTTCTTCCCTTGGAATGTCCACCGGTTGAATACGTTCATCTGCGTGTACTTGGGCATGTCCATGAAACCGTCATCGTTCATGTCGTTCTCGGCCACGATGCCGCTGAGGTGGGCATAGAACTGCGTGCCCACCTTCTCGGTGAACTGTTTGGCGGTCTGCACGTTGAGCTCCAGCCTGCCGCCCGTGTTGGCATAGCCATTGATGAACAGCCGCTCGGCCGTGTTGGGTTTGAAGTATTCGATGTTGATCTGCCCCGCCATGCTCTCGTAGCCGTTGACCACCGACCCCGGCCCTTTGATGATCTGGATGCTTTCGACCCACGTTCCCGGAATCAGTCCCATGCCGTAGCTGGACGACAGCCCCCGGATGAGCGGCACGTTCTCGGCCTGTATCTGCACGTAGGTGCCGTCAAGCCCCAACATCTGGATACGTTTGGCACCCGACACGGCATCGTTGAGCACCACATCCACCGAAGCATTGGTCTCGAAACTTTCCGAGAGGTTGCAGCATGCGCCCTTGCGCAGTTCATGACTGCCGATCTGTTCGGCTACTATCGGGTCCATGAGCCGGTATTCCACCCCTGCAATTTGGGCAGTCACTGTCACACCTTCCATCATCAACGGTTTCAACATCACCTGCAATGGACGGGATGTTGATGTGACAGTGAGCGTGTCGGGCGCGAAGCCCACATAACTCACCACCACCACTCCCGGCAGTCCTTCACTCGTGGACAGAGAGAAATTGCCGTCCACATCGGTGACAGTGCCGATGGCCGTTCCAGACCAGATGATGCTGGCCCCCACCAGTGGGGAATGGCCGCTGTCGGTGTGGCCATGGACGCTGCCTTTCAGCGTTTGGGAGAAAGATGAAAATGGAAAATGGAGAATGGAAAATAGTCCCAACAGGATTGGGGCGAAGGACGTGGGACGGGGAACGGGGGAGTGAAGGATTTGCGATAGACGATTTGCGATAGACGATTTGCGATTTATCGCGTTTTGCGTCCCCGCGTCTCTGCGTGAAAAAATGAAAAACATGACTTTGTGGTTCTGTTAATGGAAAAAGGAAAAATCCGCCCCGAAGCATCGGGGCAACAGAACCGGGTATCAGACCAAAAAGACCTGATGTAGGACGTGCATGCGCACCGATGGTGGTGGCGGCAGGTCGGGAAAGCGGGGCAGGGCTGCCTCACCGATCGGCAAGGTCTCTGCGATGAAGACCTGCACAGGGATGAAATGGAAGGCGGAGAAGATGACCATCTCGCGCTCGTCCTTCTGCTGGTTAAGGATGTCCTCCTTGAAATAGTTGGAGTCGTACTGGCAGCATTCCTTCGACACGGAATGGCCCTCAGTGGGGCGTTCGCAAGAGTCGGAGCAGTGCTCGACCTGCGTGTTGATGGCCAACAGATGCCTGCCGCTGATGCTGCACACCATGTGATCGACAAAGAAACCCATGCCCGATAGCAATACCAGCACTGCCAGTATCAGGGAAAGTATGGGTTTCAAGAGACGCATGCCGCAAAGTTAGTTGATCATGGCACGATGATGTCCCAACATTTCTCAGGTCTGCGGCCTTATACTTGCACAATCACCCCGGTCATGGTCAAATCAGTCTGCGCCCTACTGTTTGCGGCATTGTGTGCCTTGCCGCACGATTTCCATGCATCCATCACTCAGATTGCGGTGAATGAAGGAACAGGCCGGTTGGAGGTGGCCGTCAAAATCTTTACTGACGACCTGGAGGCAGTAATCCAGCCCGAGGGGACCGAACCTTTGCGGTTGGCCAGCCCTCGCGAGGACGGGCGCAGCAGAACGCTCATAGGCGCCTACGTCACCAAGAATCTCCGCATCAGGGTGGACGGGGTTCCGGTGGTTTTCACTTTCCTCGGCAGCGAGAACGAGACCGATGCCACATGGTGCTATCTGGAATCGGGCCCCCTCGGAGCCTTCACTACATTGGACGTGACCAACACGGTGCTTGTTTCCCGCTATGACGATCAGGTGAACATCATTCACCTCAAACGTGCTGGAAAGACCAAAGCACTGATGACCAACGGTGGGCAGCACACCGTGACCTTTCAATAGGATCAGGAAGTCGGCCGGTCATTGCTGCCACAAAGTAGCTTTGGCCCGTGGTCGAATGGACTTTGAGGGCTGACCGGAGAATCCTCACCGCCTCAGTCCAAGGCTGCATATTTCTCCCTGCAAGGTTCAAAACAGGGGTAGCTGAGAATGAGGTGACCGTTCTCCAACACATACATGATGGGCAGTGGGCTGCCCGAGCAGTCATCTGGGGTGATGGTCGATTCGGCCTCGCTGTAGGTGCCCGATGATCCCTGCCCTGTAGAGGCGTCCATTTGGCACAGTGTGCCATTGCTTTGGAAGGTTCCATCGTCAAAGAGCGCGATGGTCTTCTCGGAGTTCACAGGCACGAATTGACCGCTGCCATCACCCGGATCGGCCAAGTAGGCGATCAGTTGCCAACGGCTCTGCAGTTCAGGGCTTTCATCGGGGGTACAGGATGTGGCCATGGCGACCACCAGAAGCAGCAGGGCGGGATACTTCAGTGCAATGAGGCCTTGATGCATGGACAGCGTGATTGGGCGGTGCATTCCTATCTGATGACGGTCACCGTTCCGGCCTGATAGAACGAGCCGTCCTTGGACTGTCCTTCCCATACTTCGCCATTGGTGAACATGCCGTCTATCTTCCAGACATAAGCGCCCTGCGGCACCGATTCGCCACGGTAGCGACCGTCCCAGCCCTCGGCAGGCTGACCGTTCTCCAACGCGGTGCTCTCCCAGACCTTGGTGCCCCACTTGTCGAAGATCATGCAGCGATAGTTGAGCAGTCCTCGGCCTTTGGGCAGGAATATGCTGGCCTGCGGGTCAGGGTCGCCCACCACCATGGCGTTGGGCACGTAGAGCGTTCCGAAGAAATCCACGGAGACATAGCGCATGATCGTGTCCACACAGCCGTTGGCATCTATGATGGAGAGGGTGACCAGTTTGTTGCCGAAGAAATCATACTGGTGCGAGGCGGGATTGTTGAACGAGGTTCCGCCATCACCGAACTGCCAAGTGTTCTCGGCCCACGAGGGAGTCGAGGTGTTGGTGAACGCCACGATGCCTGCGGGCACAGGTTCGAGCACTGAGGTGTATTCGAAATCCGCCACAGGATTGGCATACACGGAAACGATGTCGGAGTAGGTGATGGAATCGGTGCAACCGCCCGCACCTGTGGCCACCAGAGTGACCGAGAAATCGCCCGGATTCTCAAAGATCCAGACGGGGTCGGCATTGACCGAGCCACCCGGTTCACCGAAGTTCCATCGGTAAGAGAATGCGTTCTGCGACAGGTTCTCGAAATCGACCGTCCAAGGCTCGCATCCTGTGGGGTCGCTCCAGGTGAAATTGGCGATGACCGTAGGGAACACTTGGAACAGTTGCGTGAGCGTGTCTGTGCAGCCGAACTGGTTGGTGGCCACCAGTTGCACGTTGTACTGGCCGATGGTGTCGTAGGTGGTTGACACGTTGGAGGCGGTCGGTGTCTCCCCGTTTGCGAGGTCCCATTCCAAGGTGGTGGCACCCTGCGACTCGCTGAAGAAGTTGACCGAGGCCGGTACGAAGCACGACTGTTCGCTGCTCATGGTGAACGCACTGACGGGCAACGGACGCACCTGCACCGGGTTCGAGACGGTGCTTGTGCAGCCATGGTCGCTGGTCACCGTAAGTGAGACCACATATCCCAAGGCCTCATCATAGAGATGCGAAGGACTCTGTTCGGCACTTCCGTTGCCATCACCGAAGACCCATGTCCATGAGGCGATACTGCCAGTGGAAATGTCAGACGAATCCATGAACAGCACTTCTTCACCAAAGCAGACATTCTCGGCCACGAAATCGGCCAGCGGCAATGGGAACACATTCACCGGGCGGACGAAAGTGTCCGTGCAACCTCCCTCGGCCGTCACCACGAGGGTGACGATGTAGGTCGAATCCTGCGAATAGGTCACCGTTGGGCCGGGCTGCAAAGAGGTGGCCCCATTGCCGAAATCCCATTGCCAAAGGGTGATGCTGCCGCTGGAGACAATGCTCTGATCGGTGAAGAACGTAGGGTTGAAAAGGCAAGTGTCGTTGGCAGCGAATGCTGCCATGGGGGCCGGGTTCACCGTCACAGTGGACAGGGACGTGTCCGAACATCCCGAACTGCTCGTCACCACAAGGGAAATGTCAAAGATTCCCGGAGCGTCATACAGGATCACCGGATTCGTGTCGTTGGAAAGCGTCTGACCAAGGTCCCAGTTCCAAGAAACGATGCTGTCGGGTGCCGCTATGGCCGATCCATCGGCAAAGTGAGTGCTATCACCGAAACAGACATCGCCTGTGCTGAATGAGGACTGAGGCGTAGGATTGACGAACACGGTCAGCGTGTCGGTGTTCTGGCATGCGAGCAGTTGCACGGTGACGATGTACTGCGTGGTGACAGAAGGGTTGGCAAACGGACTCCCAGAGTTGGGGTCAGAAAGGCCGATAGGAGGGAACCATGAGTAGGTGTCGCCACCGGAGGCGCCCAACTGCACCGCATCGAGCTGGCAGATGGTGACATCGCTGCCCGCATCCACTCCCAGCGGGGCCACCTGCAGGGTGTCTGTCGATTGGAATGTGAAGGTGCAACCGTTGTCATCGCGCAAGATGAGCGTGGGGATGAATGAACCGACCTCGGTGTAGAGGTGGGTGGCAGAAGCGCCATTGCCCAACGCCCCGTCACCGAAGTCCCACGTGTACTGCGAGGCGTTCGTTGCGTTGCTCTGATAGGTGATCTCATAAGGAGGGCAGCCCACGGTGTCGGGAAAGAAGTTGAAATCGCCTGAGGGGCCCGACAGGGTGATGAGGTCGGGCATTACGATGGTGTCGGTGCAACCGTTGGCGTTGGTGACAACGAGTGTGACCGTATAAATTCCCGACTGATTGTAGATGTGGGAAGGATTGCGGATCGAGGAACTGCTCCCATTTCCGAAATCCCACTGCCAGCTCACGGCATCGGCCGAGCTCTGGTCGGTGAAGCTGACCAGCAGGGGAGGGCAGAAGGCGAAGGTCGGGAAGGCGGTGAAATCCGCATCAGGATGCTGAATGTTGATGTAATCCGCCACGGTGACCGTGCTATCGCAGCCCTGACTGTTGAACACGGTGAGCGAAACAGTGTAGTCGCCCACGTTGCCATAGCTGTGTGTGGGATTTTCTGCGGTGGAAGTGCTGCCATCGCCAAATTCCCAAAGGAAGTTCACCGCATCCACCGATGATTCATTGGTGAAAGTGAAAACATCGCCTACGCATCCAAGAACAGCATCTCCACTGAAAGCAGGCGTGGGCAGTTCGATGCCCTGCACGGCCCCGTTCACGGTAGCGGTATTCACGCATCCGGCATTGTCGGTCGTGGTGAGGGTCACGTTGTAGCTGCCAAGGCCGTTGTAGATATGTGTAGGGTGCTGGTCTGTGGATGTTGCCCCGTCTCCGAAATTCCAAAGCCACGAAACGATGGATCCGGCAGGAGTGGTCTGGTCGGCAAAGGTCACGGTGAGGTCATCGCAGCCGAAGGCCGTGTCCACAGCAAAGGCCACTGCGGCACCTGTGGCGGTGATCAGGTCTTCCACCAGCGTGGTGTCGGTGCAGCCATTGATGTCGGTCACCACAAGTCGCACATCATAGATGCCAATAGCGCTGAAGGTGCGGTTGGGGTTCTGTGTGCTTGCAGAGAGCGCACCACCGAAGAAGTCCCACTGCCACGACACGGCATCGGTGCTCTGGTCGGTGAAACTCACCAGCAACGGGGCACATCCCTGGGTGAGGTTCTGGGTGAAGGCCGCGTTGAGCTGCGTGACATAGACCGTGTCGCGGTCGGTGTCGGTGCATCCCGATGTGTCATTCGTCACGGTCAGGTCAACGAAATATGTTCCGGGAGCGGCATAGGTGTAGGTTATGGTGTTGTCGGTACTGTTGGTGTTCCCATCACCGAATTCCCACGAGAAGGTGTCGTCACCGACCGAGTTGTTGGTGAAGGTGAACGTGTTGGGATCCGCGCAGTTGAACGTGATATCGTTGTGCGCAATGGGCGGGCTCACATAGAGCATGTCCTCCGCATATACCGTGTCGGCACAGCCGTTGTTCAGCGCAATGAGCGTGATGCTGAAATAGCCTGTGTCTGAATAGTTGTGAAGGGGATGCTCATCAACCCCGGTGGTCTCATCCCCAAAATCCCAGAACCAGTCGGTGGCACCGGTGCTGAAATTGGTGAACTGGAAATCGCCTGCGCAGATCACCTGCGGGGTCTGGTCGAAATCGGCATTGGGCGGGGTGTAGGAGAAGATGTAGTTGGGCCGCACAAGCGTGTCGGTGCATCCAAGGGCATTGGTGATGATGAGCGACACGGTGAAACGGCCCGTGTCGGCATAGGTGTATGTGGGATTGGCAAGGGTCGATGTGCCTCCGTCCCCAAAATCCCATTCATAGCTCACAATGGCCGTGGCCGAGGTGCTCTGGTCGGTGAAATTGACTTCGAGCGGTGTGCAGAAGCCGAACACATCGGGCAGGAAATCTGCGGCAGTCTGCGTCACATTGATGGCAGATGTCTGTGTGGTGCTGCATCCTTGAGGGTTGGTGGCCGTGAGGCTCACCGTGTAGGATCCGTAGGTCGTGTAGGTGTGCGAGGGCGAGGTCAGTGTCGATGTGCCGCCATCACCGAAATTCCATTGATAGCTCAGTCCTGCCCCGATGGAGTTGTTGGTGAAATTGACCGGGAACGGGGTTTCGCAGCCCGCATTCTGGTCAGGTGTGAAAGCCACGAACGGAATGCCCCCGATGGTGATATAGTCGGTCTTCACCTCGGTTCCCTGACAGGAGCCTGCATACGAGGCCGTCAACGTCACGGTGTAGGTGCCGGGGGTGGTGTAGAGATGCGATGGACTCTGCAGGGTGGATGTGCCGCCATCCCCGAAATCCCACTGCCACGAAGTGGGCGGGGGCGAACTGAGGTCGGTGAACTGCATCTGACTTCCAAGACAGCCCACCGGATCCGGCACCGAGAAATCGATGACCGGATTCTCCACTATGGTGATGAAATCTTCCAGAAGGGAGACCGTCTGACAGCCCAACTGGTCGGTCACCGTCAGCGAAACATCATAGACACCTTCGGCAGTGTAGGCATGCACGGGGGTGGTCTGTGTGGAGCTGTTCCCGTCACCGAAATCCCATGCGTAGGTGAGCGGGGCGGTCCCGCCAAAGGAAAGGTTGGCGAAATTCACATCCACAGGTGGGATGCAGCCCACTTGAGGGTTGGCATCGAAACCAGCGAAGGGGCTGTTGCTGTTAGAGTTGATGAACCCCGGAAAGGTCTGGTTGCTGGCACATCCGTTGGCATCGGTGAGCAGCAGCGTCACGTTGAAAGTGCCCGATGTGGTGTAGGTGTGCGTAGGGTTCTGCGAAGTGGACACGCCCCCATCGCCAAAATCCCACGACCATGAGGAAATGGGCGAATCGCCCGGAACACTTTCATCGGTGAACTGCACTGCGAATGGGAAACAGCCCATGTTCTGCGAGGCTGAGATGTTGGGGTCAGGTGGGGTGAAGACGGTGACGAAGGCGGTCTTCACCTCCGTGTCGGTGCCTCCGGGGCCGGTCACGGTCAGCGTGACGGTGTAGGAACCGGGAGTGATATAACTTGCCGATGGGTTCTCTGCCGAGGAGTTGTTCCCGTTGCCCAGGTCCCACTGATAGGTGAGCCCGGCACCGGTGCTCTGGTTCTGGAAATTGACGATGAGCGGGCTGCAACCGGCTGCGAGCGGGGCAGAAAAATCTGCGGTGACCTGCCCGAATGCCTGTCCCGAAATGAGCACTGCGAGTGCAAATAGGGGCAGCAGCAGGCGGGGTTTAATAGATGACATCATTCCTTCTGAATACAGCGGCCACATACGCACCATGGCGTTGAAAGTTCCACACGGCAAAGTAAGCCATACTGATGGCACGCGCAGTGTGCGATGCCTACATTTGGCAGCGTGATGATCAGACTCCTGCAAGTCGTCCTTGCCATGTTGCTTGTCATCGGCCCTGCAATGGCCGAGGCCCAGCCGGTGGACAATATCATAGGGGTCAAGCGTGTCAAGGTGCAGCAGATGCTGAGGCCCTACCGCATCTTGGACTATCAGCGCGACAAGGTGACCTACCAGATTGAAAAGGGCATCCGACAGACCGTGCTTTATGTCAACGACACCTGCGCGTCATTCCTTTGGGCGGTGAACACCGAGCAGATGCCGGCATTCATGTCTTCATTGGAAAAAGCGGGGTATCTGCAATTGCGTGAAGGTTCCCTGTCAAAGGAGGGGCTAATGGTGGAGATGCGCCCATTGGATTCGGGCAAGGCCATGGTATTCTCGGCCAGAAGGGGCATGTCGGCTGCAACGGAGCAAGGCGGGGCTGTGGCCGTGGCGGATGCAGGGGCCGCAGGCAGGTCGGAGGCGGAAACAGGTCCGAAGCATCCGGTCAGTAGCGGAAAGAAGGTGGGGAAGAAGAAAAGGCCTGACCGCTATGCCAACGTTCCTATGAACCATGGCAAGGCGGTGGTCATCGACATGCCGCTGATGCAGCAGGAAGTTCAGCGCGAGAAGGCCAAACCGGTGAAGGAGGTGAAAGACCCGGCCCGCAACTGGGTGGGCGAGGCCGAAGGGTCGGCACGGTTGCTGGGCTGGGACTGACGCGGGCCGGTCGGGTGTTGCAAGAACGTTGTGTGCCATTCAAGGAACCCGTTGTGCCATGTTCATTCGGGGTCTGGCGGAGGTGTTGTGGGACCGCGCCTATGGGCATAGCGGTAGCCGGAGATCATGCCGTGAATCTGCTTGAAGTTGAACTGGAGGCGTAATGCGGCATCTTGACGGAATATGCGCTTTGCGTCTGCGAACATGGCACGGAGGTCAGAGAAGAGGATGTTGGAGGCGGTGATGCGCTGGTCTGTGAGGATGCGGCTTTCCTCGAGGGCCTGTGCGTATTCGGCATAGCCGGTCATGAAAGCGTTGCGTGCACCTGTGAAGGCGTCAGGGAATGTGGCGGGCATTCCACCGGCAGTGAGCTGTGGGGTATTGTCGGTGAGGAACTGGAGGCCGTTTGACATGAGGTCGCTGACCTGCTCCCAATCGTGGTTGAGGGCACCGGGGTAATAGGCATGGCCTGCGGCAAGGCGCTTGTCCACATACTCATCTGTTGGGAATGCATCGCGGATGTAGCTTGACATGTCCATCCAAAGGATAAGGCAGTTATTGGACAATGGCAGGAGCTGTATCCTGAGGATCTTGTGTTCGGCCGATCGAACGTAGATATCGGGCATTACCCTAACGTTGGCGAGATCGGCCAAGCGGGCGGTGGCGAGGGCGGCATCGTAGTGGTCGTTGAAGTCGGAGAAAGCGGTAAGGTACTGGAGGTAGCTGGTCCAGCCTAGCTGCACGATGGTGAAGAGTTCGGACTGCCTACAGGGGTACTTCCTCTTGGGACGGGATTGCAGTATGGCATTCATGGTGATGGGATTCTGGTGGTTTATCGGATGTGAATGCGTAGTGATCGCCCATGTGGTAGTATTAACTGAGAAATTGAAGGTTTATTGCGCGGTGCGTTGATTTTTTTTGAGGGAGGAGCCGCATACGCGATGTGGTGGGGGATTGCGGAGGTCGGCTGATGTGATTGCGAACGTTTGCAAGGCGTTTGCGCGGGGTATATGGCCGTTTGCAAATGTTGTAGGGGTGTTTGCGCGTGGATGCGAGGCGATGACGGAGGCGATACAGGTGATTGCGAGAGGCGCACAGGCGTTGACCAATGGGAGCAAATTGTTTGCGCGGTGCGTACAGGCGATGTTGAGGGTGGTATGGGAGTTTGCGGACGGGATATGGCCGGATACGAGGGGCATCGGGGCGTTTGCTCGTGGTTTGGAGGTGTTTGCGAGGGGGTAGGGGGCTCTTTTGGATTGGCGAAGAACGATTAACGATTAACGATTTGCGATTGGCAGCGAGGGACGAGGGGCGGGGGAGAGGGGACGATTGGGACAGTCGGGACTGATGGCTTTCTCGCGGAGGTGGTCGGAGAAAGTGTCTGCCGATCGGGAGGCAGGCCAGATTGAAATTCGCAGGTTGGCGGGGGCATCCCTGCCTAGGGCAAACGCATCAAATCCAACCCCAAGGAGCGTATTTCGGAAGTCTTCCTTCGGAAGACTTTGGGTTTCAACACAAAGGCACGCGAAGGGCTTTCACGAGGGGACACGAAGAATTTTCTTCGTGTGCCCTCGTGTCCTTTGTGGTTAAGAGCATTTGGTTGATGATCAATGTGTTTTCGTGGTTGGGAATTTTGATGCGTTTGCCCTGCATCCCTGCCATAGGTGCCTTTTCCTCAGAGTTTCAGCACCTGCTTCGAGCGGGCGGCACTGCGCTGCAGACTGGCAAGGTGGTGTTGCAGTCCGCTGGCAGAATCCACTATCAGCCGCTCGAATTCCAGCATGTACATCGGATGGCTGTTGAAGATGTCCGGATAGCAAATCTTGGCGTTCTCCACCGCTCCCGCAAGCACCCCTGATAGGAAGCAGTCCTTGGCATCCGCTGCGGGTATGTGGCCCAATACCGGGTCCACAAATTCCCTGTTGTCTCTGAACATCACCGCATAACCCTTCTCTGGGTCGTGGCGTTCCTCTATTTCCATGTAGCGCTCGTGCCTCTTGTTGAGGTCGATGCGATACTTCACATACTCCGCTATGAAAGGCGCGAAGTCGAAGCCCTCGTCCACCAGATGCCCATAGAGCAGCTCGCCCCTGTCCTGCCCCTCTATGAAAGGTAGAGACTTGTTCAGCTTGCGCAGGTAGGTGTTCACCTTGCGATGGCGTTCCGATATGAGGTCCCACACCTGAAAGAGGCCGGCACGCACCGTCACCTCATATTCCGGGGTCTTCACCTTCACCCACCACGACTGCCGCTCGATGAGCCAGGGGCTGTCCGGGTCGTTGACCGCAGTGATGTCCATTACCTCGAAGGGGGGATTGTGATGGATGGTCCAAGTGTCTTCGCGTTTTTTGGCCATGGTGGGAGTGGTTGGATTTCAGAGGACAAGGTGGGAAAGAAAAGGTTTCACGCGGAGGGCGCAAAGACGAATCGCAGAGGATGCAATCGCGCATGTTCGGACTGAGAGGGTTCTAAAGGGACAGGTATATCTTCCGTAGTTTTCAACACAGGCGGTACGGTTGAGGACAAAGTGCCTAAACTTGTCGTGTAAGTATAGAGACAGCAGCAACGCATGATGCAACCGAAATCCCTGAAGCCGAGGCAGGCACTGAATGCGGCCTTCCAACGTGTGAAGCCGCTACGGGCGGACATTGAGCGGTTCAAGAAGAACCTGATCGCGCTGCTGGACGCCACCAATGACAAGGAGCGGGAGGAGTTCCATAAGCATCTGTTGATCGACTTCCTGAACGATACCTACTATAAGGAGTCGCATTTCATAAACACGAAGGGATACAGCGACCTTGTGATACACAACGCTGAGAAGGCGGACAGCACGGTGGGGGTGGTAGTGGAGACGAAGAGGCCCACCAACAAGGCCGAGATGCCCACCCGCGAACGGCTGAACGTGAAGGCATTCCACGAACTGCTGCTGTACTACCTGCGGGAGCGCATCACCCAGCGCAACGGGGAACTGAAGCACTTGGTCATCACCAACATCAACGAGTGGTTCATTTTCGATGCCCAACTCTTTGAGCGGCTTTTTGCGCAGAACAAAGCATTGGTGAAGCGATTCAGAGACTTTGAGGAAGGCCGTGCAGGTGGCAGGAACACCGATTTCTTCTATAAGGAGATAGCCGAACCCGCGATAGCGGCAATAGAGGGTGAACTGGTCTTCGCCAGTTTCAACATCAAGGACTACGACAAGGCGCTGCGCAATGCGGACAAGAAGGACGACACGCGGCTGATAGCCCTCTACAAGCTGCTATCGCCCGAACACCTGCTGAAGCGGCCCTTTGCCAATGACAGCAACAGCCTTGACCGTGGTTTCTATGCCGAGCTGCTGCACATTATAGGGCTGGAAGACCGCAAGGACGGGGGCAAGCGGGTGATAGGACGGCTGCCCGAAGGTGCGCGCCAAAGCGGGGCGATACTGGAGAACACCATACTGGAGATGGACGCGATGGACAAGCTGTCGCGGCTGCACAACCCCTCGCAGTTCGGAGCCACGCGGGACGAGCGGCATTTCAACGTGGGGCTGCAACTGAGCATCACGTGGATGAACCGTGTGCTGTTCCTCAAGCTGCTGGAGGCGCAACTGGTGAGCTACCACGGTGGGGACAGGGCATACCGGTTCCTCGACCCCGAACGGATAAGGAGCTATGACGACCTGAACAAGCTGTTCTTTCAGGTGCTGGCCAGGCGCAGGGAGGAGCGCAACGAGGTGGTGCGTGCGGCATTTGACCGCGTGCCCTACCTGAACAGTTCGCTCTTTGAGGCCACCGACCTTGAGCACGACATCCTGAGCATCAGCGGACTGAACTCTGACAACCGCCTGCCGATACTGAGCAGCACCGTGCTGCGCGATGCGAACGGCAAGCGGGCGAAGGGCGACATGCCCACGCTGGAATACCTGCTGGCGTTCCTCGATGCCTACGATTTCAGCAGCGAGGGCGGGGAGCAGATACAGGAGGACAACAAGAAGCTGATCAACGCCTCGGTGCTGGGGCTGATATTCGAGAAGATCAACGGCTACAAGGACGGCTCGTTCTTCACCCCGGGGTTCATCACGATGTACATGTGCCGCGAGACACTGCGCAGGGCGGTGGTGCAGAAGTTCAACGAGGCGAAGGGCTGGGAGTGCGGGACGCTGCTTGAGGTGGAGAACCACCTCAAGCTGAAAGACCTTGCGGAGAGCAACGCCATTGTGAACAGCCTGCGGGTGTGCGACCCTGCGGTGGGGTCGGGGCATTTCCTTGTGAGTGCGCTGAACGAGCTGATAGCGATAAAGCACGAGCTGGGCATATTGGCCGACAGGCAAGGCAGGCTGCTACAGCATTATGAGGTGGCGGTGGAGAACGATGAGCTGGCGGTGCGCGACCTTGACGGCCACCTCTTCGCCTACCACCCCGCCAACGCGGAGAGCCAGCGGGTGCAGGAGACGCTGTTCCACGAGAAGCAGACGCTGATAGAGAACTGCCTCTTCGGGGTGGACATCAACCCCAACTCGGTGAAGATCTGCCGCTTGCGGCTGTGGATAGAGCTGTTGAAGAATGCCTACTATTGCCCCTCCCCGGGCCTCCCCCGAGGGGAGGGAGGCTTCGGAGAACTGGAGACGCTGCCGAACATCGACATCAACATCAAGGTGGGCAACTCGCTCATCAGCCGCTTTGCCTTGGATGCCGACCTGGGCAAGGCGTTGAAGAAGAGCAAATGGACCATTGGCAGCTACCGCGATGCGGTGAGCACCTACCGCAACGCGCAGAGCAAGGACGAGAAGCGGGCCATGGAAACGCTCATCGCCACCATCAAGACCGACTTCCGCTCGGAGATAACGCACAACGACAAACGGGTGAGACGGCTGCGCGCCCTGAACGGTGCGCTGACCACCATGACCACGCAGACGCACCTCTTTGAGCTGAGCAAGGCCCAGAAGACGGCCTTCAACAAGAAGGTGGCCGTGCTGGCGGCTGAGGCCAAGAAGCTGGAAGCGGAACTTGAAGCGATAAAGAGCAACAAGATCTATGAGAACGCCTTTGAATGGCGGTTCGAGTTCCCGGAGGTGCTGAATGATGCTGGGGATTTTGTGGGGTTTGATGTGGTGATTGGGAATCCGCCATACATACGGCAGGAGGAGTTGACGGAATACAAGGGATGGTTCAAGGAAAACCTGAACCTGTACACTGGCACGGCAGACATCTACATCTTCTTCATTGAGCGCGGCTTTCAGGTACTGCGGCAGCAGGGGTATTTCTCGTACATCATGCCCAACAAGTTCATGCAGGCGGGCTATGGCAAGCCTGCACGGGAGTTCCTGCTTTCGCAGCGCATGATAGACGTGATAGACTTCGGAGACCTTCAGGTATTTGAAGAGGCCACCACTTACCCGCTCATCTTCACGGCCAGCAAGGCGGCACCCTTGGAGACGTTCGACTCCACGAGAGTAGGCACGCTCGACTTCACAGCAGGATTCGGTCAGTACATATTGGAAACCCGCAACGCGATACGACAGGATTCGCTGACCTCGGACACGTGGGTTATCAGCGACAGTGGCTCACAGGCGTTGCTGCAAAAGCTTTTGGCGAATGGAGTGACCTTGGCCGCATATGTAGGTGGAGAGGCAAAGCGGGGAGTGCTAACAGGTCTGACTGAGGTGTTCATATTTGGAGAACAAACGAGAAATCAAATAATTGGTGAGGATTCAAGCTCTTCACATTTCCTTAAACCCGTTATCAGGGGACGAGATGTCGTACCATGGTACTCTAAGCATCAAGATTTCTACCTGCTTGGTCTATTCCCAGCACTGAAAGTTGACATCACGGAACATCCAGCAATTGAACGCTACTTGTTGAGTTGTGGGAAAGAGCGTTTGGCACAAACAGGAGAGAAGGGTTCTCGAAAAAAGACATCGCATCACTGGTTTGAAACACAGGACTCAACGGCATATTGGAAGGAATTCGAGAAGCCGAAAATCATGTTTCAGAAGTTTCAGGTCAAGCCTTGCTTTATCTACGATGAGGAAGGGCTTTACTGCAACGATTCCATGTGGATCATTCCCACGGATGACAAGGTGCTGCTGGGGATACTGAACTCGAAGATGGGTTGGTGGCTGATATCGCAGTACTGCACGGCCATACAGAACGGGTATCAGCTGATATGGAAGTATTTCGGGCAGATTCCGATAGCGACTGGAAAGCCTGATACGCGCAAGGCTATTGAGGAGCGGGTGAATACGATACTAACGATGAAGAAAGCAGACCTCTCAGCCGACACCACTGCCCTTGAGGCTGAGATAGACGTGCTGGTGCATGGGCTTTATGGGCTGACGGAGGAGGAGGTTAGAGTTGTGGAGGGGAAATGAAAAACTGGAAACGATGAAGAAGACAGATGTCCTCAGCTATTATTACAGTGACCTGACGAGCCTCAGACTGCTAATTGCAGCGATTCCATGTGTCGGTTCTCCTTTGGATTTACTGTTGAGTTCCAGAGGGAATGAATTCGTCTATAAGAGATTAGAAGCCTTGATAGAGGAACTCAAACAAGAAATGGAAGCGGTGGAAAAGCACCTGATAAAACACGATTTTATAGACAGGGAAGAGTGCTATGACCTGACGCAGCAAGTGTTTGTGGCAGCGGCACGGACACGTCATCGCGAGAAACTAAAGCTGTTCGCACAGGTGTTGAGAGGTGCGTTAACCGAGAAGGCCAGTAGCCACGATCCCGAGCTCTACGTCAAAATCATTGATGAGCTAAGTGTCAAGGAACTTCAAGTTGCCCTATTGCTTTATCGGGTAAAGTCAGAAAGGGAATCTGATAAGCCGAGAGCGGAGGATTACCGTAGAGAAGGCATGTCTAATGACGCATTTTGGTTCTCCAACAATCATCCGGAATACGCTAGAGAAGAGTTGGAATATATGTTTCTTCGACTTGAAAGAACAGGTCTTCTAAAGGAAGTGGTTGCGGGTGCTATGGACTATGCTGGTGGATCGTACAATCCTACCAAACTGTTTGACCAATTCATCAGCTACATAGAGCGCAACCAATAAAATTGAGAACGGAAAGATAGAGGGGCTGGTGTATGGGATTTATGGGCTGACGGAGGAGGAGATTGGGGTTGTGGAGGGGAAATGAAAAACTTGAAATAGTGGCAACAAGCAAGGAAAATATTCTGATAGGAATTGCAGCTATTCTCACTGCCTTAGGTATTGTGGCTGTGTTTGCTGCTGCAGTTGGCTTTGTCAATGGCGAGACCCTGTCTCTGAGCGCGGCAGTGAACCCAGACAAGGTGGGCCAACTGGGCGATTTTATCGGTGGTGTGGCTGGTTCCCTGTGGGCACTCGCAGGTGTCATTCTTTTCTATGTGGCCTTGAAAGAACAACGCAACGACTTTCAGACCAATCAGAAGAATTTGGAGTTGCAGAACCAAATGTTTCAAAAACAAATTGAGGAGTTCGAGAAGCAGAAGGTTGAATTGGAAGAGACGCGGAAAATCTTTGCTGAGCAGGCGAAGACCCAGAAGTTACAGAGGTTTGAGCATACGTTCTTTGAGTTGATGAAACTACATGCTGATAACGTTGACAGGATGTCTGTAGGTAAACTCTCTGGAAGAGTGGTATTTCAAGCTTTTAGCGATGAGGCCATTCAGAGATTGAGAAGAACTGAATTGTTTGATGGTAAGGAAATCCCAGCATCAGACATTGAACGTTTTACAACTTCGGTGTTCAATGTTTACAACAATTACTACAGGTCAGAGATGGAGCAGCATTTCGGGCACTATCTCAATACTGTAGCGAATATTGCCATGCACATAAGAATAGGTAAAGACCTGGAATCGTTGCACTACAACCAACCAAGTCTTGTGCTCAGAGCGCAACTTTCACAATCGGAACTGTTCTTCCTGTATTTCTATGTCTTGAATTTTCGTGCCGGGCCCGGACTCATGTTGTTGTTTGATTATTTCGGCCTCTTGGATGATTTCAAGATGCTCAATCAAAAGCCTTTCAAGCAGTTGTATGACTACCAGTATGAAAAGGCGTTTAAGGTGGCAACACCTGAAATGAAGAAGCTTCATAGAAAGAAATAACTGACGTTTTGAAAATCTCCCAAACGATACCACGCCCTGCGAATTGGCAGGATTTTGAGCGGCTGTGCAAGGTGCTTTGGGGAGAGATATGGGAATACCCGGAGATACAGATGCATGGCCGAGCAGGGCAGGCTCAGAACGGAGTGGACATCTACGGAATTCCGAAAGGAGTGGATGGATATTATGGCATTCAGTGCAAGGGGAGGAATGAGTACAACCACAATCAGCTAACGGAGAAGGAAATCAATGCAGAGGTAGAAGCCGCCAAGCTCTTCGAGCCACCGCTGAAGAAGCTCTATCTGGCGACCACTGCACAGGATGATGCGAGTGTGCAAGCCTACGTCAGGAAATTGAACCTGAAATACAAATCGGAAGGGCTTTTTGAGGTTCATGTGTTCGGATGGGGGTCGATAGTTGATCTCATCACTGCGAATAAGCGTACACATGATTTCTATCTGAAAAGTCAGAATTTCAAGCGCAACCACGCGGTGCAGGTGACCTTTCTCGATGGCTCCGCCACACTCAACGCAGCTGTACAATTCTCTCAAACAAGAACTATCTATTCAACAAAGGATGACCCTTTGACCCCGTTTCGTCAGCATTGGAGTGCTATTGACAGCATGATGTCCATGTACAGGCGCGAAAAGGACAAGGTTAATAGGAGCTATTTCCATTTCGGATTGCGGGTGGAGAATACTGGTGAGTGTGCCTTAGAGAATTACAAGCTTACAGCGCGATTGAGTGGAGGGTATCAAACCATTACGAATGAACAACCCATAAAGCACCGCACAGCCATGCTGATTTCAGCAATCAAACACATGGGGCCACTTTCATTGACCAGGTTCAACGAATCCAAGGGAATCATTACCCTGAATTGTGGTTTGTCAACCGTCTTGGTACCCCATGACACCCATGGCTCTGATGACCTGTGGATAAAGCCACTGCACGATACTTCAGAGATTCTGGTGGATTGGACATTCCTGTCAAAGGAGTTCAATGACGAAGGACAGCTAAGGATTGAAGTGAAGTCAGAAATTGAAAGAAGACGCAAGTATGTGAAGGTTGAAGACCCATCAGAGGAGCGCAAGGAAGAAGGAGCGGTAACTGACTATTGGGAGGATCTGGACGCAGCAGAGACATAGACAGGTCTATCTGCCACAACATTTCACGGTCAAACATTCATCCACGCAAAATGAAAACGTTGATACTCCGGAAGCTATTACAGTCCACCGCTGATTTCTACGAGACCTTTGAGGTATTCTCTGATGGATCGATGGAGTTTGCGGTTTATCGCAGAAGGAAAAGAACCGCTGATGTGTGGGGGGAATAGGCCGTTGGGTGAGACGCGATGAATCGCGTCTCTACGTGGGGTGAATAGGCCGCTGGTCTGTTCTGGGTGCAGCGTTTGTAGAGACGCAATGCATTGCGTCTCTACGTGTGACGCACAGATGCCGGTTGTAGAGACGCGATGCATCGCGTCTCGTATGTTTGGCCCTTCTACTCATAAATCCGTTGACACAAGTTGACTGGGACAGGCGGGGTGGGAGCAGCAATCGCGTCTAAGCAGGCCGTGAGCCATGCTCCTGTAGAGATCTTCCCCAC
>JAIPBJ010000055.1 GCA_021739625.1 Flavobacteriales bacterium | reverse complement strand
AATGGAATCAAAGAGGTCATTCCACTCGGGATTCATTGATGCTATGAGTGCTTCCTTCTTTTTCCGAGAACCTCCTTTTATCTGTTTCTCCCGCGAAATGGCTTCCTCAATGGTGTGGAATCCTTCGTAGTAAACCAGATACTCAAGATTGTACCTTGCCGTGGAAGACTTGCTGAAAGCATGTTCCTTGTGCTGTTGCACACGCTTCACAAGGTCAGATGTGACCCCGCAGTACAAGGTCGTTCTGTTCTTGTTCGTCATCAGATAAACGTGACCGCCCCATTTCATGATCGGTGAAATTTGAGGGGGAAATTAATACGTCACTGCGACCGCGAGGCACGAAGCGGGAAGCAGTCTCGTCAGGTAGATTACTCCCCTTGAGATTGCTTCGCTCCGCTCGCAATGACGCGCGTGAGGCTGCGTCACTGCGAGGGAGGAACGACCGAAGCAGTCTCGTCAGGTAGATTGCTCCCCTTGAGATTGCTTCGCTCCGCTCGCAATGACGTACGTCCGTCCTCACTCCCATCGATGAACACATCATTTTTATCTACGGGAGGAAAATTTTCTTCTATCAACGGTAGATTGTCAAGAACTTCTGCTACATTCGTCCCCATGAAGGTGTCTCACACATATCTTTATAAGGCCGCATGGCCGCATGGCCGCATGGCCGCATGGCCGCACAGCCGATAGTCCGTTAGGTGCCAAAAAAAATTCTTGGATCAGTTTCGCGCCAAAATCACATTTGGGGCAAAAACACGCTGAAACGCAGTCTGGTAGCGGGTTTCCGAAAACGGAAATCTCCTTCCGCAGGGCGGAAATCTCCTTCCGTAGAGCGGAAAACAACTGCCACAGGGCAGAATTCGGTCTCTTTCGGGCGGAAATTCATGGGCGGGCAGCGGAAAACCGCCTCCAATGGGCGGAAGGCCACGGCCAGTGGGCGGAAGTCTGCCAAGTTGGGGCGGAAGCCCTCGCCCCCCCGGTGGATTTCAACACCCGTGCCCCGGATGGGCACATCGCTTGCCCGGACCTCCATTTCAACCCATTTTTCAACTTCTAAAGACCAAATGCCATGTCAGCAAATCCCATAGTCAGACTTTACAAGGTGGCCGATGCCTACATCATCGAATTCGCCAAGACCCTCCGTGGACTGTTCATCACCGATCAGGCGGCCTTCGTGGCCCGCGACCTGAGTTTTGCAAGCCCTTATGAGAACACTTGGCTCGCTGCCATCGATGCTGCCGAGGCGCAGCCTTCGGATCAGGGCGTTGAGGCCGAGCTCACCCAGCTCACTGCCGATGTGGATGCGCAGATGGAGCTGTGCCGCAACACATTTCAGGATGCGAAGCCGTTCATAAAAAAGGCATTCCCCGACATGCCCGGCAGGTGGAACCAGTTCGGTTTTGCAGACTATGACCGTGTGCGCAAGAATCAGGCGTTCATGATCCAGTTCATGGACGACCTCCATGCGGCCGCAGTGCGCTATGCCCCGGAGCTCAATGCCGCCAACTTCACCCCGGCCATGGTGGCCGAACTGGAGACCCGCAAGAGTGCATTGGACACTGCCAACGATGCGCAGGAGCAGTTCAAGAAGATGATGCTGAACGCCACCGAGCAGCGGGTCATCGCCCTCAACACGATGTATGGCTTCTGCACCACCGTGTGCGAAACCGGCAAACTGGTGATGCGCAACAGCTATGCGGGCTATCAGCGCTATCTGCTGCCCGCCAGTGATGAGGCACCGAATGTGATGGCACTGCTGGGCAGGGTCACCACAATGGACATGCCGCCAAACCCTGCTGTGGGCATCGAGGGCGTCACCGTCACCATTGTGCAACTGGGCCTTGACACCACCACCGACAGCAACGGCAACTACGGCTTCGGCCCCATCCCTGCGGGCACCTACAACCTGCGTTTCAGCAAGGCGGGGTTCATGGGCAATGACGTGGCCGGGGTGGTGGTGGTAGGCCCGGAGAGCCCTGTGACCGTGAATGCCACACTGATGCCCATGCCTTGAATTGAGTGAAATGGCGGCTGCCGAAAAGCCATGAACAGAGTAGGCAGATTATATCACATCAATCTAAAATTACCATGAGAACATCAAACAATCTACTTATCATCTTAGGCATAGCCTTGTCAGTGATGACCGCGTCAAGCTGTCAAAAGGACGAGGATGTGAAAATTTTTGGCTGTACCGACTCTTCAGCTACTAACTACAATCCATCTGCAACAGATGACAATGGTTCATGTCAGTACACAGGAAGAGCAACCTTCTGGTACAACAGCTACGGGTCTGATGCAACTGTATATGTGGGGGGCCAATCTGGTCAGATTTCAACTCACTACTCCGGTTACAATCCAACGTGTGGCTCAAGTGGCTGTGCAAATTTCACGCTGCCTGTAGGCGTACATTCCTACACTGCATTTTCAACTTGGAATTCATGGAGTGGGACAGTCAATGTCACGAAGAATGGATGCTCCTTAATGCTTCTGTATTAGGCCGTTCTGTTTGAATCATGCATACTTTCCATGTGATGTCAGACTGGCGGACAATGGCGGCTGCCGAAAAGCCAGGAGAGAGTAGGCGAACCTTAAAACTCAATAACGTGCAATTAACATTCTTGCTCCTCATAGTGGCTTGCCTATCAGCATTTGGTTGTCAGGAACGACAGAAATCACCTGAAGAGCTTCGATTTGAGCTGATGTTGAATGAACGTTCCAATTGGGCGCAATATGTAGAGTTGAAGGATGTGTCTCTTAAGCAAGACAACCATTTGTTCAAGGCTGATGAGGTCGTTGTAACAGGGTCGATAGTAAGCACAGCCTCTGTTGCGGAGTTCAAAGACATCCACTATAAGGTTCTCTTCTACTCCAAAACCAATACGGTAATTCAGGAGAAGGTATTTATTGTATACGAGTACCTGAAACCGAATTCAAGGATTCAATTGAATGCGCGGATGATACCTCCAAAAAGTTATGCCAAGTATGGTGTTGAGCTGGTTGAGGTCAAGCCATCCTGATGACTCTTCAGTAGGTCCAGTTTCCCTCAAGCCCCGCCACCCCCACGGTGCGCGGGGCTTCTTCTTTTCCCGAAAACTTCACCTGTGGCCCGTTTTTCAGCAGAGGCCTAAGATCTGATGATCAGTCCCTCATCCCCACCTCTTTCCCCTTGTCCATGATGGGCAGTTCTATATGGGACGGATAGGTGGCATTGTGCTGCACCTCCCACGTGCAGGGTTCGGTATAGACATTCTTGAAGTTGTCCACGTCCACCCCCGCAAGGCGCACCTGAATGCGATGGCCTGGAAGGAAGAGATGCGAGGTGGGCAGCATATCAAACGAGAGCAGTTCCGCCTTTGACGTGTCCATCGGTGAGGAATCCGCTTTGCGGAAGCTGCGGTAGGGCACGCAGTCGTCATAGTAGGCAGGCCCGTCCATCAGCTTGCGGTGAATGAAACTGAGCTGCCCGTCCGTCACCTTCCACACCTTGCCGTTCTCGTCCACATCTTCCAGATAGGCGAAGATGGAGCCTTCCGGGGTCGAACTCTTCAGATAGATGTTCACCTGCGGATGCCCGGTCACTTCCATGGGTTCTTTCAACGCGTCAGTGGTATATACAAGCGTGATGCTGTCTTCGGAAGAAACATCCCTGTAAGTGTTCCCAACGCTTGTGGTGTTGAAGTTCCAGCGGCATCCGGGGCCGAGGCCGTGCGTGGTGTCCACCTCGTAAATAGTGGTTCCGGAGATGGCGTTACGGTCAAGCGATATTTTTCCTGTTTCGTTGAGGAGGAACGGTCTGCGCACAGCTTCTTTCGGGGGCCAGGTGTCTGCGCTTTTCCAGCGATTTTCCACCATGGTGTAGTAATGCACCCGTGGAGAACGGTCGAGACCGTTGTCTATGCCCTTCAGGTGAAAGTCGAAGAACCGCACCAGTTCTTTCACGTCATCGAACTGCGAGGTCCCTGCCACGTTCGGGCTCACTTGGGCACCGCCCCCGTGGTTCCAGGGCCCAAGCCGCAGACGGCTCTGACCACTGTCCAGATTGATGAACTGCCGCACTGCCGATTGGGCGAAGGCGGCATCCCACCAGCCGCTCCAAGAGTAGATGGCCGCCCCGGCACCTTTGATGCGCTCCTTGAGTTGGTGAGGGGAGAGCACGTCCTTCACATAGAAACTGCCATCGATCGTCAACGTGTCATCCGAGAAGCTGGCTGTTCCTCCTTCCTTGCGCTGATATATGTTACAGGTATGGGTCTCCCAAACGGGCAACATGTCCTTCCGGGAATATCCCTTCACGCGCTGAACCCCATAAGTGGCCATTCCAGTAGCGCCTTTCCTTCGGTTCTCCGGTAACTTGCCTTGGTCGAGCCCTTCACAGAAGTCACCATATCCTGCAAGGAACTGATGGAAATACAGTCCGCCCGGGGCCGACACGTCATCATAGAGATCCCAGAGCGAATAGGTCGGAGCAATGGCCTTCACTGCAGGATGCTGATTGTAGAGCAAATAGAGCGATGTGTTGCCGATGTAACTCACACCGGTGGAGCCCACGATGCCATCGCTCCACTCCTGTGCAATGATCCAGTCCACGATGTTCTTTCCGTCAAGCACCTCTCGCATGTCTGCGCTGGTGAGCATCTTATGGCCTTCTGATGCACCGCTGCCACGCACATCCACCGTCACCAGTGCATAGCCGTAGCGCACGAAATCCAACGGGTCGAAATTCGGGGTGCTGGGCACCATCTTCATGAACCACTTGAAGGGCCTTTTGAAACCCACCGCCCTCCAATAGCGGGTCTGATAGAGAATGGCAGGCAGTTTTTTCCCCTTCTTCAGCTTTTTCGGTAGATAGACATTGACCGCAAGCCTGATGCCATCGTCCATCGGTACATAGAACGTCATCTCGCGAATACCCTTGTAATCCATCGGGCGCTCATAGAACGGTGCGGACACTTCGGTGAACAGGCTGTCGGACTGGGAGAAGACATCGACACATCCCCACCACAGCAAGATGGTGAGGGCAATTGTGAAACGGAACATGGCAGGTGCGGAAAGGCCCGCAAAATTAACAGTTCAAGACCTGATTCTATTGCAACATCATGCAATTATCCGAGGTCGTGCATCACGAGCATCGGCACCTTGGTGTGCAGTGCCAGCTTGCGGGTCACACTGCGGTGGAAGATGGCATCGAAAAAGTTGTTTCTGCGAGGAACGGTAACCACCATATCGATGCCATTCTCATTGGCGTGGGACTCTATGGCCGTTGCCTTGTCGCTGTTGGCCAGAAACAGGTAGTCGTGAGGTATGCCGTTCAACAGATGTTCCATTCTGAGTCCAGCTATGGCCTCGTCCAACGCTATCGTATGGCCTTCGTCAAGCACGTGTACCAATTGTATGGTCGCCTTGCAGTCTCTGGCTATTTCGAGCATGGGTGCGGCAATGTCGGGGGTGCTGAGTCCCTTGTTGTCCGTAGCGAACAGAATCCGCTGCGGTCTCTTCAGTTCGGCATCCTCTGGCACTGCGATGACCGGGCACGAGGCGTTGGCGATCACATCGGCCGCATTGCTTCCTATGACCGACCCAAGCAGACCAGAAGCACCCTTGGTGCCCATCACAATGAGACTCGCATTGGTGTCCTCGGCCAATTCATCGAGGCACGGTGCCAGTCCTCCCAGTGCTGCTTTGATGACGAAATCGAAAGGTTCATGGGAGAACTCCTTGCGCATGGCATCGGTGTTCCTTTTCAGAATGTCCTCTGTCTCCTCTGTCCCTATCACATTGACCACGGGCAGGTCAGCACCATAAGCTGATATATCGACCGATTGAAAAATGATGAAACGGACACTTTGACCAGTGAAAAGATGGAGTGCATAACGCATGGCGCGCTCCGCGTGCTTGCTTCCGTCAGTGGGCAGAATGATGGTCTTCATATATCAAGGGTTTACTGTGGAACTTCAGGCAGATTGGTCATTTGGAAGAACAAGCAGCGGAAGTTTGGTGCTCTGCATCATCTCTCTTGTGTTGCTCTGTCCGAAAAGGTTGGCGAACAGGTCTTTTTTCCTGCGGATCATGGCCATCATGTCCACCCCCTTCTCTTTGGCGAAATTAGTGATGGTCTCTCCTACATCATTTCCGCTTTCGAAATAATAGGTGTGTGCAATGCCTTCGAAACTGTTGACGGGTGTCCGACCGCCCGCCTCTGCCGATTCACCATCTTTCAGCACGTTCAGAATCAGAACCTTGGCATCGTTCCTCCCCGCTATGTAGGCCAGTGCGTCCGGGCATTTGTCGCGGCTAAGTGTGTGGTCGTCTGCGGCCAGCAGAATCAACTGTGGCAAACGCGGCTCGACACTTGCAGGCACAGCAAGCACAGCGCATGGCACGTACTGTATGACATTGGACGCCACGCTGCCTACCAGCACACCTTTAAGCCCCGATGCTCCTTTGGTACCCATCACCACGAGGTCATGGCCGTTCTTCACCACCAGTTTCTTGAGCACCATGTCGGGCTGACCCATTTCGGCCAGTATTTCGAGATGATCCACCAGATGCGGAAACTCATCTTCCAATCTGATAAGTTCTTCCTTTAAAAGCTGTTCGGAATCACGTTTCAGGATGTCGGCAATGGAGATGAGCATCGTGTTGCCGGAGTGCGGCACCTGATAGGCATTGACCAGCGTGTAACGTGCCGAGTCACCGAAAAGCCTCAGCGCATACACGGCCGCTTTGTGCGCGTTGGGCGAGAAGTCAGTGGGTATGAGGATTTTCTTCATCTGCAGGGATTGAACATTGATGGATGTTGGGGCAAAGCAACTGTATCCGATTGAACAAGTTGATGAGTGCTGTCAATGCTCGAACTGACAATTGTCAGTCAATGCTTTGTCCCAGGAAATCACGGAATGTCAATCTGACACCGAATTCCCGTCAATTCGAGAATTACCTTTGAGCGTTTGCTTTTTTTCAAGTGGAAATCTTTAACAATTGATAATGAGGCCATTGAAATTTTTGCCATTGTTCGCGGTGCTGGCCATGGTATCTGTTCCATCGTTTTCGCAGGACAGGACCTGCGGTGCGGCATTTGTGAACAATGAGCAATTGACGGTTCCTGAGAAGGCGGCCATTGCTGCGCAACTCGACCGAGAGGCCGCTGAATACACGGAGGCGTATCAGTCCGGTGAACGTGGTGTGGTGCGGGTAATTCCCATCGTTTTTCACATCATTCACAATTATGGCCCGGAGAACGTCTCTAAGGAGCAGGTGTTGGATGCCGTCCGCATCATCAATGAGGATTTCCGCGGTCTGAACCCCGACCTGTCGATGATCGTTCCTGAGTTTATGAACATCACCGGTGATTCAGAGATCGAGTTCCGGCTTGCCAAGAAGGATCCGAACGGGAACTGCACTGACGGCATCACCAGAACAGTTTCTTCTTTGACCTTCAGTGCCGGTGAGAATGTGAAAGATCTCATCAGTTGGAATACATCGCGCTATCTCAATGTATGGGTGGTGGCCAACATCGAGAGCGGTGCCGGGGGTTATGCCTACTATCCGGGAAATGCTCCAAGCCAGTCGCAGGAAGGTATTGTGGTGCGAAATGGTCAGTTGGGGAGCATAGGGACAAGTGGAGGAAGCAATTTCTCAGCACGCACGTTGAGCCACGAGATAGGTCACTACATGAATCTCCGGCATGTGTGGGGCAACAGCAATGAGAATGCTCTGCCTGACAATTGCAGTGAGGATGATAATGTTGACGATACTCCCAATACCATCGGCTCGGATCAGACCTGCAATCTGAATCAGATCAGCTGCGGAAGTCTTGACAACGTTCAGAACTATATGGATTACAGCACCTGCGCCCGCATGTTCACAGAAGGCCAATCAGCAAGGATGCAGTCTGCCTTGCAGTCGTCTGCCGGCCAGCGCAACAATCTGTGGACGAATGCGAATCGCATCAACACGGGCACCAATGACGGATTTGATACCCCTTGCACCCCCAATGTGGAGTTCAGGGCCTCGAACACGCTTGGTTGCGAAGGGATAGAAGTGCAGTTCACTGATGAGTCATGGGGAGCAGATCAGGATCAGACATGGTCGTGGAACTGGTCTTTCCCGGGAGGAACTCCTTCATCCAGCATTGAACAGAATCCCGTGGTCACCTATGATGTGGCGGGAAGCTACAATGCTACGCTCACCATTTCCTCCGGTGCAGGTTCCGACAGTCAGACCCAGAGCGACCTGATCATGGTCAATGAGCTGACGGGAGGAAGTCCTGCACCGTACAGCGAGGGCATGGAGACCAATGGCTGGCCGACCCAGTCGGGCAGTGAATGGATCGTGGAGGCGGGCGGTGGAACCACATGGCAGCGCAACATATCGGCCTCGGCCACTGGCTCGGCCAGCGCACGTATCAACCTGCGCGTCATTGAATCAGGAGTGCTCAACAGTCTCATCAGCCCTGCCATAGATATGTCCAACGTTTCTGCTGCTGATGCACGGCTCACTTTCAAAGTGGCGCACGCCCCCCGCAACAGCGATGGGCATACCGAGCGACTGAGGGTCTATGCCAGCATCGACTGCGGTGAGACATGGCAGATCCGATATACAAGGGCAGGCAATCAGCTCGGAACCACCAACGGTAGCACTGTAAGTGGCACATTCACCCCGGCCTTCAATCAATGGAGAGAAGAGAATGTGAACCTGTCCTCTGTGGCAGGCCAGCCACACGTGATGTTCAAGTTCGAGGCTATGAGCGATGGACAGAACTACCTTTACTTGGATGATATCAATATCGCAGCAGGACTCACTTCCATGGCAGAGCAGAGCGTCATCAACAGTGTGAACGTGTTTCCCAATCCGCTGGATGGCCGATCGGTTCTCAGCATTGAATCGGCCGTCACATCCGATGCCCGCATTACTGTGACCGATGCCATCGGCCGCACCCTGAGCGATTTATGGACCCCTGTTGCGGCTGGTTCCAACTCACTTCCGATCGGCCGTGTGACCAACATCCCATCGGCAGGTATCTATTTCCTGACCGTTGCTGTGGATGGCCATGGCTCCACGGTGAAATTGGTGAAGTAGAACGGTCAGTTGAGAACATTGAGGGGAAGAAGACGTTTCGTCAGCATGAAACATCTTCTTCCCTTTCTCCTTTCCGTCAGCGCGTTCCTTTCATTTCAGTCCTGTGCCCAATCGGGCGGGAATGTCGGTATTGAAAAGCTCTCAATGCCTGATGCGCATTGGAAGAAGGTGCTCACACCGCTGCAATATGAGGTGACTCGTCAGAAAGGCACGGAGCCGGCTTTTACGGGCGATTATTGGGACAGCAAGGCCGATGGCATCTATTGCTGTGTGTGCTGCCAGCTTC
The DNA here is from genome assembly GCA_021739625.1 of Flavobacteriales bacterium. GTDB lineage: Bacteria > Bacteroidota > Bacteroidia > UBA10329 > UBA10329 > UBA10329. Next base: position 14,452 of record JAIPBJ010000055.1, on the reverse strand, counting down.
CCCTGTTCGATTCCAAGACCAAGTTCGACAGCGGAACGGGATGGCCCAGCTATTGGCAGCCTGCTTCCAAGGTCAATGTCCGAGAAGTGCGCGACCTCAGTGATGGCATGGTGCGCACCGAGGTTGTCTGTGCCCGCTGCGATGCCCATCTGGGCCATGTGTTCGATGACGGCCCGCGTCCCACAGGTCTACGCTATTGCATCAACGGTGCGTCACTTTATTTTGAACAGCGGAAATGAAGGCGCAAAAAAATCCCCGAAGCACTTATTCTGCCTCGGGAATCTTTTTCCTGCGATCAGGAAAGATTCAATGCTTATGATTCGGATCGCTATGGTCGTGGCCTTCATTGCCCTGACTGGCCACTTCATTCACAAGTCCTTTGATGGTCAGCACGACCGGTGCCTCAGAACCGTTGCTGGTCACTGTGACCGTCTTTTGGAAGTTGCCGATGCGCTTGGTGTCATACATCACTTTGATGCTGCCCTTCTGGCCCGGTGCGATAGGTTCCTTTGACCATTCGGGAACAGTGCAGCCGCAGCTTCCCTTGGCATCGCTGATCACCAATGGTTCTTTGCCCGAATTGGTGAATACGAACTCAGTACCTCCGTCAGCACCTTGTTCAATGGTGCCGTAGTCATGCAGTTCCTTTTCAAACTTGATGACAGCACCTGTGTTCTGTGCGATGGAAACGGAAAAGGTTGAAGCAACGAAGAGCAGTGCGGCAATGAATCTCATGATTGAAAGTTTTTGGTGAATGAAATCGCGGTGCGAATGTCGGAAATTTGTGACGCAGCCCGAATATGGAAAACCATGCCAGAAGCAAAGTTGTTCTGGACGGACTTGAAAATCAGAAGATGAAGATGGACGGAAAGAATTTTCCAGTGCAATGGAGTGACGGACAATGGAAGTCCAAACTAAATGAAGAGCAGTATCGTGTGCTTCGACAGCATGGCACCGAGCGCCCGTTCACAGGCAGGTATGACATGCACTTTGAGAAGGGCGTGTACTCGTGTGCCGGGTGTGGTGAGGTTCTGTTCCGCTCCGGTTCCAAGTTCGACAGTGGTTGCGGATGGCCAGCATTCTACCAGAAGGCCGAGGATGGCAAGATTGTGGAGCGCACAGACAGCAGTTTTGGAATGATCCGCACCGAAGTGCTCTGCGGTAACTGCGGTGGCCATCTGGGCCATCTGTTCCCAGACGGTCCGCGTCCCACAGGCATGCGCTATTGCATCAACTCTGCTGCGCTCGACTTCAAAGAAGAGTGAGGGGAGCACGAAAATTGAAAATGGTGAGGATTCTGGAGTCCGGCCTTTGACGATTTTCAATTTCCTGTTTCTCCATTTTCGATTTCTCCCTGTCTGCCGACAGGCAGGCATTTTCTGTTTTCCAAATAGGGAAGCCCGCAAATAGGTTACGGTCTGCCTCCGCTGCTTTGTGGCACCATGAAGCACTGCCGCCTTTCTCTCTGTGAACAACTTTTTCTGCCCCGCGACCATTTGCGGACAACCGCACGGGTCTGCGCGCACCTAATTTCAAGCCCCCGTTTTTCCAAGAGCGTATCAGGTTTTCAGCTCATCAGGTTTTCAGAAGTCGAGGCCAAATCATCAATAATCACTCATCAATAATCAATTGAAGAGCATCATCCATATCGACCTCGACTCGTTCTTCGTCTCGTGCGAGCGGTTGCTGGACAACCGTCTCAACGGTCGGCCCGTGCTCATAGGCGGCACCAGCGACCGCGGGGTGGTGGCCTCGTGCAGCTACGAGGCGCGGGCGTTCGGCATCCATTCGGCCATGCCCATGAAGATGGCGCGGCAGCTCTGCCCCGAGGCGGTGGTCATACGCGGCAATAGCGGCACCTACAGCAAATTCTCTGACATGGTGACCGACATTGTGAAAGAGGATTCGCCCTTGTTCGAGAAATCGTCCATCGATGAGTTCTACATAGATGCCACGGGCATGGACCGCTTCTTTGGATGCTACAAGTGGGGACAGGAGCTGCGCCAGCGCATCATTCGCGAGACGGGGCTGCCCATCTCCTTCGCGCTATCGACCAGCAAGACGGTGGCCAAGGTGGGCACAGGCGAGGCCAAGCCCAACAACCACCGCGAGATACCGCAGGGAACCGAGAAGCCCTTCCTCGCACCGCTCTCCATCAAACGCATTCCGATGGTGGGCGACCAGACCTATCGCCTGCTGCGCAGCATGGGCGTGGAAAAGGTGAAGACCGTGCAGGAGATGCCCATCGAACTGCTGGAACGCGTGATGGGCAAGAACGGCACATCGCTGTGGAAGAAGGCGCAGGGCATTGACAATACGCCTGTGGAACCATGGCACGAGCGCAAGTCCATATCCATAGAGCGCACCTTTGAGAATGACACCTCGGACATGGTGAAGCTTGAAAGCATCATCCGCGCCATGGCCGAGAACCTCGCCTATCAGCTGCGCAACGGGAGCAGACTGACGGCCTGCGTGTCGGTGCGCATCCGCTACTCCGATTTTCAGACCCACAGCAGGCAGTTGCGCATTCCTTACACCGCATCCGACCACGTGCTGATAGACACCGCCATCGCGCTCTTCCGCCAGCTCTTCGACCGCAGGGTGCTGCTGCGGCTAGTGGGCGTGCGGTTCAGTCATCTGGTGGGCGGTGGCGAGCAGATGAGCCTCTTTGACGAGAGCGGGCCGCTGCTCCAACTCTACAACGCCATGGACAGGATGCGCAACCGTTTCGGGCAGGATGCGGTGAAACGGGCCGTGGCGATGGGTTCCAAAGGCATAGGCCACTCGGGCAATCCTTTCGATGGGCAGCCGGTCGTAATCCCTGCACACAGGAGGGCGTGAGGTTCTGGTAAGTGCAAACGAAAGGCAATGCCCCAATTCTGCCACACCCATTTCAGCCTCTGCTACGGCATCCTGTCACCGGACGAATTGCTTGCCGAGGCACAGCAGTGGGGCATCACGCGGCTGGTGGTCACCGATATCAACAACACCTCGGCCTGCCACGACCTGTTGCGGTTGGCCCCGAAGTATGGCATCGACCTCTCGCTGGGCGTGGACTTCCGCAACGGGGCCGAGCGGCTGTTCGTGGCCGTGGCGCGGAACAATGAGGGTTTCCGCGAGATGAACGCCTACCTGTCGCAGTTCCTTACCACGGAGAAGAAACAGATACCCTGGCGTGCACCTGCGTTCAGGGATGTGGTGGTGATCTATCCGTTCAGGAAAGACATCTCCCCTGACCGATCTCCTGAGGAGAGGGGGAATTCGGGGGGTGCTTCCTCCAATTTCGGTGCAGAATCCGAAAGTGCAGCTCCCCTTCCGCCTGAGGTGGAGAAGGGGGCAGGGGAGAGGTTGAGAATCAACGAATTCATCGGAATCGCCCCATTCGACCTCCGTCAGCTTCCTTTTTCCCCATGGAGAAATCATCCTGAAAAACTCGTTGCCCTCACTACCGTCACAGTCCGCAACCGCACGGACTTCAACCTGCACCGCCTGCTGCGGGCCATCGACAATAATGCATTGCTCAGTCATCTGCCGAAATCGGAGGAAGGCAGCGAGGAGGATGTTTTCAGGATGGAAGAAAAATTGCAGTCCATCTATGCCGGTTTCCCTGAAATCCTGAACAATACAGAGCGGGTGCTGGCCGACTGCCGCGTGGCCTTCGAGCCGTTGGACCAGCACGGACACCGCAATCAGCGGAGCTACACGGGCAATTCCGACCTCGATTTCCGATTGCTTAGGAGGCTGTGTCTCGATGGCATCGCCTACCGATACGGCAGCATTCCCTCAGCCGAGGTGGCCGACCGCCTCGAACGTGAGATGCTCACCATCCGTGACAAAGGTTTCGTGTCGTATTTCCTCATCAGTTGGAAGATTGTGAAATACGCCAACAGCCGGGGCTATTTCCACGTGGGGCGCGGCAGCGGGGCCAATAGCATCGTGTCGTATCTGATCGGTATCACAGATGTGGACCCTATTCATCTCAACCTCTATTTCGAGCGGTTCATCAACCTGTTCCGCAAGAGTCCGCCCGATTTCGATATCGACTTCTCGTGGCGTGACCGCGAGGATGTGACCCGCTACATCTTTGAGCGGTTCCCGCATGTGGCACTGTGCGGGGCATACGTTACGTTTCAGGCCAAGTCCGTCATTCGCGAGCTGGGCAAGGTGTTCGGCCTGCCCAATGAGGACATCGTGCGCCTCCAACAGACCCGCACGGCCGAGGACAGGATCGGTCGCCTCGTGCTGCGCTATGCCGAGCTGCTGCACGACAGACCGAGCCACCTCTCGCCCCATTCGGCAGGCATCCTCATTTCTGACAAGGACATTCATAGTTACACCGCCACTTTTCTGCCGCCCAAGGGTTTCCCCACCGTGCATTTCGACATGGTGGTGGCGGAGGACATTGGGCTTTTCAAGTGGGACATCCTCGGTCAGCGCGGTCTGGCCAAGATCAAGGATGCGCTCGGCATCATACGTGAGAACAGGGGAGAGGAGGTCGATATCCACGATGTGAAGCGGTTCTACGAGGACGGAAGGTGCAACGCGCTGCTGGCTGCAGGCAACGCCATCGGGTGCTTCTACATCGAATCGCCCGCCATGCGGATGCTGCTCACCAAACTGCGGGTGGGCGATTACCTCGGTCTGGTGGCGGCCAGCTCCGTGATTCGCCCGGGCGTGGCGCAGAGCGGCATGATGAACCAGTACATCATCCGCCACCGCAACCCTGAGAAACGGAAAGAGGCGCACCCCATCCTGCTCGAACTGATGCCCGAGACCTACGGGGTGATGGTATATCAAGAGGACGTGATCAAGGTGGCGCACCATTTCGCGGGGCTTTCACCATCTGAGGCCGACATATTGAGACGCGGCATGAGCGGGAAATTCCGCAACCGTGCGGAGTTCGATCAGGTGCAGGTGAAATTCATGGACAACTGCCGCGAACTGGGCCGCGATGAGGCCATGGCCTGCGATGTATGGCGGCAGATGGAGAGTTTTGCGGGCTATGCCTTCGCCAAAGGCCACTCGGCCAGCTACGCGGTGGAGAGCTACCAGTGCCTGTTCCTCAAGGCGTATTTCCCGCTCGAATACATGACCGCCACGGTGAACAACGGGGGCGGCTTCTACTCGCGGCAGATCTACCTGCACGAGGCACGCAAGCATGGCGCAACGCTTGAACTGCCGTGCATCAACCGTTGTCAAATAGGCGCGATATTACAAGGCAAGGACATTTTCATCGGTCTCGGTTTCATAAATGGATTGCGTGAAAAGACGATGAATGCTCTGCTTCGTGAAAGGGCACAGAATGGGCCATTCGCAGACCTTCGCGATGCCGTGGAGCGCACGGCCATCCATCTGGAGCAATGGATTCTGCTTATCAGGGCGGGAGCATTGCGTTTTTCGGGAAAGAACAAGAAGGAACTGCTGTGGGATGTTCACTTCCTACTTGGGCATGCGCCAGAACAGGATGCGAATGCTCAGCTTTTCCGCACTGCACCCAAGAGCTTTCAATTGCCCGAACTGTGGCACCATCCATTGGAAAGTGCCTTTGATGAGATGGAGCTTTTCGGGTTTGCCGTCACGTCATCGCCATTCGATATGATCGACCGAACAGGACTTCCAACCATGACCGTAAGGCAGATGAGCGGAATGGTGGGCAAGAATGTCGAGATACTGGGCTATCGTGTGCATGTGAAAAGTACCGCAACAAAGCAGCACGAGAAGATGCACTTCGGCACGCTCATCGACCTTGATGGCGAATGGATCGACACGGTCCATTTTCCGCAGACGGCAGCGCGGTATCCCTTCCGTGGCCCGGGCTGTTACCTGCTGCGCGGCAAGGTGACCGAGGAGTTCGGCCACCTCGGCCTTACGGTGGGGTGGTTGAGGAGGGTGGGGAGTCTGAATCTGGACTCCACTGCTCAGTAAAGCACTCTCAGTTTCACCGTGTGGCCGATCTCCTTCAGTTCGCGCATGACATCTTTGTTGTACTTCTTGTCGATGTCGGTGACGAGATAGCCGATGGTTTCGTTGGTCTTGAGGCTCTGGCCGAGGATGTTGATGTCGTATTTGGAGAAGATGCTGTTGATGCGCGCCAGGATGCCCGGCACGTTGGCATGGATGTGCAGCAGGCGGTGAGCGCCCTTCATCTCTGTGGAACGCACCTGAGGCAGGTTCACGCTGTTGTTGGTGTTGCCGGTGTTGATGTAGCTGACGAGCGATTCGGGCACATAGCTGGCTATGTTCTCCTGCGCCTCGATGGTGCTTCCGCCCACGTGCGGGGTCAGGATCACGTTGGGCATGCCAATGAGCGGACTTTCGAACGGGTCGCTGTTCGACCCTGGTTCCTTGGGGAACACATCGACTGCCGCACCGCGTAGCTTGCCCGATCCGAGGTGTTTTCTCAATGCCGCGATGTCCACCACGTGGCCCCTGCTCAGGTTGATGAACACCGCCCCGTCCTTCATCATCTTGAATTCGCGGTCACCGATGATGCCTTTGTTCTCTGCACGGCCGTCCACATGCAGGGTCACCACATCGCATCTGCGCAGCAGGTCCTTCAACGAGGCCATTTTACGTGCGTTGCCCAGGGCGAGCTTCTCCTCCACGTCATAATAATAGACCGTCATGCCCAGCCCCTCGGCCAGCACAGACAGTTGCGACCCGATGTTGCCATAGCCGATGATGCCAAGCTTCTTGCCACGTATCTCGTTGCTGTCGCTCGCGCTCTTGTCCCATTTGCCCACGTGCATGGCGTTGCTTTTCGCCACCGTGCCGCGCATCAGCATGATCATCTCACCGATCACCAGTTCTACCACGCTGCGGGTGTTGCTGAAGGGGGCGTTGAACACCGCCACGCCTGCTTTGGTGCAGGCATCGAGGTCGATCTGATTGGTGCCGATGCAGAACGCACCCACCGCCATCAGCTTGTCCGCTGCTGCAATGGCCTTGGCGGTCACTTTGGTCTTGCTGCGGATGCCCAGCACATGCACACCTTTGATGGCCTTGACCAGCTCATCTTCGTTCAGGGCCTTGGGGGCGGTCTCCACCGTGTAACCCTCATCGCGCAGCATCGCTTCGGCATCCGGGTGAATGTTCTCCAACAGCAGCACCTTGATGCGGTTCTTGGGGAACGAGATGGCCCCGGGCAGTTTGTTCTTGTAGAGGAACTCATCGAGGCTGGGCGTCACGTGGTCGGCCTTGTCCAAGATGTTGCTCCGCGATACATTCTCTGTGAAAGCATAGAATTTGTGCGCGATGCCGGCCGCCCGCATCTGATAGTCCGAGAAGCCGTCACCGATCACGTGGATCTCGCCCGGCAAGTCCATTTTGCGCAACTGCTCGATCTTACCATCGGGCTTCGCGAGGTCGTTGTCGCGGTCAAAACCAACGATATGCCCTTTCCGGTCGAAGCGGAAGGTGTTGGCGAAGATTCTCTCTGGCGGAATGCCATACTTCGCCATGATCGGGTCTATGAACTCCTTGAAGCCGCACGACACGATGTAGATGTCTGCCGCATACTGCTTGAAGAATTCCTTGTTGCGGGCAATGGAGGTGGAAATCTTGCGATTGAGACGTTTCACCAGCAGATCCAGATGTTCCTCGCGGGCCTCCAATATCTTGAGCCGCATCATGAGCGACTCGGTGAAGGTGATGTCACCGTCCACGCCCTGATCTGTGATTTCGGCTATTCTGCGGATCTTCTTCTCGCGGTCGGGGTCATTCTTCAGGCTTATCTCGGCCAGTTCCTCAAAAGCCTCCACTTGGGTGAGCGTGCTGTCAAAATCAAAAACGAAGGTGCGTTTGGGCTGGTCGGCCATTTTGCGGTTTGAATCTGTTAGCGTTTCACTTGGAAGTAACTCGTGCTGCTCACTCCACTGTAATCGTCCCAAGCGTTGATGTGCATACTGTAAGTGCCGTTTGTCCAGGTGCTGTCCACCATAAGATAGCCACCGAATCCATTGAGATCCACCGTGTTGTCAATGATATTGGGGAACTGGAAATTGAGTTTGACGAAACTGCCGTTCACGTTGCCGATGCGGATGGTCACGTAATTGAGGGATGTTTCATCGGTAACGCTTCCAGCAAGGGTGAAACCCTGTCCCAACCGCAGGGTGTCTGCGGGTAGCCCCCCCACATCGAACACTGGAGGAATGCTGTCCAGACTGTTGGTGATGCGTATCGAGGCGGTGTCGGGATACGATTCGTTACCATCATCATCAATGCAGGTGAGAATGACGCGATAGTGTCCGTTGAATGTGGAGTCGGGCAGGGGTATGATCTGATTCAGTAGGAATTCACTCCCAGTGATCCCTTCTATGAACACAAGCCTGAGTGTGGTGTCTTTAGCGATGCTGTTAAGGGAGTCGATGCCCTCCACACGGATCTTGTATTGCAACAGGTTTCCGTTGTCCGTGAACCGGACGTTCAATGGGATGCCTTCGGCCGTGGTCACATTCTGCCCGTTGACGGGCGAAAGGAGTTCTGTCACTGGGCGTTCGAGGTCGAATCCATCACTGCAGGCCGCTAAGAAAAGCAGGAGCAGCGCGGTGAGCAGGAGAAATGGGCCATACCTCATGAGGCCTGCGAAAATAGGATGTACCTGTGCAGCCCCGATCGGATGTTCAAAAGTTGTAAACCATCACAAGAAAATCAGACATTTGCCGCGCAACTTCGCACAGGCTGTAACGATTTCACAGGAGTGAAGTATAAGCCGACCTGTAACGACCCCTGCGTGTCCATGAAGCGAATCATACTCTGCACGGTTATCATGTTAGTGGCCTCCCAATGGAAGGCTTTTGCGCAGGATCCCACGTTCACACAGTTCTGGGCGGCACGCACCTACATAAACCCCGCATTCGCAGGGGCCGATGACGGTATCAGGATCCATGGCAACTACCGCAATCTTTGGACTTCCATCCCAGGTGATTTCAGCACTTATGCAGCAGGTTTTGAGGTCGGGAACCCAAGCCTCTTCGGTGGAATAGCCTTTCAGGCAGTGGTGGGCAATGAGGGCGAGGGTCAGCTGCAGACCCAGCGCTACAGTCTGATGTATTCCTATCGTCTCATCGTCATCCCTCGGATGTTCGACATCCATTTCGGGGTCGATGCGGCCTACATGAGCAAACAGATCCGAGATTGGGACGCATTTGTTTTCAGCGACCAGTTGCACCCGATTTACGGCAATGTCAATCCTTCCAACGTGACCCGTCCTGACAGGTTGAAAGTGGAAATGCCCGATTTCAATGCAGGTCTGTTGGCCCGTTTCAATTTCATGCCAGGCAAAGGGAAGGCCAAGACGCGCAAGGTCATCGGCAACACCTTCGGATTCGCGGCCCATCACGTCACATCTCCCAACGAATCGCTCACAGGAAGGACTGAGAAACTGCCCGTGAAATTCGTGGCCCATTATTCGATGATGATTCCCGTAAATAAGAAACGGGTGAAGCATCCAGTCTATATCTCACCGAACCTTATGTATGAGTATCAAAAGAATCTCTCGACCATGAACTTCGGTCTCTATGCGATGAGAGAACCGATCATGCTTGGCGTGTGGTATCGCAGCGAGATGCGGTTCGACATCTATCAGTATGACGCAGTGATGTTCAATGTGGGTGTGCGTGGCGAGGACAGACGCAAGACCTTCATGTATCAGATCGGATACAGCTATGACCTGACCATTTCAAAACTTGCCGGTGCCACTGCCGGAAGTCACGAGATAGCTCTGACAATGGAATTCCGCACCCGTAGCAAGACCAAATCGCGCAACGCACGCAACCGTGCCCGTAACTGCTACAACTTCAACGGGCCGAAGAGCATGCCGAAAGTGTTCTGAGTCCGGACCGCAGTCTTCTTCTGGCTGTCCCATGTCATCTCTCCTACTGTTCACACTGTGTCCGCCCTCTGCTTGACATATGCTGTGATGTTGCCGTCCTTCGCGCCATATCAATGAAAAATTCATGGGGCCAGAGAAGAACATGGTGACCGAGGTTGTGAAGCAGGCCACCTGCCATGGGCATCAGGACTGCATCTACGCGGTGACCGCCCTTCCCGGAAGCAGGTACTTTTTTACGGCAGGGGCCGATGGCATGGTGGTGCAATGGGACCTCGAAAGCCCCGAGACGGGCGAAATGGTGGCCAAGGTGGGTGGCACTGTCTATTCGATGTGCGCTGTGCCGAATGAAGCACTTCTGATCGTGGCGCAGAACTTTGATGGGATCCATCTCATCGACCCAGTCCTGCGAAAGGAATTGCGCTCGTTGAAAGTGACCGATGCTGCCATTTTCGACATGAAACTGTTGGACGATAGGCTGTTCATTGCCTGTGGCGATGGAGTGCTGGTGATGGTGGACATCCGGCAATGGTGCACTGTTGGTAGGGTCAAGGTCTCGGAAGGATCAATTCGGTCCATGGCATTGAACACGGACAGCCGTCATATAGCAGCAGGTTGTTCAGACCATAAGGTGCGCATTCTCGGTCTTGATAGTCCAGATATGCTTCAGGTGTTGGATGGTCATGAGAACTCTGTCTTTGCACTTGCCTACTCACCTGACATGAAAGTCCTGCTCACAGCTGGGCGCGATGCTCATCTTCGGACATTTGATGTCGCTGAAGGCTATGCGCTGCGCAATGACATCATTCCGCACATGTACACGGTCAACCATATCCTTTTCTGCCCCAATGGGAGAGTCTTTGCCACTTGCAGTAAGGATAAGACCATCAGAATCTGGGATGCTGCCAGCTTGCGGCCTCTGAGGACCATCGACCGCAGCAGCCATGCCGGTCACGGTACATCGGTGAACAGACTGTTGTGGATGGACGACAATACTTTGGTCTCCGTGTCTGACGACAGGACGGCCTCCATTTGGAACATCCGTTTCTCGGCTTAGGGTCATAGGCTACATTTGCCGATCTCCGCATGGGCCACGACCGCAAACGCATTCTTTTTCTTGTGCCCTATCCGTTGGGAATCGCACCTAGTCAACGGTTCCGATTCGAGCAGTACTTCGATGCGCTGCGCCAGCAGCACCTTGAATTTGAGATTCGGCCATTTCTGGATGAAGAGGCCATGCGGATACTCTACAAAAGGGGGAATCTGGCCTTGAAGGTCTGGAAGGTGCTGTTCGGACTTTTCAAACGCTTTGCCGACCTGTTCACACTGTGGCGTTTCGATATGGTATTCATACATCGGGAGGCCGCTCCCATCGGGCCGCCCGTATTCGAATGGCTCATCGCCAAAGTTCTCAAGAAGAAAGTGATCTTCGATTTTGATGATGCCATCTGGATCCCTAATTCCAGCTCATCGAATCCATTCATCTCATTTTTCAAGAGGTATGAGAATGCAGAGAGCACCTGCGCTTGGGCCTGGAAAGTAAGTTGCGGAAACAGCTATCTGCGCGACCATGCGGCCCGGTTCAACACTTCTTGCTACGTCAATCCCACCACGATCGATACCGTGGGCCATCACAATAGGGTCAAGATATTTTCTGAAAGACTTATGGTCATAGGCTGGACAGGCACACATTCCACCATCCGATACATAGACAGGGTGCTGCCCATTCTCAAGGAACTGGAGCGTGAGTTCAATTTCGAATTTCTGGTGATTGCAGACAAACGACCCGATTTTGAATTGAAGAGCCTGCGGTTCGTGCCTTGGGACAAGGCTTCCGAGATTGATGATCTGCTATGTATGGACGTTGGTATCATGCCTCTGGAGAATGACCGATGGGCCAAGGGGAAATGTGGATTCAAAGCACTGCAATACATGGCCTTGGGCATTCCTGCCATTGTATCGCCCGTTGGGGTGAACACCGAAATAGTATCGCATGGGGTGAATGGGTGGGTGTGCGACAGCGATGACGATTGGATGGAGACCCTGCGTGCCATACTCTCTGACCCAAGCCGATTGCCATTGCTGTCAGACGCGGCCCGCAGCACGGTCGAAATGCGCTATTCGGTAAAAAGCAACACTGAGAATTTCCTGCGGCTCTTCCAAGTAGATTGAATTTTCCGAATTGAACATAGCGGATAGGACCGTGTTCCTTGTCCGTACTCAACCTAAAGCACTTCAGCAATGACCCATCTCAAGAAAGGCGACAAGGCCCCCGATTTCACTTCCATCGATCAGCATGGAAAAACAATATCGCTGTCGCAGTTTGCAGGCCAGCGCGTAATTCTATACTTCTATCCAAAGGACATGACCCCCGGCTGCACTGTGCAGGCATGTGACCTGCGCGACCACCATAGTAATCTTCAAAAGCGCGGATTTGCAGTCCTTGGTATTTCTGCCGATGATGTGAAACGCCATGTGAAATTCATTAAGAAGTATGATTTGCCATTCATGCTGCTGGCCGACACAGAACTGACTGTGATCAAAGCGTTTGGTGTCTGGGGTCCCAAGAAATTCATGGGAAGGGAATTTGACGGCATTCACCGCACTACATTTGTCATCGATGGCAACGGAATGATCGAGGCCGTCATCACCAAAGTGAGCACCAAGGACCATAGCGCCCAGATCCTGGAGGAACTGGGCATGGACTGAAAATCGAACAACAATGGCAAAAGACATTCAAGCAGAGAAGCTCAAAGCGCTTCAGATCACCATGGACAAGCTGGAGAAGACCCATGGAAAGGGCGCCATCATGCGCATGGGAGATGCAAAAGTGGAGGATGTGGAGGCTATTTCCACTGGCTCGATCGGAGTGGATCTCGCACTCGGAGTGGGCGGTTTCCCACGCGGAAGGATTGTGGAAATCTACGGCCCTGAGTCCAGCGGCAAGACGACCCTTGCCATACATGCCATAGCCGAAGCACAGAAGCAGGGTGGCATTGCAGCCTTTATTGATGCCGAGCACGCTTTCGACCGATTCTATGCCGAAAAATTGGGCGTTGATATCAACAACCTGCTCATTTCGCAGCCCGACAATGGCGAACAGGCATTGGAGATAGTGGAGAACCTTGTCCGTTCAGGGGCCATCGACATCATTGTCATCGACTCGGTGGCGGCACTCACGCCACGCAGCGAGATTGAAGGTGAAATGGGCGATAGCAAGGTGGGCCTTCACGCACGCCTCATGTCGCAGGCCTTGAGAAAACTCACGGGAACAATTAGCAAGACCGGCACCGTTTGCATCTTCATCAACCAGCTTCGCGAGAAGATCGGGGTGATGTTCGGCAATCCTGAGACCACCACGGGTGGCAATGCACTCAAGTTCTACGCTTCCATCCGCATAGATATCAGACGCTCAACGCAGATCAAGAACGCTGAGGACGTGATGGGCAACCGTGTGAAAGTGAAAGTGGTGAAGAACAAAGTGGCACCACCTTTCCGCAAGGCCGAATTCGATATACTGTACGGCTCAGGGATTTCCAAAGTGGGCGAGATCATCGACCTCGGAGCAGAGATTGGCATCATCAAGAAAAGTGGTTCTTGGTTCAGCTATCAGGACACCAAGCTCGGTCAGGGACGCGATGCGGTGAAAGACCTGCTCAACGACAATCCGGACCTGATGGAAGAGTTGGAGCACAAGATCAAGGATCATTACAAGGTGGCCGGAGTTCCGATGACAGCCGCAGAGGATTGATGCGGTCATTGAGATATATCGCGATTCTCGCCATTGCCATATTGGGCTCATGTGGCGAGAAGGTGAAGGAGGCCGAGGTTTCCGGTGCTTCCGTCATGACCCCTGAGCTGCGGGCGTTGGACAGCATCTCCACCCTCATTGACAGAAGTCCGGGCAACACCGACCTGCTCAACGCTCGGGCCAAGATGCTGATCGCCCAAGGCAATATCGACTATGCCTTGACCGATATTGGCCGGGCCCTGTTGATGGACAGTACCAAGGCCGACTATTATCTCACGATAGCCGATATCTATTTTCAACGCAACGAGCCGAAACGCTGCCTCCGTGCGCTGGAGAAGGCCCGAACATTGGATGCGCGAAATCTGGATGCCCTGTACCGATTGGCCCAGTTCAACCTGTACATAGAGAAGCATCAACAGTGCATCGATCTGGCCAACGAGATGCTGAAGGTGGACGCGCAGGATGACCGACCATTCTTCATCAAGGCACTTGCATTCCGAGACATGAAGGACACTGCACGAGCCATAGAGAACTATCTGTTGGCGGCAGAGCAGAACCCCGACAACTTCGATGTGCAGATGGATCTCGGAGTGTTGCATTATGGAAAGAAGAGTCCAATGGCCGAGTCGTTCCTCAGAAATGCCCTGACCATCCGTCCTGACGATGCAGGCGTACTTTATGCGCTGGGAATGGCCTATCAGCAAGCAGGAAAAGCAGAGGAGGCCATTGAGACCTACACACGTCTGACGGAATTGGACAGTACCCACGGCAACGCATTCTATAACCTCGGATATGTTCATTTCACTGCCTTGGAGGATTACGTGAAGGCCCTTGAATTCTTTCAGAAGGCCACGCAGGTCGCCCCCAATTAC
>JAIPBJ010000054.1 GCA_021739625.1 Flavobacteriales bacterium | reverse complement strand
AAGGGGGCTTCGTGTTTCCTATGCCGACAGGATCTACCTTTGCGCCCCATGTTCCGCCTACTGCCACTTATGCTTCTCGCCTTGCCCGCCTTGGGCCAGACCACGCTCAATGGCAAGAAACTGCCCATGCCCAAAACGTCAGAGAACACGTTGTTCTATCTGCAACGCTCCAAGAACACCAACACGGTGATGTATGAGGCCAAGGTGGACCGGACCGGACAACTGGTGCGCGACCTGCCTGTGAACGCCTATTGGCTCGACTATGAGCTGGGCGAAAATGTGAAGAACGACCTGAGCTATTTCGAGCGCACAGCAGTTTACGGTGTGGAAACAGAAGAGCTGAAGGACGGCAACGGCAGCTATGTCATGCGCCTCAAGGCATTCAAGGACAGGGCTGTGACCGTGGCCAAGAACAGGATGGGGAAGTATGAGGGGCTGATGCACATCAACGGGAAAAAGGCCGTGCTCAAACGCATCTTCATCGAAGCAAAGGAAGGTCTGCTGACGCCCACCGTGATCCATGTTGACCTTTTCGGCACCGACCCCAGCACTGGCGAAAGCGTGTTCGAGCGGATATTCCCTTAGTAGGGCAGCTTCCTAAGACGGATCAGAAATCATCGAACGGCCTGGTCAGGTCGGTCGATATCCCAAAGAACACATAGAGGTCATCCTTACGGTGAATGGCCGATGATTCTGATCTGCTGCTCAGTCCGGCCATGATGCGCAGGTCCCAGAACGGATTGACCACATATTCGGCACGGAACTGGAACAGGAAGGCCTTGGTGTCGAGGCCCTGAACCATCGTATTGCCATATTCCGCCTGCCGGTCACCGTATGAGCGATAGATGTTCTGGCCATAGCTCACCCCTCCGGTGTCGAGCCCGAAGTTCGAATAGATGAATTTGGCCTCCAGCATCCAGCTGCCCCTGCGGTAGCGCAGCAGACTCACAGATTCCATGAAGTTGGCCCCCATCGGATGCGCCAGCGGCTGGTTGTAATGGCCAAAATTCTGCTCCACCGCATAGTGCGTGTAGGTGAATGGCCTCACCCAGTTGAACTCGGTCTGATAGTACAGGTTCTTAAGCCCGAATGGACTCCAGCCCTTCAGCCCCACTTGGAATCCCTGCTTATTGCCCCACCAGCCCGTGGGTTTGGACGTGTCTCCGCTCAGGCTGCTGAACATCTCACTGAACTTCATCTCGTCAAGCAGCAACTGCGCATACAGGTGGTGGTTCTTGCCTATCCGGAAACGCACGTCCAGCCCAAGTATCACGTTGTCGGGCGATCGGAGCGACATCTCCACAGGACGATAGAAGATGATCGGATTGATATAGTTGGCCTCAAAGCCACGCGTTCCGCTCGAATCCCTGGCTTGCCAGATGATGCTTTCAAACAATCCGACCGTGAACCTTTTCCCCACATTGAGCGACAGGTAGTGGAACGTACCGAGCTTGTCGCGGCTGGCCGCGCCCGGCCTGATATCCTTGAAGTTGGCGAATATGTTCACATAGCGCACCTTCCAGAACCGTGTGTCCAGTTTAAGGAATGAATAGGGGGGAGCGTTGTCCGAGAGCAGCAGCGAGCGGTAGCCATTGCCAATGAAAAGTCTGTCGTGTCCGGCCTGTACATTGAAATGTTCTGACGGAGAATAGGAGATGGAACCCGTTGGCAGGAAGAACGTGCTCAGTTCTCCTCTGCGCTGCATGTCGCCATATCCGGGCCGCACGCCCCATTCGTCCATATAATCTTCCACATGGGCCGGAGCGCGGAATGCACCGCCCTTGAAGGAGAAGCTGCCCGTAAGCTTCGGGGTCAGCATCACATCGCCCCGCAGGCCTCCGAAAAGATCGGTGATGAGGCCGCTGCGCGATCCGTAACCGATCACGCTGTGATAGATCGGATTCAATCTCACCCCGAACCATTTCTTCCTGTATTCAAAGAAATGCCCGTCACGCAGGCGGTTGGGCCGCATGTCGCTCTTGCGCACCATGGACCGCAGGAAATCCTCGTTGGCCAGCTCGAACTGCGCGTGCTGCACGAATGGACGGATATTGTGATGCACCGATGACAGGCCACTGCCGCTGAACTCCTCCTCCACGAACGTCTGAAGCAGTGGCGACCTGGGCTGAATGATCTGCTGCGCCACCGCTGGCAGCCAGGCCGTCAGCAGGAGAAGGGTCGATATGTGCTTGGCATGCCTCATGTCAGAAGTCCGCGTAGAGATTCCTGATGTCCGTCCGCACCCCGAAATAGACCATCAGGTTGCGTTCATCGCTCAGAGAATTGCTTGAGACACGGTGCGTCAGGCCCAGTCGCAGCGTGAAATTGCTTGCCCTATTGATGGTGTAGGCCAGTTCGGCATTCTGAAAGAACAGATGGGTCCTCTGCCCCTGGCCGATATGATTGCCTCCCGAATCGGTCCCGCGCACAGCCTCCGTGTCCGAGAGATAGATGTCGTTGCCGAAATTGGCCCCAACAGGGTCGCGGCCCACAAGCGCATAAGTGGCCCTCCATTGGAAGCGCAGATCCCGCCAACGGTATCCGAACATTCCCATCACTTCATGGAAATTGGCTCCCAGCGGATGCCCCAGCGGCTGCGCAAAGTGCATGTAGCTGAGTATGGGCTGCGAACTGGCGTAGGTGTAGGGGCGCACCGCGTTGTATTCCAATTGAATGATCAGATGACGCACATTGAAAAGGTCAAAGGCCTTGAAACCCACCTGCCATCCTAGCCGCTGCCCTATGTGTCCCGCCACATTCATGCGGTTGAAATTGAGGTCGTTGAAAGCCAACTGACCATAGAATGCCGCACCTTTGAACGGTATCACCTTCAGATTGAGGCCCACCACAACGTTCTGATCCGATTGCTGAATGGCGAACTGGACCGGACGTATCATCATCAACGGGTTGATGAAATTCCAGTCGAAGCCACCGTTGCCCGCACTGTCAGCTGTCTTGAAGATGATGCCTTCAAAAAGGCCCACCTGCACCCGCTTGCCGATGTTGGCGCTCAGATAATGGAATGTGGCCCATTTCTTCTTGAACCCGGTCTCATATTGCTGAGGATAATTCACGTCCTGCATCTGAGTGAGCAGATGCACATACTGCAGGCCCCTCCATTTGGTGGTCAGTTTCAGGAAGGGATAGTTGAATGCCACATCAGACAGCAGGAGCGACCTGTATCCCTCTCCGAAGAAATGCTTGTCGTGGCCCAGTTGAACATTGAAGTTCTTGACAGGGGTGAATGACACTGCTCCTGATGCCGTCAGATAGTCATATCCATTTATCTGCACACCCAGGGCATTGTAGAAGAAATTGTCGAAGGTGAAGGGTTTGAGCCACCCCTGTCCCGGAATCACCTTGTTCCGCTCGATCCAGTCGGACATGTAGGGCAGGAATGTGGACTGATTCTCATAGAATGTGGTGATGAAAGAAAGTTTGCGGCCTATGCTTCCACTGCAGACAAAACCACGCGTGTTCACCACATGTGCCACCTTTCCTTCAAGGTCGTAGCCATAGTCCATCTGGAACACCGGATCGAAGAATACTTGGAACTTGGCCGAGTCCACCCGCAGCAGGCTCTCCATCACCATCTTCCTCCCCACCCATGTCCTTGCGAATTTTCCGCTGTGATAGCGCACATGGCGCAGCGAGTCGAATGGTATGCTCTCGTTCAGCTCGTGGATGCGATAGGGGCGCACCGAAGTATGGAACCGCTCGCCCGGCTGTTGCAGCATCCCCTCAAACTCGCTGTAAGTGATATGATTGAGCGGGTAGGCGTTGTGCTGCTGCGCCTCACATCTCATGACGCCCAGCAATGACAGCAAGTACACTGTGGTAATTAATGGCCGCATCAGATCATAGCTTGGGCAAATGTAGGTCTTTGGTCAGGTGATGTACGCTGCCCTGAATGTTCACCCGCAGATCTGTGCTCCATGACCGCACAGCCATTCACCGGCCAAATGACACATGTGCGAAGAATCACTGCCCCAAGGAAGGATTAGATTTGCCCCATGTTCTTTCGCGATGTGATCGGTCAGGAGAGGCTCAAGCAGAAACTGAGAGAGTCGGTGCTGAACAAGCGTGTGGCCCATGCACAGATGCTTGTGGGCCCAACGGGAGCAGGGTCTCTTCCTCTGGCCTTGGCCTATGCCCAGTATCTCGCCTGCACCGACAGATCTGAAGTGGAGTCCTGTGGAGTTTGCAGCTCCTGCAGAAGGTATCACCTATTGGAGCACCCTGACCTCCAGCTCATCTTCCCAAAGAACAGAACGGGCGACAACGAAGGCCAGAAGTTCTCCAGCAAGGATTTCGTGATCCGGTTCAGAGAGGCCGTTCTGGAAGACCCATACCTGAGTCTTCAGCAGTGGCTTTCTTTTCTGGGCATTGAGAACAAGCAGGGCGCGATCAATGTGGAGGACAGTGCCGAAATCCTTCATAACCTCAGCTACAAGGCCTATGAGGCGGAATACCGGGTGATTGTGGTATGGCTTTCAGAGAAGATGAACACCGAGGCCGCCAACAAATTGCTCAAGGTGTTGGAAGAACCGCCTGTTCGGACTGTATTCCTATTCACTTCAGAGAGCACAGAGAATATGTTGGCCACTATTCTCTCCCGTGTTCAGACCCATCGGCTCGAACGTCTAAGTGACGCAGAGATTGTGCAGGGACTGATTGCAGATGGTGGTTCCGATGAATCTCAGGCAGCACTTGCCGCTCAGCTCGCAGACGGTGATTTCGGGCTTGCCCGCCAGTTCATGCACGATCCTGAGAGTATCTCTGCCACGGTCAATTTCTTCATCGGTTGGATGCGTGCGTGCTTCACCATGAAGATGGACACCATCTCTGTGCTGATGGACGAATTTCAGAAAATGGGCAGGGAAAGGCAGAAGGACCTGCTTGCGCAGGCGGCAGGTCTGCTGCGTAATGTGCTGCTCTACCGCATGGCCCCGGACGCCCATCAACCAATGATTCGCCAACAGATGGAATTCGTGCAGAAATTCTCGCGCTTCATCAGTCCAGACAACATGGAGGGCCTGCTTACCGAACTGGACAGGGCAAGCTATCACATTGAGCGCAACGCTCATCCCAAGATACTGTTCACCGACCTGTCTTACAGCATTTCGGCACTGTTGCAACAGGAAGCACTCAAACGTTGATCCGACCCGATATCGTGTGACAGGTGAACGGAGGCCGTTCCCAAAAAGAATGTAGTTTTGCCTCCGTTGAATTTTTCGGGTATAAATCTCCTTCCATTCGATGAGCACAGGTGTTCCAAATCCATTACGTTTTCTCTTCCCCGCGATTCTGACACTCGGGGGTCTGACTATCGTTTATTCAGCGGTCATCGGTGGTCAGAATGTGTTCTGGCTAATGGGCGGTCTGCTGATAACGCTGGTCGGGGTGTTTGTCATCCTCATGATGCTTGACAAGCTGCCCAATGCCCTCCAGAAAGGCCTTTTCATCGCTTTCATCCCCTTGGCGCTCATCACCGCCTTCTTCACCTATCAGTCCATTGATGAACCCATCAAATTCAATGTTGAGAAGAACAGGAGATATACCAAGGTGATTGAGCACATCAAGGTCATCCGCGACTGGCAGTTGGCCTATAAGTCCGTTTACAAGGTGTATGCACCGAATTTCGACTCCCTGCTCCAATTTGTGAACACTGGTGAGTTTCCTGTCATCAAGGCCCTTGGTACCGTTCCAGATACACTCACCGAGAACGAAGCTGTGAAACTGGGCATTGTGGAACGGGACACCATCCTTGTGCCGGCCCGTGATTCCCTGTTCAAATCGGGTGGCGACATCAACGATGTGCGTTACATCCCATACAGCGACAAGGTGGAATTCCAGATGGCCGCAGGTGTCATTGAGAAGGGTCAGGTGCAGGTGCCCGTGTTCGAAGTGTTCGCCAGGAATGAATACATATTCTCTGACATAGAGCCTCTGTATTACAAGCTGGAGGACGGCATCAAGGTGGGTTCCATGACCGACCCCTCGACCAGTGGAAACTGGGAGTGATAATGCAGAGGCACCTGTCTTCAGGGAGACGCTGCATCTGATTCCCGACCGGGCCGATGAGTTGCTTTGCCTCGGATTGGCAGTTTACCTGTCGGTGGCACGTTCCTCGGTATCTCTTCTTACTGTTGACGCAAAAACGCTGAAGGCACTCTCCTTCCGCAGTTTCGATTTTCCTCATTGTAGGGATGATGCACACTGGGCTTCCACAGTGAGCCATGTGCTGGGGAAAATGACCACCACAGACGTGGTTGCCACGGTTGTTGACAATGTGCCCTGCTCTATCATTCCCTCCGACCTCTTCCCCACTGACGATGCGCAAATGACCTCCCTCCTCAATCTTGAGCATGGGGAGCTTCGCAATCTCACAAGGGTCATGGCAACGTTGGACGTTTGGGATTCTCAATGCTTGGCGCTCGTTCCGACCGAATTGCTCAATGTGCTCCCGACCCAAAAGGTCATTCCCTCTCTTTGCTGTTGGGTGCCTTCGCTGCTACGGTCGCCATCAGCGCATCATGTACATGTCCATGTGTCCGATCACGATTTCTGCCTTGCGGTGCTCACAGGTCGCGACCTCCTCTTTTACAACGCTTTCGAGCAGTACGCGCCTGAGGACGTACTCTATTTCACCATGGCAGCTTTGGAGCAGCTTGCCATACTGCATACAGAAGCGCGGTTGACACTTTATGGCCGCGTGACTGATGGTGATGTGCTTCATGGCCTTTTCAGGCGTTACATAGCTGATGTCGTGTTCGGTGACAGGCCTGCTGAAATGACTTACGGCTATTCTTTCAAGGACCTTTCGGGCCATCAGGTGCCCTTCATTCTCAACGCTCCGATATGCGCATCATAAGCGGCCGCCTCAAGGGGCGCAATATCCGCCCGCCCCGCAACCTGCCCGTCCGGCCCACCACCGACATGGCCAAGGAAGGTCTGTTCAACATTCTCAATAATCGTTTCGACTTCGATGGCCTGCGAACCCTCGACCTCTTCTGTGGAACGGGAAACATAAGCCTTGAACTGCTGAGCCGGGGCGTGGAGGACATCACTTGCGTGGATGCCAATCCGGGATGCGCACAGTTCGTAAAACAGTCGTTGGAAGAATATGGCTGCGAGCGCAGCAATGTGGTGCGGGCCGATGCCCTACAATTTCTTGGTCGGGCCACTGGAAAATGGGATATCATCTTTGCAGACCCTCCCTTCGACAATGACGTTCATGCCGAGCTGGTAGAACTCATCCTTCATCGGGGTCTTTTGGAAGAGGACGGCCTGCTCATTATCGAGCACCCGTCAAACATTGACCTCAGCACGCTGAAGGGCTATGAACAGACCCGGAGATACGGCCGATTGCACTTCAGTTTCTTTAGCTCAGAAGCGTAGGAAATAGGGGCCCGTCAACTGTTTGTAAGCCTCGGTGTACCCTCTTGCACCCGCTTCGTTCTCCAGAATAAGCGTGTCATTGGATTCCATATCCACCAGCCTTGGAACAAAGGTCACCAGAAGCCTTTTGGCCGGCCGCTCGGGCAACGGATGAACTGCCGTCAGGTGCAGAACCTCCAATCCATTTCTCCTTGCTTCAAGAAAGAATTCCTCCTGTCCCTGCGCAGGGAATATGGTACTGAATCTACCTGATGGACGCAGCAGACGTTTCACTTCGTTGAACAATGTTGCAGGATCGAGCCCTATGGTGTGCTTGGCCAGATGCAACGCTCCGTCCGCTGGCGGTTGGGCGTGTGTGAAGTAGGGCGGATTGCAGACCAAGAGGTCATACTGCGCATATTGGCCCGACAACCAATCGCTCAGTCCACAATCAGAGGCATGCAGGTCACTGAAAGGAGCACGGGCGAAATTCTCTGTTGCAAGTCTTACCGCTGCGGGGCTGATGTCAATGGCATCGACCCGCACCTTGGCCCGTTGTGAGACCATCAGCGCAATAAGACCCGTGCCGGTACCGATGTCCAGCACCTTTTCCCCATCATTCACTTCGGCCCATGCTCCAAGCAGCACCCCATCCGTTCCCACCTTCAAAGCATCGCGGTAGTGGTATACCCGGAACTGTCGGAACTGGAAATAGGGCTCAGCCATGGAGGTAGATGTCCACCAGACCATCGGGCGTATCCACTGTCAGTACCCTCTTCTTCTCATCAACGGCCAGCAGAATGTGATCGACCGCAGGTATAAGTACCTGTTTTCCTGTTGGATGCCCGATCTCAAGCACCGACTGCATGGTCATTTCAAGCACGTCCGTCACTGTGCCCAAGTGGCCAAGATCAACGTCTGTCACTGAATAGCCTATGAGCGCGTGAAGGCCTGTAGGCTCCTCCTCGGTCAATCTGGCCCTGTCAATGAGCACGTCCTTGCCCACAAAGTCTGCTGCGGCCCCGACCGTATCAATGCCTTCCAGTTTGAGCACAATGAAATCGCGCGAGGTATCTGCACGTTCCTCGGCAAAAAAAGGAACCGGCCCACCCTGCAAGGGGATGAAGACCGGTTCGTCCTTTTCTATCTGCGGAATCATTCCGCCAATAAGTTTCACCTTCAGCGAGCCCTTGAGTCCGTGGGGCTTGAAGATGTGCCCGAAGACCGTGAGGTTCTCGGAGGCCAACCTATTATGCCTTTGGCTCTTCGTCTGTCGCCTCCTCGGCAGCAGGGGCTTCCTCTACAGCCAACTCGGCTACGGGCGCCTCCTCAACCACAGCTTCGGCTACAGGGGCTTCATCAACAGCGGGAGTTTCTTCGATAGCGGCCTCGACCGGTGCGACCTCCTCTGCTTCGGCAACTTCAGCAACCTCTTCGGCAAGTGGAGCGGTCTTGGCGGCCACTTTGGCAGCAATGGCCTCTTTTTTCTTGGCTTCGGCAGCAAGCTTGTCCTTACGGGCATCTTCCTTGGCCTTTACAACAGCCTCTGCGCTCTTACCCACGCGGTTCTCCTTGTCGCCCATCCAAGCGGCAAACCTCCGGTCGGCCTCAGCTTGGTCGAAAGCACCTTTGGCAACACCGCCCTGAAGGTGTTTCTTGAACAGAACTCCTTTGTAAGAAAGGATGGCACGGCAAGTGTCTGTTGGTTGCGCACCCTTTTCTATCCAATTGACGGCACTGTCAAAATTGATATCGATGGTGGCGGGCTGAGTAATGGGATTGTAGGTGCCCAGTTTCTCGATGAATTTACCATCACGGGGCGAACGGGAGTCGGCTACCACGATGTGGTAGAACGCTGCGCCTTTCCTTCCGTGTCTCTGCAAGCGGATTTTGGTTGGCATTGTTTTGGTTTTGGTTGAATTTTTAAGGGGCGCAAAGATGCAAGTTCTATTTTGATTGACAAGGGGTTACTGCAAGGTTTTTTCTATGAGATACGAATGCATTGTTCACAGTAGATTCCGACATCTCCTCACTTGTTCATAAATATGGCTTGAACGGGACACAATATCTTGCTTCCAAATACGTTCATTATCTATATTCACGACATCATGACCATCGCACTCGTTCTGTTCATAGCCATGCTACTCTATCTCTCCATGGACATGTCCGTGCAGGAATAGCGACAATTCGCCTTCATGTTCTGGGCCTGCACGGTCGGCCAAGTTTTGAACATGGGCGACAAATGCATGGATTCAGTTCGCCCATGGCGGATGATTTGCATTTCGTCTATGCCGTTGTCCTGCGTCTCTGTCCATGACGCTGCCCGCCTCGGCCACCCCCTTGCGAGCCCCCGCCCTGCGGACGCTGCTGTCTCGGTGGTCGCTGCTGCTCTATAGGCTCGCCTGGTTCAAGGTCGATCATCGGGAACGGATGTTCCGAAACCACTGGAATGTCACGACCGATCAGCTTATGGATGTCCTTGAGATAAGGCTTCTCATCGAACATGCAGAACGAGATGGCGATGCCGCTGGCCCCGGCCCTTCCTGTTCGGCCGATGCGGTGAACGTATGTCTCCGGTATGTTCGGTATGTCGTAGTTGAATACGTGCGAAAGGCTGTCCACATCAATGCCTCTGGCCGCGATGTCGGTGGCCACCAGCACCCGTGTCTTTCCTTCCTTGAAATTGCTCAGTGCGCGCTGGCGTGCGTTCTGGGCCTTGTTGCCATGTATGGCCTCGGCCTTCACCCCGTCCTTGTTCAGCTCCTTTGTCACGCGGTCGGCACCGTGCTTGGTGCGGGTGAAGACAAGGGCTGAGATGATGCTCGTGTCGTGAAGGAGATGACTCAAGAGCTTACGTTTGTTGCCCTTGTCCACATAATAGAGTTCCTGTTTGACTGTCTCGGCAGTGCTGGAGACCGGAGTAACGGCCACTTTTTCAGGATTTCTGAGGATGGAGTCGGCCAATTGGCTTATCACCGGTGGCATCGTGGCCGAGAAGAACAGTGACTGCCTGTCTGTGGGCAGCAGTTTGATGATGCGTTTCACATCATGCACAAATCCCATGTCCAACATGCGGTCTGCCTCGTCCAACACGAAGAATTCGAGATGTTTCAAGTGAACGAATCCTTGGTCGATCAGGTCGAGGAGGCGTCCGGGTGTGGCCACCAGGATGTCCACACCGTTGTTCAGGGCATTGGTCTGTGGACGTTGCGGAACACCACCGAAGATGACGGTGCTGCGCAGTGGCAGATGGCGTCCGTAGGCCACAAGGCTCTCCTGTATCTGAATGGCAAGTTCTCGGGTCGGGGTGAGTATGAGGGAACGGATCGGCCTTGTCCGGCCACCCTCCGAGGGGCGTTTTGCAAGAATGTGAAGCATCGGCAGCGAGAATGCTGCTGTCTTGCCTGTGCCGGTCTGCGCGCAGCCCAGCAGGTCGCGACCTTGCATCACGTGTGGGATTGCTTTTTCCTGAATGGGTGTCGGATGGACGTATCCTTCCTCGGTGAGCGCGCGCAGAACTGCCGCGTTCAAATTCAATTGTTCAAATGTCATGTTATGGAATTTCCGCACCCGACCCTGTGGGCGCGTTCTTGAAAGGGTCGCATGCCGTGAAATGGCTTGCGCGCTCCCCGTCATGCCAATGCAATCGCATTGCGGGTGCAAAGGAACGCATTAAATGCCCAACTTATGTTATTGTGTCTGAACAGCGTCTGTGCGCTCAAATGCGACACGCCCGCCTTCCATCACCACATAGCGGTCGCAGAAACCTTCGATGACCTCCAGCACGAAGGTGGCCGGGCCTTTGGACGGGATGGAACGCTCATCGAGCGGAACCGTGTATTTGGCGATACTCTCAATTTCCCCGTTGGCGCGGATATAGAGGATGTCCAGCCCTATCAGGGTGTTGCGCATCCAGAAACTTCTGCGCTCCTCCTCCTCAAAGATGAAAAGCATGCCCTGTGTGTCGGGCATGGATCTGCGGTGCATGAGGCCTATGGTACGCTCGCTCTCCGTGTCGGCAATCTCAATGTCGATGGTTCGCAAGGTATCACCCTCGGCACTGATGAAATGAAGAATCCCCTCCTTCTGGAATTGTGGGCCCAGATGGCGCGGACGCTCGGGGGAGCTGTCTGTTGCCGTAGGCCCGTCACAGGCCTGAAACAATGAAGTGGCAAGCAACAGTGCAACAAATAGGGGCCTTTGAAAATAATTTCTCATTTCTGATCGTCTTCTGTTTCAGTTTCCGTGACAACGGGTGGAAAACGGTTGTTGGCGGGGTTCACGTCTGCCAACCTTCCTGACGGGTCGATTTCTATGGTGCGAATATCCTTCATTTCGAAGGGAAGTTTGAAACCATATACAGGATAGACCCACGGCCAGTCGGGCAGCAGGGCCACTTGTTCTGCAAATGACTCGTTCTTGGCCCCGCGCATCATCTGCAAGGGGATATTGAACCCGATCGCACGACCGTCCGTGAGCGTCACTACCAGATCGATGGGCATGGGCATTCGGCCTGTGCGCTCCAAGAGCACCTCGGTTCCCCCATCGGCCGGAGTCAACTCGCGGATGCCATAGTCGATGGTGTTCATGCTGCCGATGAACTGTTCCAGATACCAGTCCAGTTCCAGTCCTGACACCTTCTCCATCACCAGAAGGAAATCCTCTGGCCGTGGGTGTTTGAAGCCCCACTCATGAAAATAGCGCAGCAGGCCTTCTCGCAGTTTGTCCTCGCCAATGACATAGCCGAGCTGATGCACGAACACCGCTCCCTTGGAATAGGCGGTGAGACCATAGCATCGGTTGGTGTGGTAAAAATCGGCATGGGTGGTGGAGGGCTCGTTGAATGCGGATCCGACCAATGAATAATAGCCGGCATAACTCCTGTCGTGAAGACCGGGACTGTTGAGGCCATGGACACCGTCAAGCACAATGTTCTGTGCATAGCTCGTGAATCCTTCGTCCATCCACGGATACTTGCTCTCGTTGGTGGCCAGCACCCCGTAATACCAGTTGTGCAGCGCCTCATGCACCGTGACGCTCACCAGTCCGCTCAGTTTGCGACCGCTGGTGACAAGTGTGGCCATTGGATATTCCATGCCTCCATCACCGCCCTGAATGACCGAGAACTGGGGATATGGATACTTGCCGAAACGCTCACTCATTATCCCGAATGCTTTCACGGTCAAGGGTTTCAGTTGTGTCCACATTTCTCCCACGCTGTCCTTGAGATAGAGAAAATGCAGCTCTGGGCCATCTGGCACCTGCACGCGGTCGTGGGTGTAGTGCTTGTCGGCCGCCCAGGCGAAATCATGCACGTTCTCGGCCTTGAAACGCCATCTGATGCGGTCTTCCTTGGCGTTCTTCTTGCGCTTTTCAGAGTATCCGTGTCCCACCTCATCTGCATTCTGGACCACACCGGTGCCGCCCAGTACGTAGTCTTTCTGAATGATGATGTTCACCTCATAATCGCCCCACACGCCATAGAATTCCCGCGACACGTAGGGTGTGGCGTGCCAGCCCTCGCGGTCATACTCGGCCATCTTCGGATACCACTGCGTCATGCTGTAGGCGATGCCCTCTTCGCTGTTCCTTCCCGAACGCCTTATCTGCACCGGCACCTGCGCCTCAAAATCCATATCGAACACCGTCTTGCTCCCGGGCAGAATGGGGTGTGCAAGCGCTACCTCCAACACGGTTCCTGCCACCTCATATTGCAGCGGGATCCCATCCTGCGTCAAGGAGTTC
This sequence comes from Flavobacteriales bacterium, assembly GCA_021739625.1. GTDB lineage: Bacteria > Bacteroidota > Bacteroidia > UBA10329 > UBA10329 > UBA10329. The sequence continues at coordinate 10,743 of JAIPBJ010000054.1, read as the reverse complement.
ACTTGCTGGTAGCCGATCTCGGTATCGGTCAATGCTGCGATGCGGTCTCCGACCCGTGGATCGGGGTCGGCAATGGTGCGCGACCGCACGTCCATCATGCTCCCGGGCCGGAAGGCATTGAAATAGAGGTGGTAATAGACCTTGCGCAGGGTGTCGCCCGAGTTGTTGTGATAGATCAGCTGTTGCTTGCCTGTGAACTGATGGGCCGAATCATCAAAGTCGATGTCCATCCGGTATTCCACGCGCTGCTGCCAATAGCCTTTCTGGGCGTGGGAAAACGATGCGGATAGAAAGAGGAAACTGAGCAGTATGGCCCTCATCATCATTCCTTGATACCCGCAAGTTTGAAGATGAACGCAAACTCCAGGGCAGTCTCTTTCAACGACTCGAAACGGCCGCTGGCCCCACCGTGGCCGGCCTCCATGTTGGTGTGGAGCAGCAGCAGGTTACTGTCGGTCTTGCGGTCGCGAAGGCGGGCCACCCACTTGGCCGGCTCCCAGTATTGCACTTGACTGTCGTGAAGACCGGTGGTGACGAGCATGTTGGGATAGTCCTTGGCCTCCACATTGTCGTATGGCGAATAACTGAGGATGTAGTCGTAGGACTCCTTCTCGTTCGGATTGCCCCATTCGTCATACTCGCCCGTAGTGAGCGGGATGCTCTCATCGAGCATGGTGGTCACTACGTCCACAAACGGCACCTGCGCCACAACGCCTTTCCAAAGGTCGGGGCGCATGTTGACGATTGCACCCATCAGCAGGCCACCAGCGCTGCCGCCCATGGCAAAGAGCTTGTCCTTGGAGGTGTAGCCAGCTTTTATCAAATGCTCGCCACAGTCGATGAAATCGGTGAAGGTGTTCTTCTTCTTCAGGAGTTTGCCGTCCTCATACCATTGGCGGCCCATTTCCTCGCCACCACGGATGTGGGCGATGGCGTAGATGATTCCACGGTCGAGCAACGTGAGGTTGGTCGAGCTGAAGTAGGCGTCCATGCTGGCGCCATAGCTGCCATAGGCATAGAGTAGGAGGGGAGCGGTGCCATCCTTTTTCACCCCATTTCTATAAACGATGGAAACGGGAACCTTGGTGCCATCGGTGGCTGTGGCCATGATGCGCTCGGTAGTGTAGTTCTCCTTTTTGAAATCGCCCAGAACAGGCTGCTCTTTCAGCAACGTGCGCTCTTTGGTGGCCATGCCATACTCGAAAGTGCTCCAAGGAGTAGTCATGCTGCTGTAGCCATAGCGCAATTTGTCGGTGTCGAAGTCGCGATTGGTGGAGAGATAGGTGGTGTAGGCCGCCTCCCCGAAGTTGATGTAATGCTCCTCGCCCGTGCTCTGTCTGCGTATGCGCAACATGCTGAGGCCGTTGGTGCGCTCTTCCAGCACCATGAAGTCTTTGAACATCTCCACACCTTCGAGCAGGGTCTCGGGGCGGTGGGCTATCACCTCTTTCCAGTTCTTGCGGCCCGGATTGTTGATGGGCGCTTCCATGAGGCGGAAATTCTTAGCGTCCCAGTTGGTGACGATGTAGAGCTTGTCGCCAAAGTCGGAGATGCTGTATTCGTGGTCGCGGCTGCGGGGTTCGATAAGGACGAACTCGCCTTCGGGCTTCGTGGCATCCAACATGCGGTATTCGGTGCTCACGGTCTGGCTCGAGCCAATGATGATCTTCGCCTTGCTGCGGCTGCGATATACGTAGCAATTGAAGGTGTCGTCCGTTTCGGTGAAAATGAGCTTGTCGGCCTTCGGGTCGGTGCCCACCGCGTGGCGGTAAATCTCTGGTGTGCGCAGGGTCTGAAGATCCTTCTTGGCGTAGAACACCGTCCTGTTGTCGGCAGCCCACGCTACGCCACCCGCGCAATTCGGGATGCTCTCGGCCAGCACTTGGCCTGTTTCCAGATTCTTGAAGTAAATGGTGTAGAGCCTACGGCTAACGGTGTCCACCGAGTAGGACATCCATTTGTTGTCGTCACTCACGTTGAGGCCACCTGCACTGAAATAGTCGTGGCCCTCGGCCAGTTCGTTCTCGTTGAGGAGAATCTCCTCGGTACCTTCCATGCTGTCCTTCTTGCGGCAATGGATGGCGTATTCCTTGCCTTCCTCGTAGCGGGTGTAGTACCAGTAGCCGTTGTCCTTGTAGGGCACAGATGTGTCGTCCTCCTTGATTCGGCTGCGCATTTCCTTGTAGAGCTTGTCCTGAAAGGCCTCGGTGTCGGCCATAATGGACTTTGTGTAGGCATTCTCGGCCTTGAGGTAGTCGATCACCTCGGGATTCTCGCGGTCGTTGAGCCAGAAGTATTCATCCACACGGGTGTGGCCATGGATGGTGAGGTCCTTGGGTTTCTTGGCCGCTGTGGGCGGGGTGGCGGTGGTTTCTTTCATGTCGTTGTTGCAGGCCGACAGCACAAGGGCGGTCAGAAGAGCGGTGGAGGTGTGGTGTGCTTTCATGTTGTGCCGCGTGTGGCGGATAGGGAGGCAATGATACGGATAGCCGCGTGGACGACAGGTCGTGCATGTGCCAAGGTCTGTTAACTGGTTGGAGATTGGCCGTATCCGAGCCTTATAGCATGTTCTGTGTGCTCCGCAACCTTATTGTTCCGATGCTCATCTTAGCTTCGCGGCATCATGAATCAGAACCGGTACGACTCTTCGATCTATTCGCAACTCAAGGGAGAGTATGCCCTTTTCCGCGAAATTGTGGAAGGGCTGGGCGACATGGTGTATGTGAAGGACCTGAAAGGACACTACCTGTCGGTCAACCGGTCCTTTGCCGAGCGCATCGAACGGACCAAGGAGGAGATCATCGGCAACAGCGACACAGAGCTTCTCGGAAAAAGGATCGCCACCCAAGTGGCCTTCCACGAGCAACTGCTGCTCCATATCGGGACATCGGTTGAATATGAGCTGGAGTATGACGGAGGGTCGAAGCCGGCACTTTTCCGTTGCAAGAAATACCTGTTGAGGGACGAGGGCGGCAGGCCCACCGCCATCGTGGGCATCTCGCGCGATGTGACTGTGGAGCGGTTGGCCGAGAACAAGTACCGTTTTCTGTTCGACAATGCACCCATCGCCTTCTGGGAAGAGGATTTCTCGGATGTGAACAGGGTGCTCACCGAACTTCGGAATGGCGGTGTGAAGGACTTCCGGAAACACTTCCAAAAGCATCCAAGAGACGTTGAACGCTGCATAGCGGCCATCCGCATCGTTGATGTGAACCTTGCAACGCTGCGGATGAACAGGACGATGGACAAGCCGCGGATCATCGCAGACCTCAAGCGCAGACTGACCGAAGACACCAATGCCCTGTTCATCGAGGAGTTCACCGCGCTTGCCGAGGGAAGGACCTTCTATCAGTCTGAGGCCTCCACCATAGATGTGGGCGAGGACCGGTTGGACGTGCTCTTCAACCTCAACGTGCTTCCGGGACATGAGAGCGACCTCTCGCTGGTGCTGATCTCTGTGATTGACGTGACACAGGTGAAGCGGGCCGAGCTTCAGCTCAATGAACTGAAAGAGCTGTACCGTGGCGTGGTGGAAGGGCAGCGTGAGATGATCTGCCGTTTTCTTCCCGGTGGAAAGCTGACCTTCTACAATGGCGCGTTCGAAACATTCTTCGGGAAAAAGCTGAACAGCGCTCCCGATCTCACCTTCCATCAACTGCTGTTCCCTGACGGGGATTCTTCCGGATGTCCGGGGCATCTGGGCAATCTTACGCCCGAAAACCCGATCTCCACGGTAGAACTGCGCAACTATGACCCTGCGGGAGAAATGGTGTGGCAGCAGTGGTCTGTCAGAGCCCTGTTCACCGCATCGGGCAAAGCGACCCAGTATCAGGCCGTGGGGTCTGACATCACCGACCGGAAGATCACCGAGGAACGCTTGGCCGCCTCGGAGGCCAGATGGAGGGCGGTGTTCGAGAATGCCGAGGACATCATCATGATGATGAATGCCGATGGGCTCATCCTGTCGGCCAACCGGCCCGCGAATGAGGCCAACGGAGAACTCTTGGCAGGCAACCTGCTTGCCGATGTGCTGAACAAGGAGAATACGGAGCACACCGCCCATGCCCTGAAGCGGGTCTTTGAGGCAGGCGACCGCGTGGAGATGGAACTCAAGCTTATGCGCGGAAAGCTCAAAGGCCACGTGCTCAACTGCGTGTTCACCCCGATGTTCCAAGGCGACAGGGTGCTTTCGGCCACACTCATCGCCCGCGATGTGACCGAGAGCCGCAGGTTGGAGCATCTGGTGCGCGAAGCCCTCATAGAGGGGCAGGAACAGGAGCGGAAACGCGTGTCGCGCGAGCTGCACGATGGGCTTGGCCAGCTCTTCACGGCCATCAAGATGAACATGCAGCACCTGCGGAGCGGGCTGGGCCCCCAAGCGTCCGGAGTTTCGCTCGAGCGCCTCGAAATTCTGGAGAAGAACATCACCGTGGCCATCAACGAGGTGAAGCACATATCGCACAATCTGATGCCCGAGGTGCTGGAGCTCTATGGCCTCAGCCCTGCACTGCACGATCTGGTGAACAACTGGAACCGGAGCGAGGGCCGCGTCACCATCACCCTCGGCACCGTTGGTCTGGACCACGAACCGTCCTCCCATATCTCACTTGCCATTTTCAGGATGGCGCAAGAGCTCATCACCAACGCTGTCCGTCATGGCAAGGCCTCGGCCATCTTCGTGCAGGTCATAGACCATGGGGCGTCCATCATGCTGGTGGTGGAGGATGACGGCCTGGGCTTCGACCCGTCAAAGGGCAGCGGGGGGCTGGGCCTGCGCAACATCCGCTCGCGGGCAGAGCTGCTCGAAGGCAGGGTGGACATCGACTCAAACCCCGGCAAAGGCACCGTGACCACCATCGAGATCCCTTACCGGCCCACGGCCCGATGACCTCACCGGGATCTCTTTGCAGGCGACCGCGAGATCTGCTGTCCATACTGCAACCAACACTTTTATCTTTGCGCACATTGCGCCCCACTCAGAAATAGAACTAACCCCCTGATGGTTCCGGTCACTTCCGATCAGAAGCACCTTTTCGATGATGCCTCCCACAGATGTGGAAGGGTGATAACCAACACCTACAGCACCTCGTTCTCGCTGGCCATCCGGTTCCTGAACCGCGATTTCCACGCACCCATCCACGCCATCTACGGATTTGTGCGGCTGGCTGACGAGATTGTCGATTCATTCCACGATTTTCCCAAGCGCGAACTGATGCAGCGCCTGCGGAACGAGACCTTCGAGGCCATCGACAGCGGCATCAGTCTCAACCCGCTGCTCAACGCGTTCCAGAGCACAGTGGGCCGCTATGGCATCGAACACGGGCTGGTGGACACCTTTCTGCGCAGCATGGAGATGGACCTTGAGCGAACCGCCTATGATCAGCGCGGCTATGAGGAGTATATCCTCGGTTCGGCCGAAGTGGTGGGGCTCATGTGTCTCAAGGTGTTCTGCGAAGGCGATGAGGTCCTTTATGAACGGCTCAAGGCCCCGGCCATGAAGCTCGGCTCGGCATTCCAGAAGATCAATTTCCTGCGCGACATGCACACCGACCATGCCGCACTGGGCCGCTCCTATTTCCCGGGGATCGATGTGAACGATTTCAACGAACAGGCCAAGCAGCGCATCGAGGCCGACATCCTTGCCGATTTCGCGGCCGGCCACGAGGGCATCACCGGGCTGCCAAAGCGGGCAAGGTTCGGGGTCTATCTGGCATACGTCTATTACATGGCCCTGTTCAGGAAGATCTCCGGAATGCACGCTGCCGCCATCCTCAGCGAGCGCATCCGCATCTCCGACAGCCAGAAGGCCACCCTGCTTGTGGGATCGTACCTGCGTCACAGCATCAACCGCATCTGAACCGCGATGGGCCTGCATTGCCCTGACCTTGAACCACGGAACCCTGAGACTCCTACTGGCATTCCTGTTTCTCCCGCTGGCCCTGATGGCCCAGGACGACCTGCTCAATGAGGCACGCAGGAGCGTGGTCTCCATTTTTCAGGATGAGCAGGCCAGCATTGCCATGAACGCCCGTTTTGCAGGGGCCGATGTGAAGGGAAGACCACTGCTCATGGGCTACAAAGGGGCGGTGGTCATGGCCAAGGGGCGCCATTCCATCAACCCTTTCGAGAAGCTGAGCACCTTCAACGAGGGCCGCGCGCTGCTCGACAGCGCCATCGTGCTCGACCCCAAGAGCGTGGAGCTACGTTTCCTGCGGCTCTCCATTCAGGTCAATGTGCCGAGGATACTCGGCTATAGCGGTCAGATAGCCGCAGACCGCGCTTTCATCGACCGCAATCTGGCCGCTGTGAAGAGTGACGATTTCCGCCAGCGCGTCACCACCTTCATCGCCAAGGCCGAAGAACAGGGCAAACTCTGAGCGACTTGCAGATCCTGCTCAACATCCTGCTGACCATTGCCGCCTTCTGGGCCATGGAACTGGTGGCCTGGGCCGCCCACCGCTATGTGATGCACACCTTCGGCTGGGCCTTGCACCGCGACCACCACCAACCGACCGGCCGCGCCTTTCAGCGCAACGACCTCTTTGCGCTCATCTTCGCCATTCCCAGCTGGCTGTTCATGATGTTCGGCATCATGGCGGGCTGCGACTGGCGGCTCTATGTGGGCATCGGCATCCTGCTCTATGGCATCGCTTATGTCACCGTTCACGAGGTCATCATCCACAACCGCTGGAACATCCGCAGAAAGATACGCCACCCCTATCTGCAGGCACTGGCCCGCGCCCACTTTGCACACCACAGGCACCGGGAAAAGGAGGATGGCGAGTGCTTCGGCATGCTGGTGGTGCCCCGGAAGTTCTTCAGGCAGGGGTGAGGCGCGTTCCGGGCCGGGCACGAAGGCCATGGTGCAAATGCAGGGGCGGGATGCATGGGGCGTTCGCCCTGCATCCCGCCCCGTCCGGCCCATTGGACCTCACACCGTGATGCTCACCGTGGGGCTCTGATCGCCCACCTGCGCATCGTCCACCAGGTAGAAGGCGTAGTATTCGCGCTTCTCGGTCACGCCCTCCACAAGGTTGGGCCTATTGTCCACATAAGGGCTGCGGGTGTCCACGGCCAGAAAGGTGAACGTGGTCTCGCTGCCGCGCTTGCTGTAGAGTTTCACGCCCTGTGCAGCACCTTTCTTGAAACTGATGACGATGTCTCCGCCCTCCATCTTGAGCTTGAGCTCGGGCGCGGTGATCACCGGCATGCTGTCATCTGCCTCAATGCCGAGGTCCTCGCCCATGCCCACGGTATAGGCCGCGTTGGCCTTGATGCGTCTCACCAGTTCGCGGAAACGCTCCTCTATGCCCGGGACCACGTTGGGCGGCATGGCCACTGTGTTCACCGCCACCGGATAGTCCGGCAGCACCACCTCGCCCCCATGGCGGGCCAGGTCTTTGAACGATGTCCAGCCCTGCGCATAGGTGCGCGAGCTGCCAACGGCCATCACCACCGCTCCCAGCAGGTCCGAGTCGGCCTGCACCGCGTCCGTCTCTGGCACGGTGAGGCCCAGCGCGGTGGCATAGCCCGGCAGCTTGGTGGCGAAGTTGTTGAGCTGTGATACGAATTCGAGATCGCTTTTTTTCAGATAGTCTGACATGATTTCCAGTTTTTAAGTGTGAATTGAAATGAAAGAATGCAGTCCTGACAGGCATTGGGGCGGTGCTCTGCACCTTGTATAGTGTGCCCTCAGTGACCGAGGAACTGGCCTCAATGATTGGCGGACGCCCCTCAATGACCGAGGGACTGGCCTGAGTGATCGGGGGACTGGCCTCAATGACCGAGGGACGCCCCTCAGTGATCGGGGGACTGGCCTGAATGATTGGGGGAAGCCCCTCAACGACCGAGGGACTGGCCTGAATGACTGGGGGACACCCCTCAGCGACCGGGGGCCGACCACCGCTGATCCGTAGGCGGGGCGCATGCGCTGCGCGTATATGACAGGTGTCCTTTCCATTTGACCCCGCAAAGCTGGAAAGGCGTTGTGTGAACAAATCCTAACGGACGTTAAGGGGTGTTGAGAAACGTCAAAGGATGTGAAAAGGACGGGCCTTTCAGGGCCATCGCCTCAGCGCGCACGGCCCGCCAGCAGCAGGCGCAGCAGTTCGCGCTCATAGTCGCGCTGCGTGAAATCCTGTGGGAAGAGCAGGGCGATGTTCTCGGGCATCAGCAGCTCATAGGCGCGCAGCGCACCGGCAGGGGCATGGTGGTAGGAATGCCTTGTGGGATTCACAAGGTTGCAGGGCCAGATGCGGTCGGTGAGGAAACGCTTGGCGTTGAGTACTTCGGCACCGAGGTGAAGCATGTGTTTCCCATCCTCATCTGCCATCAGCGCCAAGGGCACAGGCCGGCCCGCTGCATCGACAGGGAAAATTTGGCCATACATGGCATCGGCCACAAGGCCATACTGCACTCCGTTCTCCTGCCAGAACAGCAGGTTGACGGTATGCGCCACGGCATAGTCGGGGCGGTCCGTGCTGGCGATGCGCATCTCATAGGGCGCATCGGGAAAGCTGCGCTGCCATATAACCTGTAGAAATTGGGCATACTCCCCGCAAAGGGCGGCCAACTGCCCATCTTGCCCTTCCTGCAGCAGCCGGTCGAGGTTGTCGGCCGTTACCTCATAGTCGAAAGTGTAGGTGTTTCCCGTGTCTATGTACAGTTCGGGCAGGGCGGTGTGCAGCAGGGCCATCATCTGCAACAGTGCCTCGGTGCCGGGCTGCAACGTGTCGGAAAGGGCAGGATGGGGCAGGGCCAGTTCGGGCAGCACGGTGGCCTGTGCGGTGCAGGTGTCGGTCGGGTCGAAGATCCCCATGTCGATGAAATACTGCGCCTGTTCCTCGCTCAGCCCGAAATAGATGAGGAACCGGTTCATGCTCCATGGGGCGGCATTCGGCTGGAATTCCTCCACCTCCATGCACCCGTGCATCAGCAGGCAGAGCACGGTACCGATAAGGGGGAACAGTCGTTTCATGCAGGCCTGCCGTATATGTCCGGGCCTATCTGCACGCCCTTTCTGGTGCGCACAGGCATGGCGAACTCGGCTATCGCCAGATCGCCTGCAAACTCGTTGTATGCGCCCTGCGCTATGATGCCCTGCGGCCCCACGCACAGCGAGCAGCCCACCATCTTCTTGCCCTCATAGGGCCCGCCCACTATGTAGCCCACGCTGGTGGCGCTGGCAATGACAAGGCCGTGGGTCTGGGCCAGCGTGCGCAACGGCCGCACCCATTTGTCGCTATAGGGGTCTTCGGCCTCGGTGATGCTGTGCTCTACCGTCCAGCTCGATGGCGAGAGGATGAGCTGCGCCCCCATCCGCGCCAGACAGTGGCCTATGTCTATCGCGTCCATATAATTGTCGGCACAGATGTTAAGCCCCACCTTTCCGAACGGGGTGTCGAACACCTCCAGCTTCTGCCCCACACCATAGAAGGGGAACTCCACCGTCAGCAGGTTTATCTTGCGGTGTGCGCCTATGATGCTGCCCCCGTTGTCTATGAGCAGCGCGGTGTTGTAGTTGCCGTCCGTGGTCTTCTCCGTCAGTCCCGCGCAGAGCCATATCCCATGTTTCCTTGCCATTTCGCAGAGGCGGAGGCTGATGGGGCCGGGCACGGGGTGCGCCTCTTTCAGGGCATCGGGGTGCGTCCAGGCAAAGTCGATGGTCTCGGGCAGCAGCACCATGTCGCAGCGCTCCTGAGCGGCCCGCGCCACGAGGCGTTCGGCCCGCTCAAGGTTGCGGTCGGGCTCCGTGCCTTCGACAAGGAGCTGCGCGAGTGCGAGTCTCATGGAATCAGTGCGGGGTGGCGGTGTCGGTCAATGTCACACTGCAAAATTGCGCATTGAGTCCAAGGTCGCAGCCATCATTGACCTTTTTGAAAGACATTTCAACATGATATGAACCCCTGAAGTAGTCGGCCACGGTCTGCAACCGCTCCTCGGTGGCATAGAACCGGATGTCGGGGTCGTTTCGGATGATCTCCACCAGACAGGGATAGTCCACAGGGCTGCAATGGAATAGCTCGGAAAAATGGTGCTTGAAATGGGGGAAATAGACCAGATAGCCCCCATCGAAGAAGCCGAGTCTGGCGTAGGGGTTGTGCCTGTGGCGATGGAACACCCCATGGACAAAGGGCACATCGGCATTGGTGAATCCCATGACACGATAAGGGGCAGAACAGGTGCGGAACCGCTCCTGCGCCTCCAAGGCCCATCGGTCATGCTGGCGATATGCCTTCGCCCCTTGGTGCAGCACATTCCCTTTGAAGACGAGCACCCCTGCCAGGCAGACCCCCAGCAGCGCGGCCATCGGCACACGGCCACGGCCCTCCAGCAGGGACGGAATCAGCCGCAGCATCACCATGAAGACGACCATGCCCGCAAATGGCTCCATGAAACGCGGCTTCATCTCGTCAACCAGCACCAGCACCAGCCCGATGATGACCGCCCAGAAGAGGCCCGTTGCCGCCAGCGCGGCCCGCATGTCGGGATGGCGCGGGCCGAGGACGGACAGGCCCATCACCAGCAACAGTAACCAAACCGCATGCACCGGCCATTGCTCGCTGATGCGCTGCCCCAGCTCCTGCGCGGCATGGCGCAGCCGTTGGGCAGAGAAGGTGTCGTTGTAATACCGCAGGTCCACCGCACGGTCCAAGAACTCCTGGGTGAACTGCGCGGAGTCGGAGAGCAGGAAGCCTTGGAGTGCCGCGTGGCGCACACTGTCGGCATGGGTCTGCATGTCGG
>JAIPBJ010000053.1 GCA_021739625.1 Flavobacteriales bacterium | reverse complement strand
CCACCGTTTTTGGATAAAACGGAAGGATCATCTATGTCTGAGGGCAGTAAACTCACCGGTGGTGGTGGATGACGGATCGGCCGTGGTGATATTGTCCCATCCCTTGGTGAAATCCTTGCATTCCGGCATATTCGGGCAGGCAGTGCATGGTGGCGTAGGGCCGCTGCTCAGGCCACGCCCAGCTTGGCCCGCTGCTCGGCCACCTTGTCGTTGGTGATATACTCATCGTAGGTCATCAGCTTGTCGAGGAAGCCGTTGGGCGTGATCTCGATGATGCGGTTGGCCACGGTCTGCACGAACTGGTGGTCGTGCGAGGTGAAGAGCACCGTGCCGTCAAAATCCTTGAGGCCGTTGTTGTAGGCCTGAATGGATTCGAGGTCGAGGTGGTTGGTGGGCTCGTCCACAATGAGCAGGTTGGCATTGGCCAGCATCATGCGGCTGATCATGCAGCGCACCTTCTCGCCACCGCTCAGCACCTTGGACGATTTGAACACCTCCTCGCCACTGAATAGCATTTTCCCCAGAAAACCTCGGATATGGATCTCGCTCTTGTCCTCAGAGAATTCGCGCAGCCAGTCTATCAGGTTCTGATCCACATTGAAATAGTGGCCGTTCTCGTTGGGCTGATATCCCTTGGTGATGGTCTGGCCATACTCGAAGGTGCCCTTGTCAGCCTTTATCTCGCCCATCAGGATCTGGAACAGGGTAGAGGTGGTGAGCCCGCTGGTGCCGAGAAAGGCGATCTTGTCGCCACGGTTCACCTCGAACGTCAGGTTGCCGATCACCGGCTGCCCGTTGAGGCTCTTGCTGATGCCCTGCACACTCAGCACCTGATTGCCGGCTTCGCGCTCCTGCTTGAAAATGATGGCCGGATAGCGTCTCGATGACGCCTGTATCTCATCGATGTTGATCTTCTCCAACAGTTTCTTGCGGCTGGTGGCCTGCTTCGACTTGGAGGCGTTGGCGCTGAAACGCTGCACGAACTCCATCAGCTCCTTCTTCTTGTCCTCGGCCTTCTTGTTGGCCTGACTGCGCTGACGCAGGGCCAGTTGGCTGGTCTCATACCAGAAGGTGTAGCTGCCCGTATAGAGCTTGATCTTGCTGAAGTCGATGTCGGCCATGTGGGTGCATACCGTGTCGAGGAAGTGGCGGTCGTGCGAGACCACGATCACCGTGTTCTTGAAATCGAGCAGGAAATCCTCCAACCATGTCACAGTGCGCAGGTCGAGGTCGTTGGTCGGTTCGTCAAGGATCAGGATGTCGGGATCACCGAAAAGCGCCTGCGCCAGCAGCACCCTCACTTTGAGTGCCCCACTGATGTCCTGCATCAACGAGTAATGGTGTTCCTCACCGATGCCCAGCCCACTGAGCAGCGAAGCGGCATCGGCCTCGGCATTCCAACCGTTCATCTCTGCGAACTTCTCTTCCAGCTCAGCGGCCTTGATGCCGTCAGCGTCCGAGAAATCGGCCTTCATGTAGATGGCATTCTTGTCCTGCATGATCTTCCAGAGCGTGGTGTGGCCCATCATCACGGTGTCGAGCACGCTGCTGTCGTTGAAGGCCGAGTGGTCCTGTTTGAGCACCGCCATGCGCTTGCCCGGCTCAATGTGAACGCTGCCGGTGTTGGGACTTATCTCACCAGAGAGGATTTTGAGAAAGGTCGATTTGCCTGCCCCGTTGGCCCCGATCACACCATAGCAGTTGCCACCGGTGAACTTGATGTTCACATCATCGAACAGGATGCGCTTGCCGTATTGCAGCGAGAGATTGGAAGTTGAGATCATAGGGTGCGTTTTTTCGGGCCGCAAAGGTAGTCTTTGCCTATCGGGTTCAAAAGCACCCGGCAGCAGGGCGCAGACAACTTCCATGCTTTATCCATGTCGATGAACCTCTTGGCCCGATGCACGTTACAGACCGGTCATCAGCCCCCCGTAACCATGAGACCCCTGCCACTCACCGCCCTTTGCCTGCTGCTTTCTTTGCCAGTCATGGCCCAGGACATGACCGTGTTCGACACCTACAACCGTCAGCGCAACGCCATCACCCGTACCAACATGCTGGTGTTGGGCGGTTGGGGCCTGGGCAACATGGCCGGAGGCCTCACCGGTGTGCTCACCACGCCCATAGGTTCGGAGGCCAACTATTTTCATCAGATGAACATCTATTGGAACGTGGTGAATGTGGCCATTGCGGTGCCCGGCTTCATCTCGGCACGCAAACGCATGGGCCGCAGCTACGACATTCCCACCACCTTCAAGGAGCAGCGCAAGTTGGAGACCAGCTACCTCATCAACATGGGATTGGACGTGGCCTATATCGGCACTGGCCTCTGGATGCAGGAGTTCGGCAACGGACGCCCGCAGAACCAGCGCGCCCTGCTCAAGGGCATGGGCAACTCCATCATGATGCAGGGAGGTTTCCTGCTGCTTTTCGATGTCGCGTCATTCGCCATTCACCGCACCCACTGGAACCGCAACATGAAGGGCATCTTCGGTCAGATGCAGTTCAATGGAACCTCCATCATAGTGCCGATAAAGTAATACAGGTCAATTATCTATATTGATAGAAAGGCCCGATGCAGTTGCGCATCGGGCCTTTCTTTCAGGGTAAGGACAACGGTGTCACAGCAGCTCCAGAGGCTCCTGCGTAAGTTCAACAGGGAGTTCTCCGGTAAGTGCCTCCAGAAAGGTGACGATGTTCTTCACCTCGTCATCGGTCAGGTCCTTGTTCAGATTCACCTTGGCAATGATCTTCACTGCACTGTTCAGGTCGGCCACGCTTCCATCATGGAAATAGGGTGCGGTCTTGGCCACATTGCGGAGGGAGGGCACTTTGAACATGTACTTGTCGGCATCCAGCCCCGTCACGGTGAAACGGCCTTCATCCACCTTCACACTCTTGGTGTGTTCCCAATAGTCGTGATGCACCCCGAACTTCTGGAACATGTTGCCGCCCAGCAGTTCGCCCCCGTGACATGAGGTGCAGCCCACGTTGATGAACGTCTGCAGACCCTTCTTCTCGGCCAGCGACAGGGCATTGGCATGGCCGCCCAGATAGCTGTCCCACTTGGAGGGTGCGAGCAGTTGCCGCTCGAACGCCCCGATGGCCTTCTTCAGATTCAGGTAGGAGACAGGGGCCTTATCGTCAGGATAGGCCGCTGCGAACAGCTTCTGATAGAGGTCGATGTCCTTGAGGCGTTTCACCAGGAAATCCTCGTTGGGAATGGCCATCTCCACAGGGTTGGTGATGGGCATGCCTGCCTGCTCCTCCACATCCTTGGCGCGGCCATCCCAGAACTGGGTGGTGTGCAGCGCAGCGTTCAATGAAGTGGGCGAGTTGCGGTCACCGTTCTTGCCGGCATCGCCCGGAGACGTGGCAAGGTTGTCCACCCCGAAGGTGGCAAGGTTGTGACATGTGTTGCAGCTCTGTGTGCCGTCAAGGCTCAGCCGCTTGTCGAAATAGAGCACCTGACCCAGTTTCACCTTCTCTTTGGTGATCGGGTTGTCGGGATTCTCAGAACTGGCCGGCAAGGGCTTGAACATGCCACGGGCCATGCTGCCCACTTCGGCCTCCAGTCTGTCGTTCTCCAACTGTTCGGCCGCAAGGCGGGCACTCTCAATCTCCTCGGGGCTCTGACCACAGCCTGCGAGGCCGATTACTGCAATCGCAACGGGTATCCAATGTCTGTTCATGATGGGTGTTGTTTCTGATTAGGGATGCAAGTTCAGACCGTTCCAAAAACGGGGATGTGCTGACAGGCGGCTAACATGGCGATAGGCGTGTTGTTCAGCATAGGAGCGTCAAAAGTAGCGGCCATAAGCCGTTTATTTGTGTCATGGGCCGTATGTCCTCTTTGATTTTGGCCTGTATGCTGCTGGCCGGCTGTGTGCCGTTGCGTGCTGTGTTCCTTGGCAGGCCCGATGGAAAGGACATTCACCGCTTCCCATCGTCCCGCATTGCGGCAGGGAACGACTGTTTCCAGTTCCATCACGACCTCTCAGGCACGGGGAACAGGATCAGGGTGAACGAGTGGGGCAGTGGCACACCCTATTTCGTCACGCTTCAAGGTCTTATGGATGCGCACAGGGTGCGGAGCCTGTTGGTCATCCGCAACGACACCATTCTCTTTGAGGCCTATGGTCAGGGAAAATCGGCAACAGATGTCCACGCCTCGTTCTCGGTGGCCAAGTCGTTCGTGTCTGCGCTGGTGGGCATCGCCATCAGCGAGGGCAAACTGAGAGGTGAGCAGGACCTTGTGACCGATCACCTGCCTGAACTCAAAGGTGTGCCGTATGCGGAGCAGCTCCGTGTCTCCCATCTGCTGAACATGACCTCGGGCATACGCCACCGCCTGCGCACCGATGCAACGCTCTATTATGGGAATGATGTGACCAAGGCGCTGCACAACCTGGAGTTCGCCCATCGGCCCGGAACCTATCAGGAATACCTCAACATCAATGTCCAACTGCTCGGGCTTATTCTTGAGCGCGTGACCGGCATGAGTCCGGCCGCCTATCTCTCGCAGAGGATCTGGCAACCGCTGGGCATGTGTTCGGACGCGCTATGGTCCACCGACCGTAAGGGTCATGACCTCACTTTCTGCTGCATGGGGGCCACCGCGCTCGATTATGCCAAGTTCGGGCGACTGTATCTGAACATGGGCGAATGGAACGGAGTGCACGTGCTTCCTGAGGACTGGGTGCGCAGGTCCGTGGCCCGCGACACCACCGAGGGCAGCAGCTTCAATTACAACTACCTGTGGCACCTGGGCGATGCCGGCCATGGCGATTACATGGCCGATGGTCTCTTCAAGCAGCACATCTACGTGGACCCGTCAAAGCGCATCATCATCGTCAGCCTGTGCGACCGTGAGAATCCGCTCAGGGCCGAGCGCACCATGTGGCGCAATGTGTTCCGCCAGATTGTGGATCAGTTGTGAGGGCGGCAAGGACAATCGTTGTCCGGTCTTGATGTCACTGTCTGCACACACATAAGGCAGGGCAGGAGGGGAGATGCGCTATCGTAGTTCCCATCCGGTCGCATTGGCGCATCAACGGCTGCCCACCACCAGTTTCATATTGCGCTTTGCCTGTCCATCACCAAGCTGTAGAATATAGATGCCGCTGGCCACGTCCTGCAGGTCGAACACGTTGCGTTCCATGGCCGACCGGTCATAGCTTTTCACCATTTGGCCGTTCATGCTGAGCAGGGTCACCGATCTGATACCTCCGTCCAGATGCGACAGCGAGAACATCGCGGAGGCAGGATTGGGATACGCCTCCTGCATTGCCAATGCATCCAATTCGTCCACAGAAGTAATCTCATTGTTCGATGAGATGATCCACAGTTCGGGGTCGAAGACCAACTCATCCACCTGAAATGGAAGAGAGAAGTTGAACGTCTGTCCGCTGAAGGTGTGGTCGAATACGACAATGGTGTCCTGCCACTGGTTCTTGAACCTTATGGGAACCGGAAGCTCGAAGAAGGAAACACTTCCGTGTGACTGGCTTTGTCCGATGGTGACCGACACTTGGCCCGATGCTTCCTGGTTCCAACCTACGTGATAGGAGGGGAATCCTTCACCTGTGAACCAATCGTCAAAGAACCAATCGAGGTCCCGTCCGCTGGATGCCTCGAAATGGGCCATCAGTCCTGCGGTCCGGGCAAACCCGTAGGCATGGTCCCCATCGTTCAGATAGTTGCGCGTGGCGGCAAAGAAGGTGCTGTCACCAATGATCCATCGCAACGTGTGCAGCACCATGGCCCCTTTGGCATAGCTGAGACGGCCACTGAAGATGCGCCCCACATCGGTGGTGTCGCCACAGAGCACCGAACCACCGGGTTCGCTCACCACATTGGCGATACGCTGCTCCTTGAAAGGCATCCAGTATTCCGGCAAAAGGAACTCATAGCACAGCCCCGACAGGTAGGTGGCAAAGCCCTCGTTGAGCCAGATGTCCTCCCAACTTCCACAGGTCACCTTGTCACCGAACCAATGATGCGCCAGTTCGTGCGCCATCAGTTCATAGTTCCACCCGCCCATGAAAGTCACTGTCTGATGCTCCATGCCACCTCCCCAGCCCATCTGGGCATGGCCGTATTTCTCCAATTTGAACGGATATGATCCGAACAGCGAGGCAAAGAGCTGCATCTGATCCACCACGCTGGGAGTGACCATCTGGGCAAGGCTCAGATCCTCGGCATAGACATAGTTGAGCACTTCCACCGTGTGGTCATCAAATGGAACATGGTCTGAATAGACCTCATAGTCGGCCACCGCCAGACAGATGAGATAAGTGGCAATGGGATAGCGGTGGCGCCAGTGATAAACAGTGCCATTGTTGCCCGTGGGCGTCTCAGAGACAAGGATGCCGTTGCTCACCCCTTTGTACGGCATGGGAGCAGTGATGAAAACGTCCATGGAGTCCACCTTGTCTTCAAGGTTCTGTTTGCACGGCCACCAGTCCATCGCTCCGTATGGTTCCGAGAGGGTCCAGATGATGGGGCTTCCATTGTGTTCCGACCTCACGAACGACCCGAAACCGCTGTTCGGGGGTGTGCCCTGATAGGTCACCGTCACCGAATCCAGCTGCATGGCAATGACCGGGGCAGGAAACGTGATCCTCAGGATGTTATCCGCAACCTGCGCAAAAGGGACAGTGCTGCCATGATGCACCACATCGACCACCGTCAGAAAGCCCGACAGGTCGAATTCCAGCACGTCCATATTGCCTATTGGCCGGAAATAGGACGTGATGCTGCCGCTGATGTAATTGACGGCCGGATCGATGCTCCATTGCATCCGCTGATAGACCAGATCATAGTTGTCCACAGCCTGAACCCCCACGGCATTGAACTGCGACAGATAGGCCTTCTCCTCCGCATTGTAGAGCAACGATAGGTCGGAAGGCTGTGCTATGGACAGCACCGGAAGGAGCACAAGGAGTAGGACGGTTCTTCGGATCATGATGGTCGGATAGGCCATCAAAAGTATCTGCACCAACGGACACCAGATGATGATGTGTTGCAGAAGGTCATATTTCCCATGAACCCCACAGGGCAGATAGGCCACCGGCCCGTTATCTTACCAGAACCAGTGCTGTATTGGGCGTGGACGCACTCCATACGGTCACCACCGCCATGCCGGCAGGCATTTGCATTGAAACGGTTCCGCATTCGGCATCCAGGTCTTTTAGAAGCAGTCGGCCGCTGAGGTCATGGGCCATGATTCCGTTCAATGAAGCCCCATCACAGCTGAAATGGAGCTTTCTGTCGGCATCGGCCCACACATGCACAATGCCCGGCCCATCGGATTCCATCATTGCGGTCGGCTGGAAAATGCACGACCCGCTGCCGCTGTTCACTCCTTCATAATCGTCCGAATCGACCAGATCGTCCACTACCAATGCCGGCCGCTGATCGGCAGCTTCCCAAGTGAAACAGACATCCTCCAGCGTCAGTCCACTCACATGCCGCACATATAGACCGTGGGCGGGAAGGGTCTCACCGAACATGTCGTTCTCTGGCTTGGCGCTCTCGTTCTCCTGCACCACAGATCCCTGAGCAACCGCAGCAGCACCACCGGGAAAGGTCACGTGTACGTTCTCGAGCGTGATATCCGTGGCATAGTGACCGGGAATACCGGAGATGGTCGAGGTGATATTGCTTTCGACCGTGGCGGTGATGTTGCGCAGCGTCACATCCTGCAATGTGCCAACTGCGGGCACAGGCTCGCCCGGCAATGCGTTGGCCCGGTCGCCCAGACGGATGAGCAGGGCGGTCTTCACACTCTCCATCGTCACGTTCTCCACCACTACATGATCCATGTATCCACCGTCCACTATGGAAAGGAGGATGCCACAGTCGGCTACACCGATGAAAGGAGGGAAGGCAAGGCTGCTCCATTGCACCGTCAGGTCGTGAAGGTGGATATTGCGGAAGCCGCCCAGGGTTTCGGTGCCTATCTTGATGGCTCGGGTCCAGGTGGCAAGGGTGCAATTGCGAGCTTCCACGTTCTCACACACCACGTTGCCAGTGGCCTTCAGCACCAGTGGATCATTATTGCTGTCCACCGTGCAGTTCTCGATGAGCACATTGCTGCATCCGTCAATACTCAATCCATCGTTGTTGCTGTTGCTGTGGTTGTAGATGCTCACGTTGCGGATGGTCAGCGTGTCGATGTTCAGGTTGTGCATCATCCAGAAACCGGAGTTGCGCAGTTCAATATCCTCGATGGTCACATTGGTACAGGAAATGAGCCGCAGACCGAACGGACGGTCGTTTTCGCCTATGAAGCTGCTGCCGCGCCCGTCAATCGTGCCACTGCCCGTGATGGAGATGTGGTCGGCATACTCAGCATAGATGAGCGATGTGCGGCTTTCGGTCATGACTGTGGGTACAGGAGAATCCATGACCGGATAACCTTCCAGTGCAGCGCTTCCCAGCAATTTCGCACCTTGGGCAACATGAAGCTCCACGTTGCTCTTCAGCCTGATGGTGGCCGTGACAAAGTCACCACCAGACACAAGTACCCGGCCACCACCATAAGCATGACAGGTGTCTATGGCGGCCTGTATGGCCACGGTGTTATCGGTGCTGCCGTCTGCCACAGCACCGAAATCGGTGACAGGATATATCTGTGCCAACGCTGGGCTGATGTGTAGAACGGTCAGCATGAGCGAAAGGCCGAGTACAGCGTTCTTTAATGGTGTTTGGATGTCCATGGCAACAATCGATTCTATAAAGGTCCACTGACAGGAACCGGTCTTTCAAGGGTCTAATTACACCATTTTTCCCGGTTCGCTTTGCTCATGGCCCTGCGATATGCACTTGTATTCCATGGCCTCGACCATTGAAAGGTCATATTGCAGGATGACCACGGTCAGGCATCTCAGCGGCTCCAGTACTGTGCTTTGTCAAAAATTCAACCACCATGAGAACGCTCTCCTACGCCTTCGCTATTCTTGCAATGATCACGCTATCTACCGGTTGCGAGAAGGACACTCCGCTGCTCACACCTGCCCGTAAATTGGAAGGTACATGGAAGATGACCTTCCCGGTCACTTTCTATTATGAGACCGAATACTGCGATTTCAGCACCATGCAGCTCATGGCCACTGAGAAACGGTTGGTCACGTGGGTCATTACCGAAGACTCGGCAGATCCTGATGGCAACACTGTCCGTATCAACATGAACTATGTCGATTCAGATTTCACCATTCTGCAGTTGTGTATGAACAGCACAGGAATCACACCCGAAGTGCGGCCCATGTTCCTCACAGGCATCATCAACGGTGATTTTCTGACCATCAAGTCCGGCAGTGCTGAGTTCGGAGTTTTCAATTTCACTACTGACAACATGGAGGGCAACTGGGATGCGACCACCTGCAGTATCTGGTGTCAGCACGTTTATACCGTTCAGCAGGAGTTCAAGGTCTATTTGCAGCATTGATCGAATTCGCTGCGTGCGTATTAGGAATCATCGCATGGCAGCGTTCCTGATAGTTGCGATGATTCGTTTTCTATTTCATAATTAACGTTATGTTAAATTGAAACTTGGAAAAGAAAGGGATTCTGAATCCCCTTCCATTCAATTGAACCTATTGTGCAGTCTTCAACCGCTCCACTACATCGTTGTACTTCGGCTCGAAACTATCGTCATTGGTCATCTTACGATAGTAGAGTTGTTTCAATGAAATAAGAACCCCTTTGTCAGCAGCATTCAATGCGAACGCACTTTCCAAGATCGGAAGTGATTGGTCGAATACCGCATCGGCTATTTTTCGGGCAGCCTCGAATTTCTTCATGTCATCAATAGTATTGGCCACCTCGTTCAATTTAACAGCCCGGTTGAAATACAGTGCACCAAGGTTATAGACCGCGTCAAAGTTCTCCGGGTTCAATTCCACAGATGTCTTGTAGCTCTTTTCTGCATCGGCCAGATGTCTGTCATACACTGCGCCCCCTTCAGGTTTCGATTCCAATGCTTTGGCGGCCAAACGGTCGTGTACAAATCCGAGGGCGAAATGCAGCGAATAGTTCTTCGGATCGAGTCCGATGGCCACATTCAGTGCCTCCATGGCCTCGGCATGGCGGTCGCTCATCAGATAGGCGTTCACTTCCTCGGTCACAAGTGTCTGATTGTTGGGGAACTGTTTTCTTCCTTCTTTAACAATTTCAAACGCTTTCTCCTTGTTCCCCGCATCAGCATACATGCGTGCCATTCTCACAAATGCCGCTTCTGATTTGAAATTTGCTGCAATTGACTGACGGTAGTATTTCTCGGCCTTGACCAGATCCCCTGTCTGTTCTGCGCAGGCTCCGGCATAATAAACTGCCAACGAATCCACTCGCTTGATCTGCGGAAGTGCCGTTATGGCGATGGTGTTCTCAAATGCTTTCAGCGCAGCATCGTAATGTTTGCTGTTGTAATTGATGATGCCCTCATTTACAAACTGCCGACCTTCCACGTCCAGATACTTATAGGTCATATCGGCATGGGATTTCTTGTCATCCAGTTCATTGCATTTGGAAAATGCTTGAAATGCCTCCTGCAATGAGTTCTGTGACAGGTGCTTGAATTTTGATGTTTCCGTCAGACTTTCCTCATAGATGGCCTGATAGATCTGACCGCGGTAGAACCATGTCTTGGCCTCGGGTGAGGTCTTCTCGTGCACTGAGGCGGCATCGATGGCCTCCTTGGCATTGTCGAGTTCCCCATATTGGAGGTAGTTGAACGCGCTGGTGCGCTTGGCCGGCTGGGCAAATGCCGCAGACGATGCCAAAAGAAGACATGTGGCCGGCAGGATGAGCTTTTTCATGGAATGGGTGTGTGAATGGTTTTCAGGTAAGGTGTCGGTGGGCAAATATAAGGCCAGCATTCGGGCGCAAACAGGATTCAGGTCATGGTCTCTCCCGCTCCTACTCAGAGCAATCCGGCCCCAGTAGGACATTCCTACAGGGGCCGTTCAAAATATGCGGACTGAAACAGGTCATCTGTTCAGTTTTCTTTCAACTACTCTTCTACCGGAACATCATCACTGCTGTCGACAGCACCATCCGCCCCATCTGTCAAGCCTTCATTCTGCCCGTCATCAACAATATCCGGTGCATCGCTGAACTCCACCTTGGCCACTGCGGCTATGCTGTCGTTGCCCTTGAGATTGATGAGGCGAACGCCTTGTGTGGCCCGGCCCATTACTCGCAGCTCGTCCACTGCCATGCGGATGGCAATGCCGGACCGGTTGATGATCATCAGGTCGTCCCCGTCACGCACGTCCTTAATTGCGACCAACTCACCTGTTTTCTCGGTCACATTGATGGTCTTTACACCCTTGCCACCCCGGTTGGTGACACGATACACGGGTTCACCGTCCTCAGGGTCGTTGAGGAAACTGCGTTTGCCATAACCTTTCTCCGAAACCACCAGAACGGTCTGTGTGGACGGGTCGTTGATGGCGATCATTCCTACCACCTCGTCATTGTCATTTTCGATGGTGATGCCACGCACACCTGACGCTGTGCGCCCCATTGGTCGCACCTTGCTTTCGTTGAAACGGATCGCACGCCCGCTCTTCAGGGCCAGCATCACTTCGTCCTGACCACTGGTGAGGCGTGCTTCCAGCAACTGGTCACCATCGCGAACCACAATGGCGTTGATACCATTGACACGTGGCCGAGAATATGCCTCCAGCGTTGTCTTCTTGATGATGCCCTTCTTGGTACACATGATCACGTAGTGATTATTGATGTACTCATCATCCTTGAGGTTCAGCACGTTCATATAGGCCATCACCTTATCATCCGACTCTATGTTCAGCAGATTCTGAATGGCGCGGCCCTTGCTTGTCTTGGTGCCTTCAGGTATCTCATAGACCTTCATCCAGAAACAACGGCCCTTCTCGGTAAAGAACAGCATGTGGTTGTGGTTGGTGGCAATGAAGATGTGTTCGAGGAAATCCTCGTCACGCGTGGTGCTGGCACGCGACCCCACTCCTCCTCTGCTCTGCACACGGTATTCGGTGAGCGGGGTGCGCTTGATGTAGCCGAGGTGAGAAATGGTTATGACCACTTCCTCGTCTGCGATCATGTCCTCCATGCGGAGGTCGTTGGCATTATAGACGATCTCGCTCCTTCGGGCATCGCCATAACGGTCCCGGATCTCGATCAGTTCGTCCTTGATGATCTGCATTCTGAGGTCCTCGTTGGACAGGATGTCATTGAGGTGGTTGATGAACTTCATCAGTTCCTCATACTCTTCCTTCAGCTTGTCTATCTCCAGACCGGTAAGGGCACGCAGACGCATGTCGATGATGGCCCTGCTCTGGATGTCGTCCAAGTCGAACCGGGTTTCCAGTTCCAGCCTTGCTTCATCTGGTGTACGCGACTCGCGGATGATCTTGATGACCTCATCCAGATTGTTCACTGCAATGATGAGCCCTTTAAGGATATGTGCCCTTTTCTCGGCCTCACGCAGTTCAAACTGAGTTCTGCGCACCACCACATCGTGCCTGTGGGCCACAAAATGCACAATCATGTCCTTGAGGGTCAGCATTTCGGGCCGGCCGTGGACAAGGGCTATATTGTTGACGCTGAAAGAAGTCTGCAGCGCGGTATGCTTATAGAGGTTGTTGAGCACCACGTTCGGAATGCAGTCGCGCTTCAGTTCATAGACGATGCGCATGCCATTGCGGTCACTCTCGTCACGGATATCACTGATGCCCTCTATCTTCTTATCGTTCACCAGATCTGCGGTGGCCTTGATCATGTTGGCCTTGTTGACCTGATAAGGAATCTCGGTCACAATGATCTGCTCGCGGCCGCCCGGCATCTCCTCGAATTCGGCCCGGGCGCGCATCACGATGCGTCCTCTGCCTGTTTCGAATGCTTCTCGCACCCCGTCATATCCATATATATAACCTCCAGTCGGAAAATCGGGGGCCTTGATGTGCTCCATCAGCCCATTGATGTCGATATCGCGATCATCGATATAGGCGATGATGCCATTGATGGCCTCTGTGAGGTTGTGCGGGGCCATGTTGGTGGCCATGCCCACGGCAATGCCGGCAGAGCCGTTGACCAGCAGGTTGGGCACACGGCTCGGAAGCACGGTCGGCTCTTCAAGCGTGTCATCGAAGTTGAGGCGGAAATCAACGGTCTCCTTGTCGATGTCGGCCAGCAGCTCCTCTGCAATCCTGCGCAGGCGGGCTTCCGTATATCGCATCGCGGCTGGGCTGTCACCGTCCACCGAGCCGAAGTTTCCCTGTCCGTCCACCAAAGGATAGCGCAGGCTCCATTCCTGGGCCATGCGCACCATGGTGTCATACACAGAAGTATCACCGTGCGGGTGATACTTACCGAGCACCTCACCCACGATCCTTGCGCTCTTCTTGTGCGCACGGTTGTGCAGCACGCCCAGTTCCTTCATGCCGAACAGCACCCTTCGGTGAACGGGTTTCAGTCCGTCACGCACATCGGGCAATGCCCTGCTAACGATCACCGACATCGAATAGTCGATGTAGGCGGTCTTCATTTCCTCCTCAATGTTGATGGGGATGATCCTTGATCCTCCTTCCAGCTCGTCTGCCATGCTTCCGATTCAGTTTGAAACGCCTTTATTCACTGCGTGAGATGAAGGACGTAAATGTTTAAGGATTAATTGTTCAACGGTTCAATATTAAAGGTTCAAAGTTCAATGTCCTGAACTGGTTCCGATGAGGGTCCTGATTTGAAAAAGACCTACCGCCTTAAAATGAACCGAAGGCCGAAAGTACGTCTTCATGCGGCTTTGGCAGTCGCGTTTCACCTGCCCATACCCCACCATTTACTAACAGATTTCTGTGGATAATTGCACTGCGTGCCGCACCCCGTACCTTTGTGGCGCGATACTTTTGAAATTGCCGAAACTACTGGCAGAATGAACTGAGGGGATAAATCTGAGAAGCAAGGACATGGACATGGAATCGAAGTTTTCACTGAGAGTGAAAGAAGTGCTGAACTACAGTCGAGAGGAGGCCCTGCGCCTTGGTCACGACTACATCGGCACCGAGCATCTCATGCTCGGCATTATAAGGGAAGGTGAGGGCACGGCCCTGCGCGTGCTCACAGCGTTGGGAGTGGACATGCCCGACCTGCGCAGAGACCTTGAGAGCGCCACCCGCAGCGGGGCCACCTTCAAAAAGGTGACGGTGGGCAACATCCCTCTCATCAAACAGGCTGAGAAGGCCCTGAAGCTGACCTATCTGGAGGCCAAAGTGTTCAAAAGCATCGAGGTGAACACCGAGCATGTGCTTTTGGCCATACTAAGAGATGAGGACAACGTGGTGACCCGCACTATGAAGAACCTCGGTGTGGACTATGCGCTTGTGAAAGAAGAGCTGATGACCCTGATGGGCGAATCGCGCCCGCCACAGGCCAAACACCGCAGCAGTTCCTCTGATGAGGAAGACGATCCGGAAGGATTCGGTGGCGGACGCGGTGGTGCAAGCGGAGGCACGGCCAAGAAGCAGGGCGAGTCAAAATCCAAGACCCCGGTGCTGGACAATTTCGGGCGCGACCTGACCAAGGCCGCTGAGGACGGCAAGCTCGATCCTGTGGTGGGTCGCGAGAAGGAGATTGAGCGTGTGTCGCAGATCCTTTCAAGGAGAAAGAAGAACAACCCTATTCTGATAGGAGAACCGGGCGTGGGCAAATCTGCCATAGCCGAGGGCCTTGCCCTACGCATCGTGAAGCGCAAGGTGAGCCGTGTGCTCTATGGCAAACGCGTAGTGACCCTGGATCTCGCCTCGCTGGTGGCAGGGACCAAGTATCGCGGGCAGTTCGAGGAACGCATGAAGGCCGTGATGAACGAGCTGGAAAAATCGCCCGATGTGATCCTGTTCATTGACGAGATCCACACCATAGTCGGTGCGGGAGGTGCAAGCGGCTCCATGGACGCATCAAACATGTTCAAGCCGGCCCTGGCCCGTGGCGAGGTGCAGTGCATCGGGGCCACCACGCTCGATGAGTACCGCCAGTACATTGAGAAGGACGGAGCTTTGGAGAGACGTTTCCAAAAGGTGCTCGTGGAACCCACTTCTCCCGCAGAGACCATCCAGATACTTCAGAACATCAAGGACAAGTATGAGGACCATCACAACGTGATCTATACCGATGAGGCGATCGATGCCTGTGTGACGCTCACCAACCGTTACATGACCGACCGTTTCCTGCCCGATAAGGCCATCGATGCCCTGGATGAGGTGGGCAGCAGGGTGCATATCACCAACATCAGAGTGCCAGAGCGCATTGTGGAGTTGGAGGCGGCCGTTGACGCTGTGAAAGAGGACAAGAACCGTGTGGTGCGAAACCAGAAGTATGAGGAAGCGGCCGACCTGCGCGACAAGGAACGCAAACTGACCGAGGAGCTGGACCGCGAGAAGAAGAAGTGGGAAGACGACACCAAGGAGAATCGCGAGACTGTGACTGCCGACCATGTGGCGGAAGTGGTGAGTATGATGACCGGCATTCCTGTGCAGCGCGTGGCCCTCAACGAAATGGAGCGGCTCAAAACGATGTTCGAGAACCTGCAAGGCAGTGTGATCGGGCAGGATGAGGCCATTAAGAAGGTGGTGCGGGCCATTCAGCGCAACAGGGCTGGCCTTAAAGATCCCAACAAGCCCATCGGAAGCTTCATATTCCTTGGGCCTACCGGTGTGGGCAAGACCGAGCTGGCCAAGGTCATATCGCGCTATCTGTTCGACTCGGAGGATGCGCTCATCCGCATCGACATGAGCGAATACATGGAAAAATTCGCTGTGAGCCGCCTCATTGGTGCCCCTCCGGGCTATGTGGGCTATGAGGAGGGCGGTCAGCTTACCGAAAAAGTTCGCAGAAAGCCCTATTCGGTGGTGCTGATGGACGAGATCGAGAAGGCCCACCCCGATGTGTTCAACCTGCTGTTGCAGGCGTTGGACGATGGTATGATGACCGACAGCATGGGCCGTAAGATCGATTTCAAGAACACCATCGTCATCATGACCTCCAACATAGGTTCGCGCCAGTTGCAGGATTTCGGCCAAGGTGTGGGGTTTGCCACGCAGGCGAAGACCACAGCATCGGACGAGCATGCCCGTGGTGTGATCGAGAAGGCATTGAGGAAGGCATTCGCCCCGGAGTTCCTCAATCGAATTGATGATGTGGTGCTGTTCACTCAACTGAAGGAGGAGGACATCCACAAGATCATCGATCTTGAACTGCGACATGTGCTAAAGCGCATCAAAGAGATCGGTTTCGATGTCGAGATCACACAGGACGCCAAGAACTTCCTTGCAGACAAGGGCTACGATCCTGCCTACGGTGCAAGGCCCCTCAAGCGTGCCATTCAGAAATATATGGAAGATCCATTGGCCGAGCAGCTCATCGGTTCAGATGCTGTTGCAGGAGACGTGATCATCATTGCCCACGCCAAGGATGCCGAGGAACTCAGCATCACTGTGAAGAAGGCCAGAACGGAGAAGAAAAGCTGAATACTGCTTGCTCGGACGACCGTGATGGCAACCCGCTGAGAGCGTGCCCGAATGTGTTTGAACGGTAGAGACGCATTCAATGCGTCTCAGAACAAGGTGTAGGGATTCTATTTGAATGCCACCGACAACAGGGCTATGTCGTCCACATAAGGACAGTCGCCTTTGAATTTGCGCAGATGCGTCATCACGTTCGCGTTCACCTCTCTCGGTGAGAGCCCTTGATTTTCGAGAAGTACCAGTTCCAGACGGTGCTGCCCATATTCGCGGTTGCCCGCATTCTCCAGCTCAACGACACCATCGGTGTAGGCAAAGACAAGGTCGTCAGGCCCCATGATGATGATGCCTTCCCGAACATTGTTCAGTTCGTCCAGCATTCCGATTCCCGGGCAACCTGTGCCCAGTGTGCTTACCGTGTCGCCACTCAGCAGCAGTGGCGGGCATTGCCCGGCATTGATATACTGCATCACGCGGGTCACATAATTGTACTTGGCGATGAACATGGTGATGAACTTTTCGCCCATGGCACTGCTGAGCACCTTGGCGTTCAGTTCCTGTACCAGATCTGTAAGTGAAGTCTCGTGACGGAACAGGGCCCGCAGATTTGCTTGAAAGTTGGACATCAGCAACGCGGCCGACACCCCTTTTCCCGAAACATCGGCAATGCAGAAGGCCACTTCATTGCCACCCAGGTCGAACACGTCATAATAGTCGCCACCGACCTCCTGGTGCGGCTGGTGCAGCGCGGCCATTTCCACATATTCGTTGTTGGGCAGCCGCCTCGGAAAGAGCATGGACTGCACCTCGCTCGCCAGTTCCATTTCCCTTTTCACTCCCGCCTGAAGGATATTCTGACGGAATAGCCGCTTGTTCTCCACGGCCACGGTGATCACGTTGGCGAGCGTCTGGATGAATGGGACGTGCTTGGTCTTGGTGTTCTCTATCAGATCCTCATTCACATCGCCCAGCAGCAGGTACGCCAATGCCTCTGATTTGTGAAGGACGGGGATGACCACTTCAAACTGACCGAATATCAGCTCTTCGCCATCTTTCTGCTCCTGCACTTTCAAAAGGCCATGCAGATCGGTCTGCACGTCAGGCACGGGCACATCGCGCATCAGCCCGTGGCGGATCTTCACATTCCAAGCGCCATCCTCCTTGGCATAGAACAGTAGACGCCCTATGTTGAGTTGATTGCGCAGCACGAATTCAAAGATCTTGAGCAGTTGCTGGCTCGAGAAGTTGCTATTGATCGCGTTGGTGATCTCGAGCAGCGAATTGAGCTTGAGGTTCTTCAACTTCAAGGCAGAGTTGGCAATCTTGAGGGTCTCAAGAATGAGTTGTTCGTTCTTACTTGCGCTTATGCTTGACACGGCCCTGTAGTTGTCTTCGGTCTAAAGGTAACGCAATAACATGCTGGAGGTTCGGCTTTTAGACCAACCCACCGAAACTGGCGACCAATACGTGTTTCACGTATGCGACCCTTCGGCCTGCACGGATCAATGCCTGAGTTTCTGCACGATCTCGGGCAACTGCTTGATGAGGGCGAGCTCTTTCATCTTCTCTCGTGCCTCACGCACCGGGCTGCCGAAATAGGTGATGCCGCCTTTGAGCGATTTTCCGATTCCCGACTGTCCGAGCACCACCGCGCCCTGGCCAATGGTGAGGTCTTTCTGCACGCCCACCTGCCCCCAGAGTATGACATCATCCTCCACGGTGACAACGCCTGCAATGCCCACTTGGGCCGCAAAGAGGCAGTTGCGCCCAACGACCGTGTCGTGGCCTATGTGTACCATGTTGTCGATCTTGGTGCCGCTGCCGATGCGGGTCACCGAGCTTACGCCCCTGTCGATGGTGCAGCAGGCGCCTATCTCCACATCATCGTCTATCTGCACGTGTCCGCAAGAGTGGAGTTTCTCATAGACCTCCCTCCTCTTGTAATAGAATGCGTCTGACCCGATGACCGTGCCAGCATGCACGGTGACGCGGTCGCCCATCACCGTACCGTCACTGATGGTCACGTTGGGGTGGATGAAACAGTGTTTGCCGATGGTCACATTGCGGCCTACGAACACGCCCGGCATGAGCACTGTGCCCTCCCCCACCCTTGCGGTGGCCGAAATGGTCTCGGACGCGGGCTGCAGGTTGCGCAGTTGGCGGCTCAGCTCGGTGAACACATCAAAAGGACGGTCGCACACCAGCAGTGCCTTGCCTGCGGGCACGGCCACCTCATTGTCTATGATGACCACCGTGGCCTTGGATGCCAATGCCTTGGCGTAGTATTTCGGATGGTCGCAGAAGGTCGCATCGCCCACCTCCACCCTGTGGATCTCATTGAGGCCGGTGACCAGCAGGCCGGGATTCCCTACTGCCCTGCAGCCTGTCCTTGCGGCCAGTTCCTTCAATGTGATGGCTGTTTCAAACCTCATATTCTGCTGGGCATTGGCTGTGAGCTATTCGCTGTTCGCAAATCGTTAATCGTTATTCACTATTCGTTATTCGTTAATTTTTAATCATTTATCAACTCCACCTAAAGTCTTTTCATCATGAACCGGTACATCTCGACCATGGCGCTGATGTCGTGCTTGTGAACGGTCTCATCGGGCGAATGCACGTGGTCTTCGGGTGCCCCGATGAAGACCCATTCCCACGGATAGGGGCTGCTCTGCAGTTCGAGGCCGTCACTGCCGCCCGAGCCCTCGACCTCCAACTGGAACGGGATGCCGCTCTCTTTGGCCAATGCGATGATGCTGTTGAGATAATTGCGCCTTGGCAGCCCTCGGTCGCGCATGGAGATGGCCACGCCCTGCCCCGCTCGCACGCCCTCGGTGACCCAGGTGATGTCTGATATGAGCGCCCGGTGTACACCATATTCCTCAAAGACATGCCTGCCCAGAAAGCCCACTGCCCCGCCCCCGTGCTCTTCGCGTGTGCTGAGGACGATGATGCCCTCTTCCAGTGTTTCGGCCACTTGCAGGGCATTCCACACTCCGAGGCGGTTGTCCATGTAGCAGCATTGCACGGTGTCGTGCGTTTCGCGGAAATCGGGCCTGAAAGTGAGGTCGGTGCCACGGTCCAGCTCGCGGTGATAGGAATAGCCGAGGGCGTTGCTGTGCTCATCGACCGTGAGGGTGCATTCCACCGCTCCTGCGCTGTCGCTGCCCACAAGGGCGATGCCGTCCTGCAGCACCGGGCCACCGATCTTCACCAGCTGATGCCCATAGCGCACGGTGAAACCGATGCTGTCGATGTGGGCAAAGATGGCCGTGCGGGGGCGGTCTCCGAAAACGAGGATGATGTTCTCCTGAAACAGCCCACCGGCAAGCACCTTGGGCTGCACCTTCCACCGCGACAGGTTCTGCTGGATATGGGCCAGCAGGAACTCCGTCATGGCCCCTTCGTTGCCCGATGGGGCATGAATGGCGCAGAGCTTCCTGAGGAGTTTCATTTATAGGATGTGATGACCGTACCGGCTACTCTTCTGTGGTGAAGATGAATATCTCTTCGTTCTCCTTCTTCATCAGGTATTTCTCGCGGGCGAATTTTTCGAGCAGCGCACGGTCGTTCTGCAGCAGTTTGAGGTCTTCAGAACTCTGTAGGGTCTCTTGCAGGTAGAATTCGCGCTCGCGCTTCACTTCTGCCAGTTTCAGGCGCGATTTCACCTGTGCTACGATGTTGTTGTCGTCAATGAACCCTATCCAGAGGAGGAACAGCAGCCCGGTGAAAATGAACTTGTTGCGCACGTAGGGATACACCACTGCCAATATGCGCTTGAACCGCTTCATGTGTGCAAATGTAACGGTGATGGAAGCGGTGGCCGTCATCGGGGCAACGTTCAATGAACAGCGTGGTGTGAACAGCGTGGCAGGTGCGGGCCGGTTCCATTTCAGCTTCGTGCCGCAGAGGTCCGGCCCATGCGGCTCACTTCCCGTCCTCCGGCCTGTCCTCGCCTTCTGGCCTGTCCTCGCCTTCTGGCCTGTCCTTGTCCTCCGGCCCGTCCTTGTCCTCCTGCTTGTCCTCGCCCTCCGGCTTGTCCTTGCCCTTGAAGAAGCTGTTGGGGTCTGTGTTCTTCACCTGTTCGTGGGTCACGTCCAGCAGCTTGCAATACTTTTCATAGAAGGAGAGCTTGATATCTGCCCCAAGTTCCCAGCGGTGTACGGTGCGTTCGCTTACACCTAACTGGAAGGCCACGGATTCCTGAGTGTAGCCTTTGATCTTGCGAAGGATGAATAGTTTTTGTCCTATGCCCATGGTTCCAATTATTGGGGACAGAAATGTGGGAAAATCGGCAAGTGCCGTTAATCGGCCATTTGTGTCAGGTTTGAGGCCGCCAATGTAGTGCAGTTTTGCCATACCACAAGCATAGGGATGAGAAATTTTCCTACCGTTACTGTTCCACACCCGTTCTCGGCCCCGTTAGGGGGTGCAGCGGCCATGGAATGCGGTCGGTCACAGCATCACAGCATAACACCAGCGAGCACCCCTGCTGCGCCATTGCAGCACCTTGACGCGCACACGCACTGCCATTCTGCGTCAACACGGAATGATTCCGGGTCAACGTCCAGCGATCGGACGTTAACGTCCAACGGTTCCGGGTCAACGTCCAGCCATTCCGTGTCAACGTCCAGCGATCGGACGTCAACGTCCAATGGTTCCGGGTCAACGTCCAGCCATTCCGTGTCAACGTCCAGCGATCGGACGTTAACGTCCAATGGTTCCGTGTCAACGTCCAATGATCGGACGTCAACGTCCGATTGCTGGACGTGCATACGGGGCGATCCTTCCATAGCGGCACGGACCGAATGCGAATACCCCTATCACTTGCCATTCATTGATTCTTAACTCAAAAAGACAATACCCATGAAAAAGTACTTTCTCCCCAATACCGACCTTGGACTGCGCGACTGGCTGCGCAACATGGCCAACAAGATCGGTGACTATGCGACCAAGTATGGCATCACGGCCATGGAGGTAATGGACCTGCAGGCCTCGGCCACCGATTTCGAGGCCCTGCTCGCCCATGCCGATGCCATGGCCTCTTATGGTCAGAGTGTGACCGGCCGCAAGAACGAGCTGCGCGATGGCGTGCCTCCGGGCGGCAGCCCCAGCGTCATAGGCACCATGCCGACAATCCCTATGCTCACCACTGCGCCCGGCATCGTAAAAAGGGCCTCGGCCATCGCCAACCGCATCAAGGCCCACATCGCCTACACGGTGGCCGATGGCGAGAACCTCGGGCTGGAGGGCGCTGTGACCGTCTTCGACCCTTCGACCTCCATGCCGCGCATCTCGGGCACGCAGGTGCTGCCCGACATGGTGGTCATCGAATGGGTCAAGGGGCGCATGCAGGGTGTCATTGTGGAGCGCAGTCTGGACGGTTCCACTTGGAAAGAGGTGGACAAGGACATGCGCAGCCCCTGGGAGGACACATCGCCCAACCGCACTGCCGCTGCCGAATGGCGCCACTACCGCCTGCGCTATCTGCTCAACGACAAGCCTGTGGGTCTCTACTCCGAAGTGGTGAGCCTGCTGGTGAGCATTGGCGTTGACACCGACACTACCCCCGACCCAAAGCCCTGATGCCGCCCTGCCAACTCCCCCTCCCGCCTTTGGCGGGGAGGGGCCAAGGCAGGCGGGCTGTTCGCCATTCGCTGTCTCCTGAAACCCTGAATTGCCCATTGATAATTGCTCATTGCTAAACCTCATCCCATGAAAAAGCTCCTCTCCCTCCTCCTCACGGTCGCCATCTCCTCCGCCCTGTGCGGAACCGCAGCATTCGCGCAGTCGCTTCAGGTGACCCGTCAGGTGCCCGCCTACATCAGCACAGCGGGCCTCTCCGAGAACGATATGCAGTTCCTGATCCACGAGACCGTGGTCCAGTGCCCTGCCCTGGGCGGCAGTGTGGAGGTTCGGGCCGGACTTGTGCCGGGCGACACTTCGTTCCTCACCAAGGTGTTCCCGCTCAGCGCGCAAACGTGGCCCGACAGCACATGGGTGGCCCCTGCCTCCGATGGCGGATGGCGCATCGGCATCGGTCGCCACCTCGGCATAAATGCCATGTATGTGGAACTGCGCAGCGCAGGCCAGACCATAGGCACCGGAAGCTGGGCGGAGTAGAAATGCGCTGTTCGCTGTTCGCCTTTTGCTGTTCGCTCCACCCCCCCACAATTGATAATTGCTGATCGTTAATTGATAATTGATAATTGACATGAAATCCTTGTCCTCCCTCCTTGTTGCCCTCCTGCTTGCAGCCACGGCTGCCACGGCCCAGACCAATTATACATGGACAGGCGCCACCGGTACTGACTGGGGCACGGCCACCAACTGGTCGCCTGCCTCGGTGCCCGGTGCGGGCGACCGCGTCATCATCGGCAGCACAGCCAACGCTCCGGTGCTCGACACCGACCGCACGGTGCTGCGTATCAAGCAGACCGCTGGCACCATAGACCTTGACGGGCACACCCTGACCGTGACGGGCACTGCACATCTTACCAATGCCACCGTGACCGATGGCATGTTCCTTCAGACCGGCACCCGTGCCGACAGCTCGATATTCACCACGGTCAACTTCGATTGCAAAGTGGACATGGAGAGCAGCAAGTTCGTCATGTATTACAGCACCTTTGCCGACAGCACCCGTCTCAGCAGCAAGGGCAACAAGGTGAGCTATGGAGCGGGGAACGACTATGAGGGGGTAACCCATCTGCTGTGCAAGGACACCTCATCATTCCAATTCAGCTATGGGGTCGCAGACACCTTCTTCACCTCCCTCACCATCACCAACACCTCCAAGATGGGCTTTATTCTTAGCAAGTACACCAACAACAACTACTATGGGGGCGATGTGCGCATCGAGCAGCTTTCCACCGGAAGCGTCAGTTTTCATGCGAACAATCAATGCAGCTATTTCGCTGGCGACCTCATCCTCAGGGCCGATCAGGGCGGGGTCGCCTTCGTTGGCACTGGGGCTGTCACCTTGGCTCCGGGCAGCACCATCAAGATTGACTCGGCCGGATTTACAGGTGGGCTCGTGCTCTACCACTTGGTGCAGCAGGCGGCCGACACCATTGTGCTTGACAACCTCGGGGCAACCACCCAGCTGGACATTGGCACGGGAAGCGTCCTCAAAGGGCATTTCCATACGACCGGGGCATATTTGGTGCGGTTAGCGAACTCGCGGTTCGAGGGCACTGTGAATGTGACGGCCAGCATGACCGTCTGCACCCGCAACCGTTTCATGGAGAATGTGGTATTGACCCGCAACGGAGGGGTGACCGTCAGCAACGGGGGCAACCGATTCTATAAGGATGTGAGCATTGTGCATGCCATCGGATCCTCCGCTTCCATTTATGGGCTCTACTATCCCGACACCGTGATGGGCGACCTTAGCCTGACCACCAATGGTACCGGCTACATCGCCTGGGCATGGGCCCAGAACTCACTCCTCTATGGCGATGTTACGGCCAATGCCGTCAATGCCGGTATCAGCTTTGGGGTCACCACCAACGGCAAGGTCACGCTCTGCGGCACGGGCGACCAGAACTGGACGGCCACCACCGCGATCAACAACGGCATCTCCCACCGCGACCTGCGCATCGACAAGCCCAGTGGCAACATGGTCCTCAACGGCACAGCCGACATCTACAACAACCTCCAACTGGTGAAGGGGTACATACGTCCGCAGGGCAGCGGCAGCGTGCTCCGCGTGCGCGACAACGCCACCGTCACAGGCACTTCCGACTCCTCGCATGTGCAAGGCCCCGTCTCCAAGGTTGGCAACGATGCCTTCACCTTCC
>JAIPBJ010000052.1 GCA_021739625.1 Flavobacteriales bacterium | reverse complement strand
CAAACAGGTCCGCGGCCAATGGAAAGTGCATCTCGTGGGCGGCAAGGTGGCCACCGACATAGACCTTTTCGACTGGGTGAAGCAGGCCGAGCAACTGGGCGCGGGCGAAGTGCTGTTCACCAGCATGGATCACGATGGCACCAAGAACGGGTTCGCGAACGGTGCATTGCGCAAACTGTCCGACCTCGTCCATGTTCCCATCATCGCCTCGGGCGGGGCAGGCACCATGCAGCATTTCGCAGACGCCTTCACACTCGGGAATGCAGATGCCGCACTGGCCGCAAGTGTGTTCCATTTCAAAGAGATTCCCATCCCGGCACTCAAGCACGAACTGCAACGGCAAGGAATCGCAATGAGGATCTGAGGATAGAACGCCATGCCAACTTTGAACTTTGAACCTTAAACCTTATTCCTTGAACACTCCCATCGACTTCGACAAAGGCAGCGGCCTTGTGCCCGCCATCATTCAGGATGCAAGCACCAGGGCTGTGCTGATGCTGGGCTATATGAATGCCGAGGCCGTTGAGCAGACAAGGACCACTGGGAAAGTGACCTTCTTCAGCCGCAGCAAAGGCCGACTGTGGGTGAAGGGCGAGGAGAGCGGCAACTTCCTCCATCTGGTCGAGATGCACCTCGATTGCGACAATGACACGCTGCTGGTGCTTGTGCGCCCCCAAGGCCCCACTTGCCACAAAGGCACAGACACGTGCTGGAACGGAAGGAACGAACCGCATTTCGGGTTCCTCTCAGAGCTTCAGCGGGTCGTTGCCGACAGGAAGGACAACCCGAATCCTGAGAGTTACACGTCACAGCTCTTTGCCAAAGGCATCAACAAGGTGGCGCAGAAGGTGGGCGAAGAGGCCGTGGAACTGGTCATTGAGGCCAAGGACAGCAATGACGGCCTGTTTCTCAATGAAGCGGCCGACCTCATGTATCACTACATCATCCTTCTGCAGGCGAAAGGATTCGCACTCAAGGATGTGACGGAGGTGCTGGAAGCAAGGCAGAAATGACCTTCCCTTACCGACTTCGGAGGCCCTACTTGGCCTGCAATGTGAATGAATGGTTGACAGTCTGAGTACTGCCATCCTTCTCCAAGGCAAGTTTGATGCGATGACGGTATTCCTTGTAGGCCGTGGCATTCACAAGAATTTCGTACTCCACGTTGCCGGGCAGCGCGATGAAATAGCCTCCATCTTCATCAGAAGCAGCCTCTCCCAATATCTTCCCGCCATTGGGGTCGAGAAACACCACCGTGGTCGCAACTCCATTTCCTGAGGCATTGTTCACCGAGCCACGCACAATACTGAGACCCGACTTCACCGCTTCAAGACGATTTTCGCTCAGCACATTGTAGTTGCTCAGGTCGATCTTCATGATGTCGAACTTCTGCGAACCCTTTACGCTGGAACAGTAATAGGCCGTCTTGCCATCGGTGGACAGCACAAAGTCGAACTCGTCACCAGACGTGTTGATGGGATAGCCGAGGTTCTCGGGCTGGCTCCAACGGCCGTCAGTGCCCAGCACCGAACGGAAGATGTCATAGCCGCCCATATTCCTGTGGCCCTTGCTGCTGAAGAATATGGTCTTTCCATCAGGGTGCATGAACACGGACTTCTCATCCTCAATGGTGTTGATCCCGGCCATGTTCACAGGCACGGCCCATTCGTTGCCTCCCAAACGCTTCGACATCCATATATCGCCACTGCCTTGACCTTTGGGGCGTTCAGAGGAGAAATAGAGCGTGTTGGCATCGGCCGATATGGCCCCATAGCTTTCCCAATAGCTGCTGTTGACAGGTTTGCCCAAAGAGGTGGCATTGCCCCAACGGTTCAGGCTTATGAGACGGTTGACATCCGCACCGGGCACCTGCATGGCGTCTGATGCGCCTTTGTTCATTCGGGTCTTGCTCACGAAGATGTCTCCCCCATTCTCGTTCCGATAAAGGAATACCTGCTTCCCATCGGCAGAAATGCTCAGGGCCGCATCATGGCGGTCCTTGCTGTTGATGCTGCCGGGAATCGGCTCGGCAGGTGCCCAATCGCGCAGACTGTCGCTCCAATAGGTGATGAACACCTTTTCATAGAAATCGCTGTCATAAGGGTCCTTGGCCGAAAAATCACCGGCAGCCCTCCGCGATGTGAACACCATGATGCTTCCATCGGCAGAGATGGACGGATGATACTCGTGATGGTCAGCGGTGTTGATATTGGGACTGGCGCTTGAAATCTTTACATTCACGGGGCTGGCCATCAGTTCGAGCGTGGTGTTGCACTGGGCACGCAATTGCTCAGCGTTTTCAATGCTCTCCTTGCTCAACTTCTCCTGCTTCATATAGGCATCGACATGTTTGAGTGCGGTCTCATGCTTGCCCACCATCTGATAGGCCAAGGCAGAGCTGTAATCCAAGGCCTTGTCCACAGCCGGGTCGAGTTCACGGGCCTTGTCAAGATAGGAGAGGGCGTCCTGTCCTTGCTTCAAGGCCAAGTAGGCCTCGGCCATGCGGTAGTTGAGCAGTGGGTTGGTGCCATGCGCGGTGTAGAGCTGAAGGTAGATGTCCAACGCGGCATGATAGTCACCTTCCGTAACCCGGTTCTTGGCCTGGGTCATGCGGATCACGTCCGGACTGCCCAGAACCTGTGCGTTGGATTGAGCGGTGCAAAGCAAAAAAGCGAAGGTTGAAAGGGCTATGATTCTCTTCATCTGAGTGTTTTTGAGACCGGACTAAAGTAAGGTTTTACGATGTGCCGACATCAGGGTGAAAGTCAGCTCCAAGATGTGTCAGACCATACCCGACCAACGGGTGAAAAGTTGCAACGCCTCACGTTTTCTTTCGTCCAAGGTGTATGATACACGATGGTTCACATAAGCTATCATGTCCTGTTCGTTAGGCATGGAACGGTTCACAATGGCATCTTGGCGGTGAGCCACCCCGTATTGCAGCGCAGCATTGAACCTGTCCAGGAATTCCGTGGGCAACGGCCTGTTGCTCACCCAGCATGCGAACACGAAAGGCAGGCCCGTCAGCGCCTTCCATTCTTCCGCCAGATCGATGACCACCGGAAAACGAGTGCGCAAGGGAAAGGCGCGGTCACCGATCACAATCCCGGCAGTCGGTCCCGCGATCCTATCTATAAAACCCTCACCTGCATCCCGCCATTCGGGTGTGATGTGAAAATGGTGTTGGGCCAGCACGCGCATCAGCATCACGGAGGTGCGCGACTGGAAATCGAGCAGAATCCCGGTGACATCCTTCAGCGGAACCTCACTGAAGAGACAGACCGAATCGACCGGCCCATCAGCACCAATGCAAAAGCCTGTGACGATATGCGCCTCCTTCATCTGAGGAATAACGGCCACTGGAATAAGCCCGAGATCGGCCTCTCCGCTCAGCATGAGACGTGCGCACTCGGAGGGCGTCTCCAATCGCAGACCGATCGACTCCATCAGTGTCGCATCGTTGTGCAGCCCGTGCAGGAAAGGGTATGTGTTCACGTAGCTCACCGCAGCGACACGTATGGGATGCTCAGGTTTCATCGGGCCGCGAAGTTCGCACTCTTGTGAACACATCCGATGAAGATGGAAATTCTCACCTTTAGCACAGCAAATCCACTCTACCATGAAAAAATCGTTCCTCTTCCCCGCCCTGTTCGGCCTCATCTCCCTTCTTGCCGGTTCCTGTCAGGACAACTGTTGCACACTTGGTGTGAACAAGGTCTGCGAAGGTGATTCAGAATGCGCGGGGCAGG
Source organism: Flavobacteriales bacterium (assembly GCA_021739625.1). Lineage (GTDB taxonomy): Bacteria > Bacteroidota > Bacteroidia > UBA10329 > UBA10329 > UBA10329. Next base: position 20,561 of record JAIPBJ010000052.1, on the reverse strand, counting down.
CAGATTGGCAAGAATGCCAGACCTATTTGGAAGGACTTGGCTACACGTGTGAATGAAAAACAATCGAGGCAGATTGTTTTAAGTAGATTTACGTATGCCGAATTGCAATATCATGTGTACAATTGCATCACTAACCAAAACCAATCAACCCATGAAAAAAGCATTTCTTACCCTTATTCCTGCCCTTGGTTTCGTGGCCATGACCATGACTTCCTGTAAGGACAACTGTTGCACCTTCGCCACCGCAGAGATCTGCGAGGAGGATCTGGCCACAGGCTATGACAACTGGGACGACTACGCTACTTACCTCGAGTCTATCGGTTACACCTGTAACTAAGGTCTGGAGACCCCTTTTATGAAGGCCCCGTCCCGCAAAAGCGGGGCGGGGCTTTTTCATTTCTCCATGCCGCCAGTCCTCGTTAGTTTTGGCAGATGGAAATCAATGTTCTGAATGCCGTGTCGCCCCTTGATGGCCGATACGCGCGTCACACCACCGACCTGTCGGCCTATTTCTCCGAGGCGGCCCTCATCCGCTACCGCGTGCGCGTGGAGATGGAGTATTTCATCGCGCTCTGCAAGCTGCCATTGCCTCAGCTCAGATCAATTGACCATAGCGTTTTCCCTGCCCTACGGTCCATCTATCTGGATTTCAAGGAGGCCGATGCAGCCCGCGTGAAGGTTCTGGAACAGACCACCAACCACGATGTGAAGGCGGTCGAATATCTGATCAAGGAAAAACTGGATGCTCTGGGGGTGGGAGAAATAAAGGAGTTCGTGCATTTCGGCCTCACCAGTCAGGACATCAACAACACGGCAACCCCCCTGATGATGAAGGAGGCCACCACAGAGGTCTATCTGCCACTGTTGAATGACCTGCTTGACACGCTGAGGCGGTTGGCCACAGATTGGATGGACATTCCATTGCTGGCACGCACCCATGGACAACCGGCCTCACCGACAAGGCTGGGCAAAGAGGTCCTTGTATTCGTGGAACGACTTGACGCCCAGATACAACAATTGAAGGCCGTGCCATATTCTGCCAAATTCGGTGGGGCCACAGGCAATTTCAACGCACACCATGTGGCCTATCCGGACATTGACTGGACTGCATTTGCCAACGATTTTGTGAACGGAACGCTTGGACTTCAGCGCTCGCAGACCACTACACAGATTGAGCACTATGACAACATCGCGGCCTGGTGCGATGCCCTTCGAAGGATCAACACCATAATACTCGACCTTGACAGGGACTTTTGGATGTATGTGATGAACGACCTGTTCAAGCAGCGCATCAAGGAAGGTGAAGTGGGGTCATCGGCCATGCCGCACAAGGTCAATCCCATCGACTTTGAGAATTCGGAAGGAAACCTTGGCCTCGCCAATGCGCTGCTGGGACATCTGGCAGAGAAACTGCCCGTGTCGCGACTACAGCGCGACCTGACCGACAGCACGGTGCTCCGCAATCTGGGTGTGCCTGTGGGCTATACGCTCATCGCCCTTCGCAGCACCCTGCGCGGCCTCAGCAAGCTACTGGTGAATAAGGAACGCATCCATCTGGAACTGGAGAACAACTGGGTGGTGGTGGCCGAGGGCATTCAGACCGTACTGAGACGCGAAGGCTACCCGAAACCTTATGAGGCACTCAAGGAATTCAGCCGCACAAATGCCAAACTGGACAAGGATGCGATGTTGGCGTTCATCGAAAGCCTTTCGGTCTCCGAGCTCGTGAAAGCGGAACTGCGGGCCATCACGCCTTTCAATTATCTGGGCATGGCCCCGAAAATGGACAGCTGAAAAATGGCGTAGCTGCTGGAAAAAGGCCGAACTTGCCCGAATGAACGAATTTCAGCAATCCATCCGCGAGGGCATCCCTCCTGCCCTACCAGATCCAAGGCCGCTCGATAAGAACGTGCCTCATGCCCCCAAGCGCAGAGACATTCTTTCTTCTGAAGAGAAAAAACTTGCGCTGCGCAATGCCCTGCGCTATTTCCCCAAGGCGTGGCATGCGGAACTGGCCAGTGATTTCCTTGTTGAGCTGAAGGAGACCGGCCGCATCTATATGCACCGTTTCCGGCCTGCCTATGACATGTATGCGCGACCCATCAGCGACTATCCCGCCCAGTGTCAGCAGGCCGCAGCCATCATGCTCATGATTCAGAACAATCTAGACCCCGCTGTGGCGCAGCATCCGCACGAGCTTATCACTTATGGAGGCAACGGGGCAGTGTTCCAGAATTGGGCGCAGTATCTGATCACCATGCGCTATCTCTCCGAAATGACCGTGCAGCAGACGCTGGTGATGTACAGCGGCCACCCCATGGGCCTTTTCCCCTCGCACTCCGATGCACCCCGCGTGGTTGTGACCAACGGAATGATGATTCCCAATTACTCGAAGCCCGATGACTGGGAGCGGTTCAACGCCCTTGGCGTGACACAGTACGGCCAGATGACCGCAGGGTCGTACATGTACATCGGCCCTCAGGGAATTGTGCATGGCACGGCCATCACGGTGCTTAATGCGGTAAGGAAAATAGGAAAATGGAATCCCACAAATGCGGGAGAAAATGGTTCGCCCACGAATTCCCCACCCCCAAAGGGAGGGGTCGCACTTCCCCTCTTCGTCACCAGTGGCCTTGGCGGCATGAGCGGTGCGCAGCCCAAAGCTGGCAATATAGCGGGAGTTGTGACCATCTGTGCGGAGGTGAACCCTGCTGCGGCCCACAAACGCCACGAACAAGGCTGGGTGGATGAAGTGATCGGAAATATGGATGCCGCAATCGATACCGCCCAACAATGTCAGACGAAAGGCGTGGCGCACAGCATCGCGTTCCTTGGCAACATAGTTGACCTCTGGGAACGTCTCGCCCAACGCAACATTCATGTGAATCTTGGCAGCGACCAGACCAGCCTGCACAATCCATGGGCGGGAGGATATTATCCCGTTGGCCTCTCGCTTGAAGAGAGCAACCGAATGATGGCCGATAATCCCGAGCTGTTCAAACAGAAAGTCCAAGATTCATTGAAAAGGCATGTGAGTGCAATCAACAGGCTCGCTTCGCAAGGCATGTATTTCTTCGATTATGGGAATGCCTTTCTGCTCGAGGCCGGAAGGGCTGGGGCAGACGTGTTCCGAATTCCCCTCCGCACCTCAGGAGAGGAGGGATCGGTCCAGGTATTCCGCTATCCTTCTTATGTCCAGGACATCATGGGTCCGATGTGCTTCGACTACGGTTTCGGGCCGTTCCGGTGGGTATGCACGAGCGGAAAAAAAGAAGACCTCGCCCTCACCGACACCATCGCAGGGCAAGTCATCGAGGAAATGCTGCTGAGTGCGCCAACTGACATCCACCCACAGTTGCAGGACAACTTGAAATGGGTGCGCGAGGCGCAGAACAATAGGCTGGTTGTCGGCTCACAGGCCCGCATCCTCTATGCCGATGCAGAAGGACGGATGAAAATTGCGGCAGCTTTCAATCAGGCTATTCGCGAAGGGAAGATTGGACCGGTGGTTCTGGGCCGCGACCACCACGATGTTTCTGGCACCGATTCGCCCTATCGCGAAACGAGCAACATCTATGATGGTTCCCAGTTCACGGCCGATATGGCCGTTCAGAATTTTGTGGGCGATGCCTTCCGTGGAGCCACGTGGATAAGCCTGCACAACGGTGGCGGTGTGGGCTGGGGCGAGGTCATCAATGGCGGATTCGGCATGCTGCTCGATGGTAGCGAAGATGCCGACAGGCGCTTGAAGATGATGCTCCACTGGGATGTGAACAACGGCATAGCGCGCAGAGGCTGGGCACGCAATGATGGTGCAATGGCGGCCATCAAACGTGCAATGGACAAGGAACCACTGCTCAAAGTGACCCTGCCGAACCTTGTGGATGATGTCAACCTTGACGGTTTCAATCTCTGAACAGCCATGAGCGGCCTCAATCACATCTCCAAGAAGAAACCCTTCTTTCCCATTATTCCTCCCTTGCGGAAGTATCTGCGCAAAGAGGGCCGCGAAATGAAACTGGGTCTACAGTATGTCGACCTGTTGGAACACAGCTTGGCCATTCCCCTATTGGACAAAATGGGAAAGGACACGCTTTGGGAAACAGTCCATTATTCCGTGGAAAGAACCATGGAACTGAAGAAGTCCCTCACCCTCATCTATGTGCTGTTGCGCACCGAAGGAGACCTCAGTTCGGCCAGACATCTTGACGTGGACCGCATCGACTATTGTGCATTTGGCAACTCGAACCCTTTCCGGGTGCGCATTATCAACCGTTACAATGACAACTACGACTATTTCTATGTGAAAACTGCCGATGCCTCCCGCATCTACGGGTTGGAACTTGAACATCTGCTATCTCCGAACCGCATCAGTTATTTCGTGGATGAGACCACCCTCATCGAAGAGCACATTGCAGGCATTCCGGGTGATGTGTTCATTGACCGTTGGCTCGATCTGCCCGGTGTGAACAAGGTGCGGCTTGCAAAGGAGTTCGTCAAATTCAACGAACGCTGCCACCTGAGGCTTTTGGGCGATATGCGCAGCTACAACTATGTGGTGGACATCACCCCTGACTTTGACGATGTGCAGTATCGCATCCGGGCCATCGACTTCGACCAGCAGAGTTATGAGGGACGCAGAAGGGTCTATCTGCCACAGTTCTTCAAAGAGAACCTGGCATTGGTCAATATGGGCATGCAACTCATCAATCAAAGGACTGTGGAGCAGTATCAGAACGAGGAACGGTCGCTCATAGCACGCAGGCTCATCCGTAGCCGATATCGTGTAAAAGACCTGCTCGACTGCATGGAAGAGGACAACATATCCACACCGGACAAAGTGAGGCATCTGGCCTCAGACCTTGCAGATTTTCACCAGAACAAGGATTTTCTCAATTGCAAAGGCATGGGGTCATTGCTGAAAATGCACCTCAAACAATCATTGCAGAAGCACATCCGCAAATTGCGGAATCTCTGACCATGCTGTCATGGATGTCATGGCCGTGCTCATCGTCTGCGCAATGTCTTTGGTCGGAAATGAAGAACATATTGGATCGGGTGCACGTAAAAATTCGGCCTTGACCGCCAAGTAAGCCATGACCTCGAAGTACGAAACCTTTGCTGCCACACCCGAGATGCTCTCCATACTTGAGCATTCAGACCGAGCTGTGCTGGTGATGGATGCACAGTGCCGGATCCTATGGTTCAATGCTCAGGCCGCTCGCAACATGGGCCGTTATTACGGTGAAGAGCTGAGATCCGGCTACACTTTCTGGGACTATGCGGACAGAACCTCTGGCAAGAGTTTCATCCGCAACTTCAATCAGGCCCTTCAGGGTCATAGGATAAGCGTGGAGAGGCGGGTGGAGACCAAAAAGGGTGCGGACAACTGGATCGATGGGACGTTCTCTCCCCTGCGGTCAACTGATGGAACCATCACCGGGGTGATCTATTCCTTCAAGGACATATCTCAGCTCAAGCAGCAAGAACGGGAGCGGCAACAGCAGCAGAACATCATCCGCGCCATTGACAACAACGAGTCACAGGCCTTTGCCCTCATCGATGCGGAAAACAGGATGGTCAACTGCAACAGACTGGCATCATCGCTCATCTGCTCAAGAGCATCTGCGCACAATGACGTACTTCAGCGCGTTGACCCTTCATGGCACGAAAAATTTGAAGGCGGCCTTAGGGTAGCGCGAACAGGTGGGACAGTGGTGCTTGATTTTGAACGCACTGGCAAGAATTCCTGCATCGTTGAGATCCGTTTCTGTCCTGCCAACGCCAAGGACGAAGCCAGCATGGTGTCGCTTTGGGCTGTGGATATCACCGATAAGAAAAGGGCCGAGCATGAACTCCGTATGTCTGAGGAGAACCTCAGATCGGTGTTCAACAGCAGTGCACAGATCTTCTATCTACTTGACCGCGAACTGAATATTCTGGCGTTCAACGAGGCAGCAGAACACCTGATCCAAGAACAATATGGCCGCAAACTGGAACTGGGCACCAATGTGGCCGACATCACTCCGCCCGACCGCATGCCCCAATTCCTGGCAGAAACTTCACGTGCTTTCACAGGCAGGAAAGTGCAGGTGGAGAAACACTTCTCGAACAACGGCCGCGCATACTGGTTCGAGCGGCACATAAATCCGATACACAACAAGGACGGGGTGATCGACCGCATCGCCCTGTGGTCCATTGACATCACCAATCGCAAGCGGGCCGAAGAGGCCCTTCGCAAGAACGAGGCCCGATTCCGCCAGCTGGCCGCCATCCTTCCAGTAGGAATATATCAGACCGATGCGAATAGGAATACGGTATATGTCAATGATAGCATCCGCAATATCATCCCGGTGAGCATGAGCGACCTGCTCTCTGGAAAATGGACGTCACAGATACACCCTGACGACAAGGCAAGGGTTCAAACTGAATGGGCGCGGGCCGCCAAAGAACAGACGAGTTATCAGCTGGAATACAGACTGCTTGACGGCAAAGGAGCAGTGAAACACGTGCTCGAACAGGCTATTGCCATTTTCAATCATCAGAAGGAATACACTGGGCATCTGGGTTCGCTCATCGACCTCAGTGCGCAACGGGCCCATCAACTATTGCAGCAGGAGAAGGATGTGGCCGAGCGTTCACTCAAGTTCAGGTCTGACTTCCTTGCCAGCATGAGCCACGAGATACGCACACCGTTGACCGGTATCCTCGCCATTTCCGAACTCCTGTTGGAATCAGGCCTGAAGGACGCGCATCGCGAACAAGTGCTGAACATCCACAATGCATCGGAAGATCTGCGATCCATTGTCAACGATGTGCTTCACCTCTCCGAACTTGAGGCTGGCAAGGTGGTCATAAAGGAGGACGTCTTCCCTGTGGTCGAACTGCTGAACACCCTGATCAAACGGTTCAGACCGGAGGCGCAGGCCAAAGGGGTCGGATTATCCGTGAACGACCATGGGCACTTTGACCCGCTGTGCACGGATAGGCGCAGAGTGACGCAAATCCTTTCAAATCTGATACGCAACGCCATCAAATTCACACAGGAGGGAGATGTGCGTATCGTTGTGGCGCCTACTGCCGATCATTTGCGTTTCGAGGTGCACGACACCGGAATAGGCATTCCAGAGCACGACCTCCCCAAACTGTTCAAAGAATTCTCACAATTGAATCACACTACCGCGCAGAATCTGGAAGGGACCGGACTTGGGCTTTCTATCACGCGCAAATTGGCCGATATGCTCGGGGGAAAGGTTGGCGCGCAGAGCACGGTCGGAAAAGGCAGTGTTTTCTGGCTCGAGCTTCCCTTGAAAACTGCTGAAACGCAGGAGAAAAGCCCGTCATCATCCACCACTGGAAAGATTGATGGTGACTTTAAGGGACAACGCGTTCTTCTTGTGGAAGATAACATGATAAATCAGCAGGCCTTCAAAGTCATACTGAGCAAGATGGGCTGCCATGTTACTGCGGTCTCCGATGGCATTCAGGCAGTAGAGACATTTACACCCGGACAGTATGACCTGGTCTTCATGGACATTCAGATGCCTGTGATGGATGGAAAGGAAGCAGCCTCGCTCATCAGGGCCAAAGGTGGGAACACTCCCATCATAGGACTAAGTGGCAATGTGGTGGAACGTGACGGTCATGGCCATCTGAAAGCAGACATGGATGACCTGTTGGTGAAACCGGTCACATCACAGGATCTGAAGAGGATGGTGAAGCAGTGGGGCCGCAAGTGATCCGATTGCTGCAACTTTAGTCCACATCTGCTCAACTCACGTTCTGTTTCAATGATAAAAAAAGGCCCACACCTGAACGGTGAGGGCCTTGTTTCCACAGAAGCGTTCCTATCAATAGAATTTGGATCTGTTGTCCTTCACATCGGCCTTCTTTTTCAGGGCCTCCAACACCTCAAAGTCCACACGTGATGACAGCGAAGCATTCAATGTGCGGGCGCTGGCAGCATAGGAGTCAAGAGCGGGGGTCTCTGCACGACCATCGACCACCATCACAAACACACCCTGCTGGCCTTTTACTGGACCGGAAAGTTTGCCAGGAGCAAGTACAGAGGAAGTTCCAATGACCTCGGGCTCACGGCCAAGGCCCGGAATCGAGGCAGCGCTGAATGAAACATTCTCTTTCACCTCCACAGGCAGATTCATCTTATCGGCAAGGGCCTGAATATCAGTCGCATTCGCAGCTGCGAATTCTCTGATGAAATGCTCGGCCTTCTTCTCCTTGCGCACCTCTGCTTCCAGCTCTTCGCGGATGTCGCTCATTGGGGTATTTCCCTTGTCGCGGATGGCGGTGAGAACGGCCACCACGAAGGTGTTGCCCATCTCAATCACTTTGCTCACATCGCCCTCTTTGGCATTGAAGGCAAAACGCACAACCTCACGCGGTGAGTCAAGACCGGCAATAGTGCGGTCATTTTCCTTCAGGTTGGGAGCCAGTCGCTTGTCAAGCCCTTTGTCGTTGACCAATTCATCGAACGATTCGACAGATTTCACAGCACGGGCAAATTCATCGGCCTGCCCATAGACCACCTGATAGGTCTTACTGCTGGGCTCGATGTTGCGTTGAATCACTGCCACCGCACGTTTCTCAGACTTGCCCTTCTGGTCGAGCACCTCGATGATATGAAACCCGAACTGCGACTGCACCAACTTGATATCGCCCTTCTTGCCATCAAAGCAGGCATCATTGAACGAGGGAACCATCTGCCCTTCTGCGAACCAACCGAGGTCTCCGCCCTGAGCGCCTGAACCCGGGTCTTCAGAAACCTTTCCCGCCAGAGCGGCAAAATCCTCTTTCCTGCTCTTCACCAGCTCATATATGCTGTCGGCCGTGGTCTTTGTCTGTGGACCATACTTGTTGGGGGTGATGAGAATGTGTCGCGCTTTGACCGAGTCGGGAGACATTTTCACTCCGATGAGTTTGGCCAGTTTCAGGGCCTTACCATCACGATAAGGGCCGTGAACATAGCCCTTCGGGGCATGGAACATGACCGAATCGATATTCACCGCAAGCGACCCCTTTGCCGTCCACATGGCATTGAATTTCACATCCGACTCACGGTTGACGAACAGTGTATCGTTCTCAGCAGTCTCAAATTCGCCCTTGACACCCTCGGCCCAATGCTGCACTTTCTCAATATCCTCCTTGGACGGATCAACATTGAAAGTCACAAATTCCACATCGCGCGATGCCTCCTGCTCATATTTCTTGAGGTTGGCGTTGTAGTATTTCTTCACATCCTCATCGGTGACTGTGAATTCGTCATCGGCAACACTGGCATAGCGTTTCACCACCAGCCTGATATTCGCAGGGCTGTTCTTGGCAGCGTAGTCGTTTCCTGCCTCTTGCGAAGTGGTGTAAAGTCCCTTCTTGATGAGATTGAAGTATTTCTCACTTCTGCGAAGTTTGGCAATATCATGTTCAAAACGTACCCAACGGGCCTTGGTCTCAGGGTCGTCATCCATCCGCTGTAGGAACGCGAACACCTGAGCATTGTCAAATTGACCGGTGTTCGGGTCTGTGAAGGCCTGCACCACCTGCGGATGCGGCTTGTTGCCCTGCACCATGTCATAGATCTCATCGGCAGTCACTGTCACTCCCAGTTCCTCCATCTCACGGTCCATCACAATGTCGCGCAGCAACTGATTCCATGTCTGTTCGCGCAGCTGGTCGGTAGTGGTGGCATTGACGTTCGTCTGCCCCGACTGTGCCTTATAGTTGTCGATGGCCTGCTGCACACGCGCCTCAAAGTCGCGGCCTTCGATGGCCTCACCGGCCACCACGCCAATCTCGGTCTGCGAACCGCTCACAAGGAAGTTGCTGGAAGAGAAAAGGTCTCCAAGGATGAAAGCGAGCAGTGCGCCACCGATCATGATGAGCAACAGTGTGGATTTCTCGCGGATTTTTCCGATTACCATAATTAATGGGTCTTTATTTTCAGGGCTGCGAATATACGCGTCCAAACGCTTTCAATAAACCGCGATTCCAACGGCCTGCAGAAGGGTGAAAAAAGTTCATCAGGTCGGCCGAATAGCGCAACTTTGCAGTGCTTTTCAAACGCAATCCGATCTGCCATGACACTTACCGACCGCATCAACAACGATATCAAAGAGGCCATGAAGGCCAAGCACGCAGCAAAGCTCACAGCACTGCGCGCCATCAAGGCACAGCTGTTGCTGGCGGCCACGGCACAAGGGTCTTCAGGCGGAACCTCTGATGAGGAAGGCATCAAGATGCTGCAGAAGCAGGTGAAACAGCGCAAGGAAAGTGCAGAAGTGTACGTCCAGCAGGGCCGTCAGGATCTTGCAGACCCCGAGTTGGCCGAAGCCGCTTTCATCGAGGAGTATCTGCCCAAACAGCTCACCGAGGATGAGCTGAAACCCCTTATTGCCGCCATCATTTCTCGGATGGGGGCAGCCGGCCCTCAGGATCTGGGCAAGGTGATGGGTGCAGCGTCAAAGGAATTGGCCGGAAAGGCCGATGGCAAGACTATTTCGGGAGTTGTGAAGGCCCTCTTGGGGTGATTTCAGAATAGCATTGCAAATTTCATAATATGGATCGATCATCAGCTCAGATGCTGCGGAAAGCATCAATCTTCAATCGTTATTCTGCAATCCCTCCCTCCTACTTCTCCCTATCGATCACATAGTTCACCAACGCGGTCAGCGATTCACGCGACTCATTGTACGGGAATGCGCTTAACAGTTCCAGCGCCCGGTCGCGATAGTCGTTCATGCGCTGACGGGTGTAGTCGATGCCGCCAAGTGTACCTACCAAAGCGATGACCTCTGCCACACGCCTGTCGTCCGTGTTGTGATTCTTGATAGTGTTGATGATGAACCGCTTCTGACCATCATCGGCCCTGTTGAGGGCGTGGATGAGCGGCAGCGTCATCTTCTTCTCTTTGATATCGATGCCCACAGGTTTGCCTATGCCAGTGTCGGTTCCATAATCGAACAGGTCGTCACGGATCTGAAAGGCGATGCCCACGGTCTCACCGAACAGCCTCATCTGCTCAATGACCGCCTTATCGCCTGTCACACTGGCCGCACCGCTGGCGCAACAGCTGGCAATGAGCGAGGCCGTTTTTTTGGTGATGATGCTGAAATAGACCTCCTCTGTGATGTCAAGTTTCCGGGCCTTCTCAATCTGCAACAGTTCTCCCTCGCTCATCTCCTCCACGGCACGGGAGGTGATCTCGAGCAGGTGATAGTCCTTGTGCTTCACAGAAAGCAACAGCCCTCGCGACAGCAGAAAATCGCCAATGAGCACTGCGATCTTGTTCTTCCAAAGTGCATTGATGGAGAAGAACCCTCTGCGTGTGTCCGAATCGTCCACCACATCATCATGCACCAGGGTAGCGGTGTGCAGCAGTTCAATAAGTGTGGCTGCGCGATAGGTGCTGTCGTTGGTGTCTCCGATCAGCTTTGCACTGAGGAATACGAACAGCGGGCGCATCTGCTTGCCCTTGCGCTTGACGATGTAGCGTGTGATCTTGTCCAACAGGGCCACATTGCTCCGCATCGAAGAGCGGAAACGCCCCTCGAACTCCTCCATCTCCACCCTCACTGGGGCCTTTATGCTGACAAGTACGCTCACGGTCTTCTGTTCGGTGGCCGAAATTAACGAAGTTGGCATCTGTCCAATGGAGCGCAAAGGATCAGGTCTGCCGTTCGGGGGGGCTTTCTCAACATCACATCTCAGAGGTTGCGTGCCACCTCCGACCTGTTGGCCAACTGCCCGCAGGCGGCATCAATGTCCCTGCCACGGCTTCGCCTGACATTCACCACCAGATTGCGGGTCTCAAGATATGCCTTGAAGGCCTCCACCTTCCTTTCATCCGCTTTGCGGAATTCCCCTCCTTCAATAGGATTGTATTCGATGATGTTGATCTTGGTGGGAAAGCCCCTGGCAAAGTCTGCAAGCTGGCGGGCATCGTCCAGACTGTCGTTGAAGTCTTTGAATATGATATACTCCAAAGTTGGCCGCACATCGGTCTGCTCATAGAAATAGCGCATGGCCTCGGCCAGCTCCTTCAGATTGTTGCTATCGTTGATGGGCATGATGCGGCTGCGTTTCTCCTCGTTGGCCGCATGCAAGGACAGCGCAAGGTTGAACCGCACCTTGTCGTCCCCCAGTTTCCGGATCATTTTGGCAATGCCGGCCGTGCTCACAGTGATCCGCCTCGGACTCATGCCCAAGCCATCGGGCGAGGTAATGCGCTCAATACTCTCCAGCACGTTGCTGTAATTGAGCAGGGGTTCGCCCATGCCCATATAAACGATGTTGGTGAGCGGTATGCCATAATGTTCCTGCGATTGCCTCGCGATATGGACGACCTGATCGAAAATTTCATCCGCATTGAGATTGCGAAGACGTTCCAATCGGCCAGTGGCGCAGAACGAGCACGTGAGGCTGCAGCCTATCTGCGAACTGATGCAGGCCGTCATGCGCGAAGCCGTTGGTATGAGCACGCCTTCCACCATACTATTGTCAAATGTTCTGAATGAACTTTTGATGGTGCGGTCGTTGCTCACCTGCTTCTCGGCCACCTTCACGGCATTGATGACAAAATGCTCTGAAAGCAGCGCTCGCGTGGCCGCACTCAGGTTGGTCATCTCATCGAACGACTGCGCACCTTTTTTCCAAAGCCACTCGTCTATCTGCTTGGCACGAAAGGCCTTCTCCCCTTTCTGCACAAGGAATTCGGCAATCTGCTCGCGCGAAATTGTCCTGATGTCCTGTCGGTCTTCCATGAGGTCGCAAAGGTACACTGTCTCTCAGGCCTCTGTCCCACTCAATTTCCCTGTCAATAGTCAATTCAATCACACAGGAATTCCTCACCTTTGATGGAAATCTCAACCCTTGTAAGAATGAAAAGTCTTCTCATCGTCTCAGCGTTCCTACTCGTTGCCTTTCTGCATTTCGACAGCTATGCGCAAGCGGGCATGGAGGATGTGGTCTATCTGAACAACGGCAGTGTTCTGCGTGGCATCATCATCGAGCAGGTTCCCAATAAAAGCTTGAAGGTGCAGATTGCCGGAGGCAGTATCTTCCATGTCGAGATCGGAGACGTGACCCGCATCGCCAAGGAACCGACCGTTGTTGTTCCGGAGGTTCTGCGCGAACGGCCACGCGACAAGTCAACAGCAGCTGCGCCACGCGACACTGTTCAACGCGCACCCTACGAGCCCAAGCGCAGAGGCTATTTCTTTCAGGCTCAGATACTATTGGAAATTGTTCAGGGCGGAGCCCACATCATCAACGGATACAGGTTCGGCCGCTTCGGTCACCTTGGGTTGGGCATCGGTCTCGACCTGAGCGGGCCAAGTCCCGCCAACGGGTTCAGCGATCAGGTCAATGGAGGGAACTATGCCGCCACAGGAACCTATCTGCCCATCTTCCTGCATTATTCTGGGGAGATTCTGAAAAAGCGCGTCACCCCGTTCTATGCTGTGGAAGTGGGCTATGCTGCGGCTTTGTGGAGTTCGGGGATGAACGATTACGGCAATGGCCCTACTGACCTGCGTGGCGGTGCCATGTGGGGGCTTGGTATCGGGGTGCGTTTCAAGACCAAGAAGCGTTTGAATTTCAGTCTGCTGCTCAACGTCAACGCCAAGAACGTGTCCTATCGTGAATACTCCTACTGGTATGACAGTCTGGACCAGAACTACTATGCGCAGTCGCAGCGCGTGAGAACTACGATGGTCTATCCCGGGCTGAGATTCGGGATAGGGTTCTGATGGAGAGTCTTTCGCTCGTTCAATAATCAATCACCTGCTCCTCCATCATCCGTGGCAGTTCGCGATAATCGTACTGCTGATTGCGCAGTTGCGGCTCGAAACCAGCCTCGCGAATGGCGTCCTGAATGGACTTTGAGGTGAAACGGTGAGGTGCACCGGCCGCACTCACCACGTTCTCCTCGATCATGATCGAACCGAAATCGTTGGCGCCCGCATGCAGGCACATCTGCGCCACCTGCTTGCCCACCGTGAGCCACGATGCCTGGATATTGGGAATGTTGGGCAGCATGATGCGGCTTATGGCGATCATCCGCACATATTCCATGGGTGTGCAGGAGTTGCGGATGTTCTTCACCCTCCGGAGCAATGTGCCATCGTCCATGAAAGGCCATGGGATGAACGCGAGAAAACCTTTCGCGTCCGCAGGTTTCTCACTCTGCACCTCGCGCAGCCAGACAAGATGTTCGAAACGTTCCTCAAGCGTCTCGATATGGCCGAACATCATGGTGGCAGAGGTGGTAAGGTGCAGCCGGTGTGCCGCCCGCATCACATCGAGCCATTCCTTTCCGGTACATTTCCCTTTGGAGATGAGCCTCCGCACGCGGTCGTTCAGAATCTCAGCACCCGCTCCGGGCAGACTGTCCAATCCAGCTTCTTTCAATGCTCTCAGCACCTCGGTGTGAGTGGTTCCTTCCAGTTTCGTGATGTGTGCGATCTCCGGTGGGCCAAGGGCGTGGAGTTTGAGATTGGGATAGAGCGATTTCAGCTCCCTGAACAGTTGCACGTAATACTTCAGTCCCAGCTCCGGGTGATGCCCGCCCTGCAACAGGAGTTGCTCCCCTCCCAGGCGAAAGGTCTCCTCGATCTTCCTTTTATAGGTGTCGATGCTGGTGATGTAACTCTCGGGATGGCCCGGAACGCGGAAGAAGTTGCAGAATTTGCAGTTGGCGATGCACACATTGGTAGTGTTCAGGTTGCGGTCGATGATCCATGTGACCTTGCCATCGCTGCGCCTGCGCTTGCGCATCTCGTTGCCCACGAACATGAGGTCGGCCATGGGTGCGTGGAGGAAGAGAAACTGACCCTCCTGTGCTGTCAGGAATTTTTCTTGCAGGGCCTGTTCTAAGAGATGTTCAACATTCATTTTCAATGGATATGAGGCGCATGGTCGGCTGTGGCAAGGAAACAGAGGTAACTGGCAATAGTTCCCAAAGTCACTACTTTTGGCCGCTCAAAATTAGGCATTGCAGATCGGGGCCTTCTCCGACCGTCCTTCAAAGGAGACAGTGCCAACAGGACATCACCGGAACAGGAAAAAAGCATGACTGCACACGAAGCGAAGGTCAGGGTCGGAATTTCATGCGGAGACCTGAATGGCATCGGTCACGAGGTCATCATCAAAACGTTCTTGGACACAAGGATGTTGGATGAGTGCCTGCCGATCCTGTACGGTTCGCGCTTTGTATCGGCCCAGCACAGAAGGATCCTCGGTATCCCGGACTTCAGTTTCAACCCCATAAAAGATGCGGATGAGGCCAATCCCAAGCGTGCCAATGTGGTGAACGTATGGGATGAGGAAGTGGAGGTACACATCGGCACTCCCACCCCTGAGAGCGGTGCATACGCGCTGAGGTCGTTGCAGGCCGCTGTTGCCGACCTCAAAGCAGGCAAGATCGATATCCTCGTCACTGCGCCCATCGACAAGCAGAACATTCAGTCGCCAGAGTTCAATTTCCCAGGGCACACGGAATATCTGGCACAGGAGTTCGCTGCCGAGGAATACAGCATGCTGATGCTGAGCGAGCAGATGAACGTGACCTTCATGACAGGCCACGTGGCGCTGAGCGAGGTGGCAAGATCACTCACCTTCGAGAACATCATTAAGAAGATACGCTTCATAGACCGTCATTTTCCCATCGACTTCGCCATCCGCAGACCGCGCATCGCTGTTCTGGGCCTCAATCCGCACAATGGTGATGGAGGAGTGATCGGCAGGGAGGAGCAGGAGATCATCGTTCCCGCGATCCGTAAGGCCAAGGAGGATGGACTGCTGGTCTTCGGGCCGTTCGCTGCTGACGGCTTCTTCGGTTCGGGCGCACACGGCCAGTTCGATGTGATACTGGCCATGTATCACGATCAGGGACTCATTCCTTTCAAGTCGATGAATTTTGACCGAGGGGTCAATTTCACTGCCGGTCTGCCATTCGTGCGCACCTCACCCGACCATGGCACCGGATTCGACATTGCCGGCAAGGGCGTGGCCAGCGAGCAGTCTTTCCGCGATGCGGTGTTCACGGGAATCGACATCTTCAACGAACGGAAACGCCATGCCGAGTTCAGTGCCGCGCCTCTCCAAGTGCAGGACAGACGCGAACGCGCGGGTGATGACCGCAACAGCGGCAGACGCAGACCTCCCGGTCCGGGACGTGGACCGAAACAGGCTTCTCCAAAAGGGGCCTGAGCAGACCATTCCCGAAGCGTTGAAAACGGTTGCCGGAGCGCCCCGGACCGCTGACTTTCGGTGCCGAACTTCCATTTTCCATTTCCCTGTTCAGCAAGGCTCGGTTTTCCTACATTTGCACCCCGTTTTTTGAAGAATGGGCAAGTTGCGCGATCTTGTAGTGAAGTTCTCCGGTCTGAGCATCGGAACGCATCATTTTGAGTTCGCATTGAATGACAGGTTCTTTGAGCAGTTGGAGGATTCCCTCATCCGGTCGGGTGATGTGAAAGTGATGATGACGTTGGAAAAGAAATCCACGCATTTGGAACTTTCGTTCACCTTGGGCGGTGAAGTGGGCGAGACATGTGACCGCTGTGCGGTCGATTACCGTCAGTCCATAGAGGGGGAGTTCAGGATGTTCGTCAAGTTCGGAGACGCCTTTGAAGAGGTGGACGATGAGCTGATGACCGTTCCGCACGGCACTTACGAGCTGGACGTGTCGCAGATGGTGTATGAGTTCATCGGGCTGAGCATTCCGCTCCGCAAGGTGCCATGTGAGACCACAGGCGACACCTCGGTCTGTGACCGTGCAGTGCTTGACCGCATCTCGGAACCGCTGACCGACAACGAATCCCACAGCCCTTTCAAGGCCATCCTTGGAAACCTGAAGGACAGAATGAATTGATTGACAGACAAGAGCATAAACTGAAATAATACCAAGTAACCATGGCACATCCCAAACGCAAGACCTCCAAGACCCGCAGGGACAAGGGCAGGACACACATCAAGGCCGTTGCGCCCGCCATTGCCATCGACCCGACCACTGGCGAACCGCACATCTATCACCGTGCCCACTGGTATGAGGGCAAACTCTACTACAAGGGCAAAGTGGTGATGGAGAAGGAGGCCGCCTAAGCGCGGAGTCTTCTCCCCTCCTATTTTTGACCGCAGGGAAAGGCCCGTTGCGGAGGTTGCGCACAGCATCTCTGGCCACAAATGTCCTTCCTCTGCGGTCAAACGTTTGAATAGAACCGCATGTCAGAACTCCGAGGCGCCATCACCGGTGTACACACTTCTGTTCCGGACTACCGACTCACCAACCGTGAGCTGGAAGAACTGGTGGACACCAACGATGAGTGGATCCTGAGCCGCACCGGCATCTCTGAAAGACGCATTCTCAAAGGTGTGGACCAAGGCATGACCCGCATGGCAGTGCCTGCTGTGAACGGGCTTCTGGAGAAGACAGGCACACGCCCTGAGGATGTGGACCTGCTTATTTGCGCCACGGTGACACCCGACATGCAGTTTCCCGCTTCGGCCAACATCATCACCGATGAATGTGGCATGGTCAACGCTTTCAGCTTCGACATCAATGCGGCCTGTTCGGGGTTCATCTATGCCCTCACCACGGCCGACATGTACATCCGCTCGGGACGCTACAGGAAGGTGATCGTGGTGGGTGCCGACAAGATGTCGAGCATCATCGACTATACCGACCGCCAGACCTGCGTCATCTTCGGTGATGCGGGCGGGGCGGTGCTGATGGAACCTGACACGGAGGGATACGGTCTTATCGACCATATTCTGCACACCGATGGTGCCGGAATGCAGCACCTGCACCAGAAGGCGGGGGGGTCCATGCGCCCTGCATCGCACGAGACGGTGGATGCGCGGGAGCATTACGTGTATCAGGAAGGGCAGGCGGTGTTCAAGTTCGCAGTGACAAAAATGGCCGAGGTCTCGGAGGAGATCATGAAACGCAACGGACTGACGGCAGACGATGTGGCGTTCCTGGTGCCCCATCAGGCCAACAAGCGCATCATCGATGCCACGGCACACCGGATGGGCCTTGACGACAGCAAGGTGATGCTCAACATACAGCGCTATGGCAACACCACCAACGGCACCATACCGCTCTGCCTCCACGAGTGGGAGCATCTGCTCAAGAAAGGGGACAATCTGATCGTGAGCGCCTTCGGTGGAGGATTCACCTGGGGCGCGCTCTATTTGAAGTGGGCATACGACCCTAAGAAGTGAGGCATCGTCAAATTTCTACTTTAGCACCCCCTAAACAGACATTGAAATGGACATCAAGGAGATTCAAGAGCTGATAAGATTCGTCTCGAAATCGGGGGTGAGCGAGGTGGAGATCGAGACCAAGGGATTCAAACTGACCATCAAGACCCCGCCCTATAGAAGGAACGGACAGAGCGAAGTGCAGATGGTGCATGCGGTGCAGCCAGCAGTGGCGGTGGCGCAGCCCGTGGCCATTGCCGCCCCGGTCGCCATTGCGCAGCCTGCACCACAGGCACCTGCTGCGAAGCCCGCAGAGGAAGCGGCCCATTACGAGGAGATAAAGTCTCCGATGATCGGCACTTTCTACCGTTCGTCATCGCCAGAGAAACCGCCCTTTGCAAGTGTGGGCGATGAGGTGAAGAAAGGCGATGTGCTCTGCATCATCGAAGCGATGAAACTCTTCAACGAGATCGAGGCGGAGGTGAGCGGCAAGGTGGTGAAGGTGCTGGTGGACGATGCTTCGCCAGTGGAGTATGATCAGCCACTCTTCCTGATCGAACCGCACTGAGCGGGTTCAAGGTTTAAAGTCTAAGGTTCAAGGTCAGGACAACTCGTCCCCTCGCCCCTCGCCCCTCGTCCCCCGTTCCAATTCTTTGAAACATGTTCAAGAAGATACTGATAGCCAACCGTGGGGAGATTGCACTGCGCATCATCCGCACCTGCCGCGAGCAGGGCATCCAGACAGTGGCGGTCTATTCTACGGCCGACAAGGAGAGCCTTCACGTGAAATTCGCTGATGAGGCGGTGTGCATAGGCCCGCCCGCAGGTTCGGCCAGCTATCTGAGCATCCCCAACATCATTTCGGCAGCCGAGATCACCAATGCCGATGCCATTCACCCAGGTTACGGGTTCCTTTCTGAGAACGCCAATTTCTCGCGCATCTGCCAGGAGCACGGTATCAAATTCATCGGGGCATCGCCAGAGATGATTGAGGCGATGGGCGACAAGGCGACCGCCAAGGCCACCATGATCAAGGCCGGTGTGCCGGTGGTGCCCGGGTCGAAGGGGCTGTTGAAGGACCTGGAGGATGCGCGGAGGACCGCCCTCAAGATCAAGTATCCGGTCATGCTGAAGGCCACGGCAGGCGGTGGCGGCAAGGGCATGCGCGTGGTGAGGGGCGAGGACGAACTGGAGGCCGCCTGGGACAGTGCCCGCAAGGAGGCCGCCACATCGTTCGGCAACGATGGCATGTACATGGAGAAATTCGTGGAGGACCCGCGCCACATCGAGATCCAGATCATCGGTGACCAATTTGGCCACTATTGCCACCTCAGCGAGCGCGACTGCTCCATACAGCGCAGGCACCAGAAGCTGATGGAAGAGACGCCCTCGCCCTTCATGACCGATGACCTGCGCGACCGCATGGGCGAGGCGGCCATCAAGGCTGCCGCATCGGTGAACTATGAGGGTGCCGGCACGGTGGAGTTTCTGGTGGACAAGCACCGCGACTTCTATTTCATGGAGATGAACACGCGGATACAGGTGGAGCACCCTATCACCGAGGAGGTGATCAACTATGACCTCATCTGGGAGCAGATAAAGGTGGCGGCCGGCATCCCTGTGTCGGGCAAGAACTATTTCCCGCAGATGCATGCCATGGAATGCCGCATCAATGCCGAGGACCCCTACAATGATTTCCGTCCCTGCCCCGGCAAGATCAGTGTGCTGCACGCGCCCGGTGGGCATGGGGTGCGGCTCGACTCGCACATCTATGCGGGCTATACCATTCCGCCCTACTACGATTCGATGATCGCCAAGCTCATCACCGTGGCACAGAGCCGCGAGGAGGCCATCAACAAGATGAAACGCGCCTTGGACGAATTCGTGATCGAGGGCATCAAGACCACCATCCCCTTTCACCGTGCGCTGATGGACGACCCCGACTTCGTGGCGGGCAACTACACCACCAAGTTCATGGAGAGCTTCGTGCTCAAGGGGTGAAGGCCTGCGCGGGGCGGCCTCCGCTGCCCCGGTATTCTTCAAGCATCTGTAGATATCCGCCAACCGGATTGCATGAAGGGCAGGGCGAAAGCCCATCCAGATGCGCCATTCAGGAATCTTACCAAGAAATTCAGGGTTCTGCACCCGTAGGCCCGGAGTGCTCCCATGGCATTCGGGACAGGTCTCCTACTGCTCGGGACAGGTCTCCTGCTGCTCGGGACAGGTCTCCTACTGCTCGGGACAGGTCTCCTGCTGCTCGGGACAGGTCTCCTGCTGCTCGGGACAGGTCTCCTGCTGCTCGGGACAGGTCTCCTGCTGCTCGGGACAGGTCTCCTACTGTTCGG
>JAIPBJ010000051.1 GCA_021739625.1 Flavobacteriales bacterium | reverse complement strand
CAGTCCAATACCCAACGGTTGGACGTGTCTGCACTTCCCTCGGGCCTGTATGCCGCCACGGCCGTAGGCCATGGCCGGACAGTCACTCAACACATCATCATCAGCAAATGAGAATGTTGCCGGTCGTAGCGCTGCTTTTGATGACCCTGTCGCTAAAGGCACAGGTGGTGGACGCTGTGCTCGACAAGTTGGCTGCTAAATTTTCGCAAGGCGACTATGAGTGGGTGCTGAAGAAGGCCGAGGCGCTGATGGAGGACGACAAGACCAAAAAGGACCCCGAAGTGTATCTGTGGGCCGCCATGTGCAATCTCGCCCTGTATCGTTCGGACGATCCGAAACTCAAAGACACCTACCGTGCGGGCCTGCGCGATGCCCTCAAGTATGCTGCCAAGGCCGCTTCAAAGGATCAGGGCGACCACACCTTCATGATCGCTCAGAAAGACTTTGTCAACGATCTGAAGAAGGAAGGCATCGCCTTGGCACTCATTCATGTGCAAGAGAACGATATGCGCAAGGCCAACCATGTCTATAAACAGTTGCTGACCTTCGCACCCGAGGATGACAACATCCGTTTTGCCAAGGCCATCACCGACCTCAAGATGAACAACGTTGCCGAGGCCGAGAAACTGATTGCTGAGGCCCTTCCACGCATTGAGGCCAGCTATCGCGACCTGAGTTTCAGACCCGATCCCGTCAGTTCACCGATCCTTCGCGATGCTGTGGTCTATTACATCGACCATCTGGCCATGAACAACCTTACCGATTCCGCCCGCCATGCCGCTTTCGTAGGCCGCATCATCTTCCCGTTGGACGAGGACATCAAGTTCAAGGCCGAGTCATTGAAATGACCGTTGGGCAGGGATCCAATGATCGTTTTGCAGAATTTCTCGGGTTTCAAACCTGTTTTCGGGCTGTGTCAGTAGGTTGCTTGGACAAAGAAGTGAGTAATCAACATGTACACAACTATGGAAGGTCTCCGTCAGAATGCCATGGCATGATCGGTGCTGGCTGCCCGAAGGTCATCGTTGGGCTATATGAACATGAGGTGAAAGTGATGGCCACCTGATCAACGACCATCGTTTTTCACCGAAGTCCATCTCATGACTACCATACTTAACAAATGTTAATTTTACCACGTACCTCACTAAAACCAGAATCATGAAAAAAGCAATTGTCCTGTTGGTGTTTGCGGCCGTGTCGTTCGGGACGGCCCATGCGCAGAACAACGAAGCGGCAAGCACCGCACAGCCATCGCCCAAGGCGGTGAATCTCTCTCCCACAATGCAGCAGACCACTCCGGCCGCTGCGGTCAGGCGCAATGATGCGGAGGCAACGGCCCCGCGCAGCATTGTGATGACCGACCAGCAGGTGGATGAGGCCATTGCACACATAGAGCAGCAGATGACGCGCTTGGAGGGCTCTGAGGGCTACAACAGAGAGCATCACCTCAAGCAGATAGAAGCACTCAACAACCGCAGACCCAAGCATTGAACCATTTATAAGACACAGATCATGAAAAAGCTCTACACACTCGTCATTGTACTGGGCATGACGGCCATGGCCCATGCACAGGTTCTCTTTTCTGAAGATTTTGACAACCTCGCTGGCCCAACGGCCGGAGGAGCAGGCACTTACACCTTCCCTGCGGACTGGGTGCTCATCAATGGTGACGGACTGACCCCTGCCGCCAGTGTCAACTATGTGAACGAAGCATGGGAAAGACGCGAGGACTTCGCAAACAGTGTCACCGATTCGGCTGCGTTCAGCACCTCATGGTACACTCCTGCCGGAACTGCCAACGACTGGATGTGGACCCCGCCCATTGTCCTTACCACCAACTGCCAATTGGGTTGGAATGCTGTTGCCTACGATGCCTCGTATCCCGATGGCTATGAGGTCAGGATATGGACCGCGGGCGGAACACCCACCTCTGTGCCTGGGGCCAGCACTGTCATTTCGACCGTTGCGGCCGAAGCCAGCACTTGGACCAGCCGCATGGTGGATCTGCAAACGCTCGGCTATTCGAACCAGACAGTGCGCTTCGGGTTCAGGAACAACTCCACCGACCAGTTTCTGCTGCTGATAGATGACGTGCAGGTCATTTCACAGGTGAACAACGATGTGGAGCTTGTGAGCCAGACATTCAACTCCGAATACACCATCGTGCCGGTTTCGCAGTTGCAGCCGCTCACAGGATCGGCCACCATCCGAAACAACGGGCTTCAGGCCGCCTCCAATGTGAATTTGACGGTGGACGTGTATGACGGTCTGTTGAACGTGATTGCCACCGTGCCCGCCACTCCCGTGCCCTCACTCGCACCGGGCGCATCGGCCAACTTCACCACCTTGCCTATTACTCCACCGGCTTCGCCCGAAATCTACCAGTTTGATTTCATGGCCACCATGACCCAGACCGATCAGATTCCCTCCAACAACTATCTGATGGTGGATCTGCCCTACCTCATTGTTGACGAGACCATGTATGCCCGCGACAACGGACAGGTGACCGGATCATTGGGCATAGGTGCCGGCAATGGCGGCTACTTGGGCAACATGTTCGAGATCTTTCAAGCCACTTACCTCGATTCCGTTTATTTCTATGTGAATCGTGGATACATTGGTGAGCTGGCCTCGGCAGTGCTTTGGAACATGACGGGCGGTGTGCCGGGCAGTATCATCGCTTCCAGCGAAGAGGCCACTTATGCTGACGATCTGGCGGCCGAGTTCACCTTGGGCGTGCAGGGTGGGCCGTTTTTGCTTTCCCCCGGTCAGTATGTGCTCACCGCAATGGAATATGACAGCACCTTGGCGCTGGGAACCACAAGCGGAACTTACACTCCTGGCACCACATGGGTCAATTGGCCTACCAACCCCAACGGAGCTTGGAGCAACAGCGAAGACTTCGCATTCGAGGTAGCCTACACCATCCGGATGATACTGAACGACAACCCCGTAGGAATGGGCCAAGAAGCCGATGCTGTATCCAACCTCAAGGTCTATCCGAACCCGTCCAACGGCCAGTTCATGGTTCACCTGACGGGCATTGAGGGCCATGCCGACCTGACCATCACCGATATGACTGGCAGAACTGTTTATGCCCGCACCGTGGTTGGAAATGGGAACTTGACACATGCGGTGAACATGGACCTCAAGTCTGGGGCCTACCTGCTCAACATCATCTCAGGTACCGAAACCAGCACCACAAGGATCGTCCTCAACTGAGGCATATCCAACACAATTATCGAAGGGGCTGTCTCATCCATTGAGGCAGCCCTTTCTGCTTTCCTCGGTCGTGTGCACCCCGCAGATTGAAGGGTCTCCGGCCTGTGTTCCGATCCCGGTCAACCTTTCCAGTGGTTCTGCCCAGCAAAAAGCCCCCTCCCGACCGTGGTCTGAAGGGGGCGTGTGCATTTGCAGGGATCGGCCTATTTGCCAAGCATCCCTTGTATCATCTCGTTGGTCTCGGTGGCCTTCACCTTATCCATGATTGCTTTCACACGCGGAAGCAGGTCGGCATTGTTGGCAGGATCGGCCTCAGCGGTCTGCTGCATGCCCGCCAGCACCTGAATGGCCGAGAGGCGCAGATACCATGCATCCTCATTCAGCGCAATGTCCTCAACAAGGTCGAGACCGAGCAGGCGCGTGGCCGCATCCTGATTGAACAGGTACTTGCCGAAGGTCTGCACGAAAGCATACTTCTCGCCAGGGTCGCTGATGTTCTTGAACCCGTTGACAAAGAAGTCCAGTTGCTCTGCCCCGCCATGTTTGATATAGATGGCCGCGATGGCCGATACCAGACTGCCTTTGGCGTCCTTCTCGGCTGCCTTTGCAAGCGCAAGCGCCTTGTCGGTGTCATAAGTGGCAATGGCGCGAAGGGCCGAGCCGGCCACGTTGTACGAACGGTCGTTGGTGGCGTTCTCTATGATCATGCGCACGTTGGTATCCTTGCCAAAACGCTCTGCCAGCGCAGAAAGCGCCTCAGCACGCACTGCCGCCTTGGAATCGCCCTGCGTCAGCACGATGAGACGGTTCTTGAGCAGCGATGTGTCGGCAACGGCCGCCTTGCGCAAGGCTTTCACGGCCTCCTGACGGATACCGCTGTCCTCGTGCTCCAAAGTAAGCAGCATGGCGGTCATAGCGTCCACGTTGTCCGATTTCCGGAGGGCGTTCAGGGCCTGCGCCTTGTCCTTGAAAAGTGGGGCCTTCACCAGCTGGAAAATATATTCGCCCTCGCTCAGTTCGTCCTTGACGGTGCCCAACAGCATCCGTTCAGCATCCACGATGACAAGGTCCGGATAATGGGCCAGTTTGAAGGTGAAGGTGTCCACCTTGCTGTCAAGCACAATGCGCTCGCGGTTCACCACACCACCGGCATAGATGTCCACATCCATCGGAAGTCGATAGAGCGGGAATTGCTTCAAATCCTGTTCCTGGGTGAGGATGATGGAGTAGGTGAGGGCGGCAGCGTCAAAACTGCGCTCTACTTTGAGTTCAGGGTGTCCTTTGGAAAGGAACCATTGGTTGAAGAACCAGTTCATGTCCTGCCCGGTCACCTTCTCCACCGCCAGTCGCAGTTGATGGATCTCCACCGCCTCGTGCTCGTTCGTCTTCAGATAGAGATTCAATGACCGGTAGAAAGCATCATCACCGATGGCCTTGCGCAGCATGTGAAGCACACGGCCCCCCTTGTTGTATGAATGCGCATCGAACATGTCCTCTTTGTCCTCATAGTTGAATCGGATAAGGTCCACATGGCCCTGTTGCTTGGCCGATGCGAAGTACTGGCCCATCTGTTCTTCGCTGTGGTGGTCTGCTGCCGCACGGCCATGGCGGTGTTCCATCCACATATATTCGCCATAGGTGGCGAACGATTCGTTCAGAGGCAGATTGGCCCAATTCTCGCAGGTCACAAGATCTCCGAACCAGTGGTGGAACAGTTCGTGGGCGATGATGCGCTCGTTGTCACCGTCCAGCAGCTCGCGGTCGGTGCGGTGCAGAAACTCCCCATGGATCACGGCCGAGGTGTTCTCCATCGCGCCCGAAACGTAGTCGCGGACCACAATCTGCGCATACTTCTCCCATGTATATGGATAGTCCAGCACGTCCGAATAGAAATCAAGCATGGCGGGAGTCTCTCCGAAGATCTGCTTGGCATGGATCGCATAGTCGTGCTCCACATAGTAATCCACATTCAGGCCCTTCCATTTGTCCTTGATCACCGCGAAATCGCCCACGGCCATCATGGCCAGATACGGGGCATGCGGCTTTTTCTGTTTCCATGTGTCGGTGCGCGTCCCGTCACCGTTGTCTTTCGAGCCAGTCAACAGGCCGTTGGACAGCGAAACATATTTCGAAGGAACGGTCATCACTATTTCCTGAGTGGTGTTCTCGTTGGGCGAATCGATGGTGGGGAACCAGCAGGAACTGGCTTCCGTCTCGCCCTGCGTCCATACTTGGACGGGCTTTTTGGGATCTTCTCCCTTTGGATTGATGAAATAGAGTCCTTTGGCATCGGTGATGGCCGCGCTGCCCTCCGACTTCACCTCTTCGGGCCTGGCGGTATAGTCCACCCAGATGCGGATGGTGTCGTTGCGGTTGTATTCACGGTCCAACGTGATGGTCATCTGTTGACCGTCATAGTCGTATCTGAGCGCATTGATCCCATTCTTGCCCTTGATGCCCACAGTTCGCAGTTCAAAGGCCTTGGCATCGAGCACCAGCTTGTTGGTGCTGTAGAAATAGGGCTTCAGGGTCAGTTCGGCCTTGCCGTCCATTGTCTGGGCCGCAAAATTGAAACGCACGTCCAACTTGGTGTGGATCAGGTCAAAT
This sequence comes from Flavobacteriales bacterium, assembly GCA_021739625.1. Lineage (GTDB taxonomy): Bacteria > Bacteroidota > Bacteroidia > UBA10329 > UBA10329 > UBA10329. Next base: position 18,631 of record JAIPBJ010000051.1, on the reverse strand, counting down.
GTCCGTTCGCGCGATTCGTTGTAGTGCGGCCGTTCGGTGATCTCCGGTTCTGCCACCACCTCTGCTGCCGGCACTTCGGCAGATGTGGTCACCTGTTTTTGCGATGTACACGCATGGAGCGTCAGCGCCATGCCAATTAGAGCGGGCAGTTGGAAAATGGTTCGGTCGTGGAGGTTCATGTGGTGCTATGGTTGTCGTTTCTTTGGAGAAACGGGCGGCAAAAGTAAGATAAGCCCGCAGGGGTACGGCATTTTTAGGGATTTTTGGGCCATGGCACAACAACAGGTGAATGTGAACGGAAAGCGGTTCGTGGTGGATCTGCAGAATGCGGCCGGTGGCACTGTGAACGACAATCCGTTCGAACTCGATGTCCAAAAGGTCGCAGAGAACATCTTCCACATCATCCGCGACCATCGCACCTATGAGGTGGAACTGCTGGACGATGGCCGTATAAAGGTGAACGGCACCATCTACACCACAGAGTCTGTGGACCGGTTCGATGCATTGCTCAGGCAGCTTGGCATGGACAAGGGAGCAACCGACAAGGTGGCCGAGGTGAAGGCCCCGATGCCGGGCCTGGTGGTCAAGGTGCTGGTAAAGGAAGGCTCATCCGTGCACAAGGGCGAAGGCGTCATAGTGCTGGAGGCCATGAAAATGGAGAACATCATCAAATCGCCTACTGACGGCATCATAGCCACGATTGAAGTTCAACAGGGCAGAACCGTTGATAAGAATCAGGTGATGATGAGGTTTGTCTGAAGTGCGGTAGCGCAGAAGCAATATCAGAGAAGTTCAAGATGATGAATCCGATAACAACATTGAAGCGCCATTGAACTCAGAGAAGCTCCGGAAGATCGAAGAAGGTCTGCGTCCCTTTGTGCCGTCCGGTGTGTCGGCCAACTTGGCTGAGCTCATCGTCAAGCACCGATGCCATGTCACCATCACCCGCGACCGCAGCTCTAAGTTGGGAGACTATCGCCATCCCACGCCCACATCAGGTCATCGGGTCTCGGTCAATGGCTCGCTAAACCCCTACGCGTTCGTTATCACCTTCATACACGAGATGGCGCATCTCACCGCCTACGAGAAGTTCAAGAACAAGGTGGATCCGCATGGCAAAGAATGGAAGCAGGAATTTCACACATTGATGCAGCCCTATCTGCGGCCAGAGGTGTTTCCTGAACCGTTGCTCAGCGTGCTGGCCAGTCACATGCGCAACCCCAAGAGCAGCACGGTGCGCGATGCCGCCCTCATGCGCGAGATCCGTGTCTTTGACGCCCAGAGTCCAACGGTCCTATTGGAAGAACTGCCTTTGGATGCACGTTTCTTTCTGCGCTCGCGCGAGTTCGTGAAGGGCGACCGGCTCCGCAAAAGGTTCCGCTGTGAGGAGTGTGCCTCCGGTCGGAAGTTCCTGATCAGTCCGATTGCCGAGGTTGTGCCAGTTGCTTCGCAATAGGCCCACACCGGAAGGCCGGATCTGGTGGCTCACTTTGCCATTCGGCCCATGTCTGCAAGGAAGAACCGGCTCACATCGTTAACGGTCTCATCGAGTGGTCGGAACTTGAAATCGGGCATGGCCTGAAGCAGGCGGCCGTTGCTGTAGTGGCTCACGTGGAGCGCATTGTCGGCCGTTTCGCGGGTGATGAACGGCTTGGCACCGGTCAGCGCGCTTCGCAGTTTCTCCAAACGCCAGGCCACCGCCATCATGGCCGCAGAGGCCTTGATGGTGGGGCGTTTCTTTCCCATTCCGTCCGCAATGAGGTTGATCACCTCTACCAGCTTGAAGTTGTCTGCGGTCACGATGAACCGCTTTCCAAATACTTCACGCTGCATCAGAAGCACCATCACGGCCGCCACATCGCGCACATCCACCATGGCATTCTCCCCCTCTGTATAGTAGGGCAGTCCGTTCCACACTTTGGTGAAAAGGGCAGCACTGCTCTGGTTCCAATCGCCCGGACCGAGGATGATGCATGGGTTTACGATGACAGCATCCAGCCCTTCGGCTATTCCGCGCCACACTTCCATTTCGGCCTTGCGTTTGCTCCTTCCGTAGTTGGAGTTCCATTCCGAATCCTTCCAGGGCGTATTCTCGTCTATCAGGCACTGACCCTCCGTTCGGCCCAGCGCTGCTACCGAACTCACATGGCACAGGCGCACACCTTCGTTGGCAAGGCACAGGTTCACCACATTGGCCGTACCTTCCACATTCACCTTGAACATCATGTCGCGGTCTTTCGGGTCGAACGAGACAGTGGCCGCAATGTGGTACACCTCGCTCACGCCTTTCATGGCCTCTTCCATGGCGGGAATGTCGAGGATGTCGCCCCGTATCCATTCGATGCGCTTGATGAGCGTCTCCGGGTCATCGGCATAGTGGCGGAAAATGTCGCGAACCGTGGCCAGACTCTTGGCACTTCGGTGCAGGGCGCACACCTGATTTCCTTCTTCCAACAGCCTGTGCAGCACGTGTGCGCCCAACAGTCCTGTTCCTCCGGTCACAAGTATCATGGTCGCAAAGCTATTCTCCTTGGTGAGGTAATGGAAGTTCGAAAATGGCAGACCGGAGAAGGGATCTTCTACACGAAACGGTCGCCCTTGGTGGCCTTCACATCATTGACTATACGCTTGATCTGCTGCTCCTCCTCACGTTTGCACACCAGCAGGATACCACCGCTTTCCACCACGATCATGTCCTCCATCCCCTGAAGCACTACCAGTTTGTCCTTGGGCATGTTGACGATGCAGTTTCGCGTGTCATAGGCCACCACGTGCCGCCCTTGGATCACGTTGCCATCTCCGTCCTTGTCAGAGAATGAATAGAGCGAACCCCAGGTGCCAAGGTCGCTCCAACCGATGTCTGCAGCGAGGGTGAAGACGTTCTCCGCCTTCTCCATGATGCCGTAGTCGATGGAGATGTTCGTACAGCGGGAATAGGTGCGCTCAATGAAAGCAGTCTCATTCGCAGTTCCGAAATTGTCGCAACCCTCGTTGAAGAGCTGATACTCATCGGGCAGGTGCGTGGCGAACGCCCTGAGTATGCTTTTCACAGACCACACGAAAATGCCCGCATTCCAGAGGAAGTCTCCGCTTGCAATGAACTGCTCGGCCATTTCCAGGTCCGGCTTCTCGGTGAAGGTCTTCACGCGTTTGACTTCCTTGTCGGTGACCGAAGGCTCTTCTTTGAACTGGATGTATCCATAGCCTGTGTCCGGTCGGGTGGGCTTTATGCCGAGCGTGATGAGCGCATTCTCGGCAGCGGCCACTTTCAGTGCCCTGTTCACCAATTTGGTGTATGCCTCCTCTTTCAGGATCAGATGGTCCGATGGGGCCACCACCATGCAGGCTTCCGGATCCTTGGCGTGTATGTGGAATGCTGCAAAGGCGATGCAGGGTGCCGTGTTTCTGCGCGCAGGTTCAAGCAGCACCTGACCTTCTGCCAGGTCGGGGAGCTGCTGAAGCACCAGTTCGCGATACGCTGCATTGGTGACCACCAGGATGTTCTCCTTGGGGCATACCGCCAACGAACGGTCGTAGGTCTGCTGCATCAGGGTGCGGCCCGTTCCAAGGATGTCGAGAAACTGCTTCGGATGTTCTGTCCGGCTCATGGGCCAGAAGCGCGAGCCGATGCCCCCGGCCATGATGACAACGTAGTTGTGCGTGTTCGCTGCCATCAGAGTGTGAAGGCCAGTGCTTTACGGAGATTGTCGAAAATGGTAGGCACCTGTTCCATGCGCAGGGTGCCCACCGAGATGCGGAACCAAGGATTGCTGCGCGATGCCCCGAAGGCATAGAAAGGCACCAGACCAAGATTGGCCTCCTCAAGCAGGAAATGTGTGACTTCTTCAGCATCATTGACCACCTTGCCACTGGGCAGGGTCAGTCCCATCAGGTCGATCTTCACTGTGAGATACATGGCGCCTTGGGCCGGGATGGCATCCACAGGGAAGCCTTCCGATTTCATTTTTTCGAAGCCCGCGTATAGGGCATCCACACGTTCGGTCACCATCTCGCGGTGATGGCTGATGATGCGGTCGGTCTCGGCCTCGTTGCGCAGCAGACGAGCTGTGGCGATCTGCTCGGGCTTCGGTGCCCACGCGCCCACGTGGCTCAGGATTGCCCGCATCTTGGCCACTATCCTCTCGGGGCCGAAGGTCCAGCCCACGCGCACACCGGTTGCCGCGAACGCTTTTGACACACCATCAATATAAACAGTATAGGGCCGCATCTCAGGCCGCAGCGAAACAGGGTCGGTATGCGTGCTGCCATGCAGCGTCAGTGCGCTGTATATCTGGTCATATAGGAGATAGAGCGGCTTTTGGCCTTCCCTTCTGGCATTCTCCTCAAGGATGAGGTCGCAGATCTCGCTCAGGTTCTCTGGGGTGAAAGATGTGCCAGTGGGATTCAATGGCGAACAGACCGCCACAAGTGTTGCTGTTGCCAGATGAGGACGGAGGTCGTCCGCTGTGGGTAGAAAACGGTTGTCTGCCTCGGTATCGACCGATACCATTTTCCCTTCTGTCAGAAAACAGTAGTGATTGTTATTCCAGCTGGGGATGGGGAACACCACGGTGTCGCCCTTGTCCACAATGGCACGATAGGCAGCATAGATCAGCGGTCGCGCACCACCCGAAATGAGAATGCAGTCCTTGTTGTAGTCCAGTCCCTGTGTCCGTTTCAGATGCAAGCTCACGGCCTCGCGCAATGACTCCACTCCGTTGGCGGCAGGATAGTTGGTGTGGCCTTCGCGATAGGCATTGATGATCTCGTTCAGGAAAGCCTCCGGCAGAGGGAACACTTTCGGGTCGAAGTCTCCGATGGTGAGGTTGGATATGGGTTCGCCTGCTGCGATGCGCTCGTTGATCCGGCCCGCGATGCGGATGATCTCAGAGCCTACAAGATTCTCTGCAAGGTGAGAAAGCGGCAGCGTGGATGATGTGGTTGTAACGCTCATACTCCATGTTTTTTGAACGGGGCCGACAAAGGTAACCATTCGTCAGACGTGCGGTTCAGAAGTGGTTTCAATGGAACTGTCCTCATGGAGGCCCATCAGTTGATCTTCCCCTTGTTGGCAATGAATTGCTCCCACAGCTGCGCGAACTTCTCGCTCGAACGCCTCACAGGAGCCAGGTCAACGCCTTCGTTCTCCAGCAACCGCCAATGCGATTCCATCAGACCGGGGTGTGCAAGCCCAAGTGTGTCCACCGCTTCATACGCGACACCAGACACGATCGGGTAGCAGCCCTCTGGACCATAGCGCGGAATGTGGTGGTCGAGCCAACCGTTGAAGTCCGTCTCAAAACCGATGCAGAGATTCACCTTCTGGGCCTCGGTCATGTTCTCCAGTTTCACCGAATCGCCATAGATGGCCGACACGTTGCTCTCAATGAAATCCTTCACCGAGAGGTAGGTGAACTTGTAGGAGTCGATGCTCCCGTTGCAATACGAGTCCAACGCCTCTATCTTGGCCTTGTAGTCTGCACGTGGTCTATAGGCCTTAGTGGCCACACCACTTGCGGCCAATGAAATGAAACCGTTGTTGCGATAGACATTCAGAATATCCTCTTCTTCCATGCCGCGCGGGTTGTTGTGGATGGGCTTGAAGAAATCGTGGGTCGAAATGGGCGGAATACCCTTCTCTTCCATGAAAGCGAGAACGTCCTTGCGCGTCTGGTCGCTCATGTGGGTGATGTCCGTCATCACGCCCGCGTTGGCCAGCCAGATGATGGCCTGTCTGCCTTTGTCCTTGAGGCCTCGTTTTTCCTCTCTCCGGAAAAGTGCCCCAAAATTGAGCAAGTGCGTGGCAAATCCCGGCCTTATGCCCGACCCGCCATACTTCCAGTCCACCAAGTGGATGAGCGTGATGAACGCCACCCCACGGTCGGCCCAGAACTGCGCATCCTCCTGGCTGTTCACCAGATTGCGCCCGCCCTCGATGCAGTGCACGAAGATGGTCTTCTTGGTGTAGTGAACCAGGTCGCGCAACTCTTGCGGTGAGCGCGCCACGGCAAAGTCATCTGGATTCTCGGCCACGAAATTGTTAACGTGGTCAATCTGCGAGAGGATGATTCGCCTGGCCCGCTTCGGACTGCCGATAAGCTCCTTGGTCAGTGCGCCTACGCAGAGGATGCGCGATCCTTTGTTCCCCTTGAAATAGTTGGCATAGCAGATATTGTCGAGCAGATGCTTGTGGCTCAGCTTGGGCGGATTGGCCTCATCGAAGAAGGTGAGGCCCGGCTCAAAGAACTTGTAGGTGAGGTGCATGCAGGGATGCAACTGCAGGTCGATGTATTCATCTATCGGCTGGGCCGTGCTGGGAAAATGGAGAATGGAAAATAGGAGAATGGGGAGGAGGAAGCGCATCAATGTACAGGTTGCAATCTGTGTTTCAGCAATGCGATAATATCCTCGCGGGTCATGTCGCCATTGAGGTCCACGAATTTGTCGGCCATCTGCTCATAGTCGCTGAAAAGGATGAGGAAGAACACCTCGAAGGCCTGCGTGTCGCGGAAGATGACCGCGCGGTTCTTGGCATACTCGGCCCTGTGCTTCTCAAAATTGACGGGATACTCTCGCCAGTGCGTCTGCGGACGCTTGTGATGCTCCACATGGAAATCCTCGTTATAGACATTGTATTGCCCATCGAGGATGGTGATGCTGTTCCTGTAGATGTTCTTGGGTTCCGATGGGTCTGTCCACGCGTGCCAAGTGTAGTTGATGGCCGCCAGCAGGAAGATGCACGAAAGGTGCGGAATGACCAGATAGGCCACCCCGAACCAGAAGTTGAGATAGAGCACCGCTGCTATCACCCCATAGAAGGCCAACATGCCGAGCGCCATCTTGCCGAACTCCTTCATCTTGCCCTTGCGCAGGTGGTAATTGGCCACCGAAAGCCCGCTCCAGAACAGCGAGAACTCGAACAGATAGATAAGGAAGCGCGATGCGTGCGACCGGTCGTAATAGGCAGTGGATGTCACGTCATCGGGCGCGTTGTCGTGCTTGTGGTGAATGCGCATGTGGCCCATGGGGTAGCCCTGCGGCACATGACCATAGAGCAGAGACAGCACCTGGCCGTGATAGTTGTCGAAGATGCTCCAAGGGCCTTTGAACATGCCCTTGGCCGAGTGGCCTTCCTTGTGGATCATGGTGGCCACCTGCGAGAAGAATGCGAAGTATGGCCCGTAGTTCAGCAGGTTGTAGGCCAATGCGGCCAGCCAGTTGGGCCAGCCCCAGCTGTTATTGGCATCGAGATAGGTGACCTGTACATAATAGGAGCCAATGAACAGCAGCGGTGCATAGATGCCGATACCGAAGTAGGAGAACAGATATGGACTGTCGCGCTCATCACGCAGAATCCGTTTGCCCAACCACAGCGCTCCTGCACTCATCTTTTCACCGAACCAGATAGCAGGTGCGGTGCGATAGGTCCAACCGATCATCCCGTACCACAGCATCGTGAGCGCGATGACCACCGCCAGCCATGGCAGTGGCAGAAGTATGATGGAGCCGGCCAGACAGGTCAGCAGAAAAAGCAGTCTGTTCGGGAAGGCGGTGGCTGCCGCACTTGTGTTGATGGCCTTGCTGAGACTCATTTATTCAAAGAAAATTGGGAGATTCAAAATTGAAGATCGTTGCAGAACAGAAGGACAAGGCCGTAATCGGCAGCATTGAACCATTTTCCATCTCCCTATTCTCAATTTTCCTTCCTTATCTGGCTCGGGGGCATCCCGAAATCCTCGGTGAAGCATTTGGTGAAATAGGCCGGGCTGGCGAACCCCACACGGTATGCGATCTCAGAGACCGTGCCCACGTTCTTTTTCAGTAGGTCCATGGCATGTTCGAGACGGAAGTTGCGCACATATCTGCTGGCTGACACTCCTGTGAGTGCAATGAGTTTGCGGTGCAGCTGGGCGCGACTGAGGCCTACATCAGCGGCCAGTTCCTCGACCGTGAAATTCTCATCTGCCATGTGCTTCTCTACGCTGCTGCGCACTCGCATCAGGAATTTCTCCTCCATCGAAGGCTCCGTCACCTCGTTGGGGCGCATGAGCATGTTGCGCGAGTATTTCTGCTTGAGCAATTGCCGCTGTGCGATGAGGTTCTGAATCTGCACTTGCAGTTCCTTGCCGCTGAACGGTTTGGGGATATAGGCATCGGCACCCACCTGCAATCCCTCAATGCGACTTTCCTCCCCGGCCCGTGCCGTGAGCATGATGACCGGGATGTGGCTGGTCTGTTCGTGTCTCTTCACCTGTTTGGTGAGCTGATAACCGTCCATGCCGGGCATCATGATGTCGGTGATGATGAGGTCGGGCACCAGTTCCTTGGCCAGTTCCCAGCCGGTGGTGCCGTTGTTGGCCTCAAAGATGCGGTAGTCATGGTCGAGCGTCAGGCTCACGAATCTGCGGATGTCATCATTGTCCTCCACCACGAGGATGATGTTCTGCGCGTCCAGTTCAAAGTCAGAGAGTGTAGGTCTGTTCTCTGGATCCGGCAGGGTAAGTTCCATCTCCGGGTCGACCACATCCAGCGAAGGCACCGGCCTGCCGGCAGATTCGCTGAGGATGTTCTGAACCACTGGAAGCAGGATGGTGATCTCGGTGCCTACGCCCGAGATGCTCTTGAGGTCTATATGGCCCCGGTGCAGCTCAACAAGTTCCTTCACCAGTGCAAGCCCTATGCCGGTGCCCTTGTTCTTGAGCCAGCGCGCACTCTCCGACTGATAGAACCGGTCGAACACACGGGGAATCTGCTCATCTACGATGCCGATGCCCGTGTCCTGCACCGCCAATCGCACAAAAGGCCGTCCATCGCGCTCAGCACGGCTGATGCGCAGGGACACCTCACCGTTCTCTGTGAATTTGAATGCATTGGACAGCAGGTTGTAGAAGATCAGCTCGATCTTGTCGGGGTCGAAGCTCATATCGATCACCTCCTCCTCGGCCTCGAACACCAGCGCGACCTTCTTGGCCTCAGACATCGACTTGAAGGATGTGTGAATATCCTTGAGAAAGCCCACAATGTTGCCGTGCCGAAGGTTGAGGTCCATGCTGTCGGCCTCTATCTTGGCAATGTCCAGCAGTTGGTTGATCAGCTTGCCGAGCTGCTTCGCGTTGCGCTGCACGATGCGCAGTTCTCTGCGTGTGCGCTCATCATCCACCTTGGCTATCACCTGCTCCAGATGGCCAAGTATGAGCGTGAGGGGAGTTCGGAATTCATGCGTCACATTGCTGAAAAAGTCGGTGCGCACCTTGTCGAGATGTTTGAGGCGTTCTGCCTCCATCTTTTCCAGCTCCAACTGATCCTTCAGTCTCAGCCTGTTGAGTCTCGCTGTCAGAAACCCGTAGGCCACACCCAGAAGGGCCAGCGACAGGATGGGCAGTCCCCAATCGGTGAGGAAGGAAGCGAGGAGCATGCTGCGAATTTAGTTCAATACCACCCGTCCTGTCCACTGTCCGCTCCTTGCTGTGGCGCGCATCAGATAGATTCCGGCCTGAAGGCCATGGGTGGCGATGTTCAGGTCAACGGCATCAACACCGGTCATTTGGCGTGTCCACACTGTACGTCCGGTCATATCCAGCAGTTCCATCCTCACATCGTCCGGCCTCTGAAGCTGCAGATTCACATGCAGGTCTGCCCCATTGGAGCTGGGATTGGGCCACAGGCGCAGTGCAGCATCATCCATCAGAGTCTCCTCTGTGCCCAAGGGAGCGCCCATGGTGAACCAATAGGAGATCTCCGACCCGAAATCGGCATTGAAGGTCTTCACCGTGGCCGAGGAGCCCAGCTTGCGGATCCGCGCGTAGCCGCTGCCCTGGTTGGTGGCCGCCCACCACTGAAGGCCATTGTCCTGTGCATCGGTGAGGTGGAAGCGGTAACAGCCATGAGGCAGATAGACGGTGTCCTTATAGAGGGTGTTGTTGGCAAGGGCGGTGCGCGAGAAGACCTCATTCCCTGCATCGTCATAGATCCAATACATGTTGTGACTTCCGAAGTTGTTGCTCTGAACCCAGAGAATGATGGCCTCGGTGCCAGTGATGACATCCGGGGCCACGAAAGGGCTGAGATAGGTGTCGTTGGCCGAATATCCATCAGTGCCGCCATTGGGGGCCGTGATGGTGGCGAAGAATGTGCGGTGGCCACCGCCCCAGTCGTTCATTGTGGGCAGTTCCACCTCCTCTTTCTCAAGGAACCCGAGATTGCCGCTCCAGTTGAAGGTCTGCGAGGCTCCGCCCTCCAGCCCGTAGGTGATGGTGGCCGATGTGAGCGCGGTGCTGCCACTGTTGCGGATCACAATGCGCGCACTGCCACAGTTCGGGTTCGACCGCCTATGGATGTCCTTGACCGATGGCGTGATGATGTCCCAGACCTCGGCATCCAGCGCAAAGTTGGGCGCGGCATGTTCGATCAGCTGGAATTCGAGGATGTACGATGCCGCGTTGGACGGATTGAAAGCCGTGAAATCCACATTGACGGTGTTGGCCTGCCCGCCTGTGATATTTGACGAAACATTGTGGTCGAAGACCGGCACCGCCTCGCCCGGACACCAGTTGGCGCGGTCATAGACCCAAGTGCCACCCTGAGGATAGATGGCATTCATACCGCAGTCGCCCTTCCATATCTCCTGTTGTCCCAAAGTCGCCCCATTCACTTTCACATAATAGTAGATGCCCGAAGTGAACTCGCCCGCCTGTCCATGGCCGGTCACGAACATGCGACCGATGGCACCCTGTGTGCCGGGCAGCAGGTCGATGGTGCTGGCAGGAACGCTGCTGGCCTCGAATGTCCCCGGGTTGGGATAGTTGAAACCGCCCGGCCCACTGTCATACACGCGGTTCACCCGCAGCACGTCCATGGGAGGTGTGCCTTCGACCATCTCAAAATCGAGGGTCACGCTGAACCCGCTGCTCCATCCGCCATAGAACGCACGGAACTCCACCGAGTCGTGCAGCAGATGCTGATAGGCGGTCACATCGTAGGTGTAGGTGTGATGCCAGTTGCTGTTGTAGCCCTGCTGTCCATTGGCCATGTAGCCACCATAAGGTGTGATGGCACGTCCGAGCTCGTAATCATCGACCACCTCGAACACGGTGTAAACGTCCGTGAGGGACAGTTCGAGCAGGCCTTCCTCCGCAAAGAGTCCGGTGCCCATGACATTGCCTTCTGCGTCAAAAACATCGTACGTCAGATCCGCTGGGAACACCTCCAAAGTATCTGTGGCTGCAAAGGGGTCTTCTGGATTTTCATACAGAATGACAAGCAGCGTGTCGGTCCAGAGCGTGTCCACATCGCTGCCGTTCCAAGATGTGGTGAACGTGTGTTCGGTGGTGTAGCTCAGCGTCTGCACCTGCGCCCCGTTCACCGTGAAGCTGGGGGCCTGTTGCAGGGTGCTGTCGAGCGCACCTGTTCTGTGGCGCAGGTCTATCTGCACCGTATAGTCCCAATCGCTGCACCCAGTGCTGGCACATCCCATGGTGAAATGCAGCAGCACTTTGCGATAGCTGTTGCCCGAAGGGGGGAAAACGCCCCAGTCGTCATACGCTCCCCACCAGCCTATGTCGCGGCCGTCATGGGCACGCACGGTGGTGGTGTCGCCATCGGCCGCAAGGACCTGCATGGTGAACGGAACAAGGAGCAGGGACAGGAAAAGGTGTCTCATTGGAGAGGATTTGTTTACGGAATCAAACGTAAGTAATCGCATTGAAGGGGCGCTGTTCGCAATCATGAAGTTTGATTTTTGGGGCTTTGACGCCTGTATTGCACCGCAGTGTGCCATGCCATACTACTTTGGTCTTCCGAAATGCGTAGCTTATTCCCTCTGTTTGTGGCCTTTGTCCTGACGATGCCTGCCATGTCGTTGGCACAGCAGCAACCGCACCCCATCCTGTCTGAGTTCATTGCCATCCGTCAGCATGTAGGGCTGTTGTTGCGTTGGACCATTACAGGCGGGAATCAGTGCAACGGCACAAAGGTCTTCAGGTCTTCCGATGGTGTCGGCTTCGAGCAGATCGAACACATTCCAGGGGTGTGCGGCAGCGAGATCGATGATGTGACGTACAGCTATCTCGACACCTTCCCTCTGCCCAATGCCTACAATCATTATCGACTGGAAATGGGTGGGCAGGGATTCACGGAGACCATCACGCATTTCTACACCTACTTCGACAATGGGAACCACGCCCGCCTCACCGACCCGGTGGACGGAAGTGTGCGCCTGCTGTTCTCCAATGCATCTGAGAAGCAGGTGTCCATGGAGATCATCGACATGGATGGCCGACCCATGTATTCCGCTCTTACCCATGCAAGCCATTTCAATCTGTACACGAAAGGGTGGAAAGTCGGCATCTACATCTATCACATCATAGGTTCGGATGATGGGCGGGTGACAGGCCGCATGATGGTCGGGCAGTGACGTTTCGCCAACTAACTTTGGATCGGTTGAACTCATTCCAAGTGTCGAGGCCATATCTCATCTTCCTGTGCCTGTTGGCGGCATCGTCCTGCTCAGAACCTTCGGAAGTATTCGTGTTCGAGGGCGAAGTGCTTTCTACCGATCAAGGTCGATCACTTGCAGATGTTTCGACCACCCTCAGTGGTCAGCGCATTTCGGGCAGCTCATTCAATCCCAATTTCCAAACGCTTGGCGCGGCCCTTACGGATGCGCAGGGCCGGTTCCAAATAGAAGTGGACAAGGCCGTGTTCAACGCATTCCGCATACAGCTTTCCCATCCGTCACATTTCACCGCAGTTTTCGCCATCAGCCCGGATGATGTGCCTATCAGCGGCCCATACACCCGAACATTCACTTTGGAGCCTCTGGCATGGGTGCGCACGCGCATCCGCAACATCAATGCCTCGCAACGCATCGACCTTACCGTCAACGCGCCTTCGGACGGATGTGCCGGATGCTGCGATCAGTTGCGCATCATCCGCGAGGGCGAAGTGTTCGACACCACGTTCACCTGTCTGGCCTTTGGTGGACAGCCTGTGAGCCACACCGGCAATTACCGCAACAGCAGCGGGGGCACAGTCATCATCGGTCAGCAGCAGCAGACCATAGCGCACGACACGGTTCACATTGACATAACCTACTGAATGGCAGGTATTTTATACTGTTGACGAACCGCATTGGAATGTACTTTTGCGGCATGACCGACACAGCCACGCCCCTTGGCGATTATTCGCCCGATTTTGAGAAACCGTCCAAAGACCTTGTGCGCAGGGTGATCGCAGGGGCCAAGCTCTATTTCGACCCGCAGTTCAGCGGGCTGGATGAATTCGATGCTTCGCACCCTGCGCTCTATGTGACCCACCACAATGTGACAGGCACGTTGGACGGGGTGTTCTGGGCCGCAGAGCTCTACCTCACCAAGGACGTGTTCTGCCGTTCGCTGGTCGATGATTTCCATTACAAGATTCCCGGATGGCGCGACCTCGGTGCGCAGCTCATGGGCTTTGTGGGCGGGTCGCGCGAGAACTGCAACGCCATGATGGAGGCGGGCGAGCATATCATCGTCTATCCGGGCGGTGCCCGCGAGACCTGCAAGCGCAAGGGCGAGGAGCACCAGCTGACCTGGAAGGAGCGCACCGGATTTGCCCGAATGGCCATCGAACATGGCTACGACATCGTCACCGTGGCACAGGTGGGTGCCGATGATTCGTTCGACATCGTGGCCGACACGGACGAGATCATGGAATCGCGCTTCGGCCAGTGGCTCAAGAGCAGTGGCATCGCTGGCAGGTTCTTCAAGGACGGTGACACTTTCCCACCATTGGTGCGCGGCATCGGCCCTACGCTCATTCCACGGCCCGAAAGGCAGTACATCAACTACGGTTCGCGCATCAGCACCACCGAATATGCCGGACGCGCTGACGACAAGGAAGCGCTCTGGGACCTGCGTACCCGCGTGGAGAACCAACTGGAACTGCAGATCCTCAAACTCCGCATTCAGAAATTGTCGGAAGACGAGAAGACGGGACTGCGCGCATTCTTGAACCGTCTCTAAGGGCATTGGCCCGGGCGTGAAGCGACCATATCGGGTCATCTCCATCCATAGGTTTCTATTTTTGGCCCGAACGCACTGAACATGCCCATGTCACAAGACCCGATCGAATCGCATCGCGCCCCCGAGCCTGTGGGCCTCTATCCTCATGCCCGCAGGGTGGGCGGTCTGCTGTTCCTGTCCGGTGTGGGCCCGCGCGAAAGGGGCACCAAGAAGATTCCCGGTGTGGAGCTCGATGACGATGGCGACATTGTGAACTACGACATAGAGGCCCAGTGCCACTCTGTGTTCAGGAATGTGCGGCTGATATTGGAAGATGCCGGCTCCGGTTGGGACAGGATTGTGGACGTCACCGTGTTCCTTACCAACATGAAGGAGGATTTCGCCACCTACAACCGTGTCTATGCCGATTATTTCAAGGACAATCTGCCCTGCCGCACCACGGTCGAGATCAATTGCCTGCCCACGCCCATTGCCATCGAGCTGAAGGTGATCGCCACCATCTGAGCAGATCCGGTGGCCCATGCCTGGAATCGTCTCCGCACGATTTCCCGCTTCTCCGTTTCCTATAGGAGTGGGAAACCTATCCCGTCCCATCCCGTACACGCCCTGCTTCAACTTTGAACAGGCAACGGCAGCATTGTGACCGGACGCATTCTTCTCCTACTCCTGTCTTTTGGCATAGGCATTTCGCAGGCCTTGGCCCAAGTGTATCCTGTGCGCAGCTATTCGACCGAACAGGGGCTCAACAACGCCCGCATCACGGCCATTGCGCAGGACATCGACCATTTCATCTGGGTGGGCACCGATGCTGGAGTGAGCCGCACTGACGGCCGCACTTTCATCAACATCACCCCCAAGGAAGGTCTTGCGGGCGATAAGGTCACCTGCATGGTGGTGGATGCCGACAACCGCCTCTGGGTGGGCCATCAGGAGGCGGGCATCTCCATCATCAGCCGAGACACCATTATCCACATCACAGAGGAGCAGGGGCTGGCCAACAACGAGGTGCATGCCCTGCTGCTGGCCGTGGACGGGTCGATATGGGCCGGCACCTTCGATGGCATCACGGTTTTCAAGGGAGCAGAAAGCAGGACCATTGCGGTGGAGGACGGCCTGCCATCGGCCAACGTGCATGCACTTGCGCAGGACGCACGCGGCCGCATCTGGGCCGGCACCTTCGGGCAGGGCATAGCGATATTCAACGGAGAGGTGTCCGAACCCTTCAGGCCAGCGCGGCCTTTGCCCAGCGGCCACATCACCGCGCTCTGTGCTGCCCATGACGGCATGTTGATAGCCACCATGGCCGGGGCATTCCGCCATGATGCCGCATCGGGGCAGCTCACCACCCTGCTGTCGGCCGTGGGGCAGGTCAATGCCGTCACAGTGCAGGGCGAGGCGGTCTGGAACGCCACTTTCAACGGCCTTGCAAGGGTGCTGCGCGATGCCACCCTCCAACTGAATGAACACAACGGCCTGCCGCACAATGAGGTGTTGAGCCTGCTCACCGACAGCGAGGGCAACCTGTGGGCGGGCACGGCCAAGGGGGTCATCTGCATTCCGCACGCGGCCCTGTCCCATTTTCCGGCCGATGGCGGCCGCGCCTTGGAGGCCAACGGGATATTGAAGGACAGCAAGGGCCGCATCTGGGCCGGAAATGCACTGGGCGGGGTGAAGAGGAAAGAGGGCGACCACTTCGTGAACCCGTTCAAGGACCCTGATATCAACGACCGAATCATAGGTCCAGTGGCCGAGGACAGGGACGGCAACGTCTGGTTCGGCACACGCGATTTCGGTGGACTCTATCAGTGGGATGGAAAGCGGATCTACAACTATTCGGATGCCTTCGGCCTGGCCGACAACAACATCAATGCCCTGTTGCTCCTGCAGTCGGGCCAACTGCTCATTGGAACCCCCAGCGGACTGAGCACTTTCCGTGACGAGGAGTTTGAAATGGTCCCCTTTGTTGACGACCCCGGATCTGCCCACGTGACCGCCTTGGCGAATGCCGACAACGGCCGCGTGCTCATCGGTTCGTTGGACGGCACCGTCTCGGAATGGGACGGGGACGCGGTGCGCGAGCTCAGGCCGTCATCGGCCATAAAGAGCACTGTGAATCATCTGGTGCTCACCACGCGCGGAACGTGCATCGCCACAGAAGGGAACGGCCTCTTCCTGCTCAAAGGCGGGGCACTGCTCCATTTCACCGACCGCAACGGACTGCCTGACATGAACGTGCGCAGTGCGGCCGAGGTGGAAGGACACCTTTATATAGGTACGGCCCACGGCATCTTCATGCTCACCATGGAGGATACGTCCGTGCGTGCCACCACCATCGATGCCCGCGCACTGGGCGGCATACTGGAGTGCAGGGCGGGGGCGGTGCTGGCGGAGGGCACCACCCTCTGGTTCGGCACCTCGCGCGGCATGATGCGCCTGCAGACCCGCGAGCTGCCCGACATCACCCGCTCCCCGCATCTCTTCTTCGAGGGGGTCGAGCTTTTCTATCGCCATGTGCGATGGGCCGACAAGGGATTCGACCCCGACAGGGTGGGAATGCCCATGGGTCTCACCCTGCCATTTGACGAGAATTATCTCCGCTTCAATTTCAGGGCAATCAGCACCACCGACCCCGACCGGGTGCGCTATCGCTGGCGGCTCGAAGGTTTCGAGACCGAGTTCGGCCCGTTCTCGTCCGAAGGGATGGCCAACTATCCCAATTTGCCCCCCGGCAGCTATACGTTGCGCGTGCAGGCATGCACGGGCGATGGGGCCTGTGTTTCGGAGATGCTGAGCTACGGGTTCCGGGTGCGTCCGCCCTTCTGGCAGACCTTCTGGTTCTATCTGCTGGTGACCGTGGCCCTCGTTGCGGGCGTCTATGGCTACATCCGCTGGCGCGAGCGCAAGCTGAAGGAGGAGAAACGCCTGCTGGAGACCACCGTGGAGGAGCGTACCCGCCAGTTGCGCGAGCAGAAGGAGATCGTGGAGGAACAGAACACGCACATCACCGAGAGCATCGACTATGCGCGCAACATCCAGATGGCGATGCTGCCATCGGACGAGGAGATGCAGCGCGCCTTTGCCGACCATTTCGTGCTCTATCGTCCCAAGGAGACCGTGGGGGGCGACTTCTATTGGATGTATGGCAACGGGAGCACGGTGTGGGCCGCTGCGGTCGATTGCACGGGCCATGGCGTGGCGGGCGCTTTCATGAGCATGATCGGCTCGGACCTGCTCAACCAGACCATCATAGAGAAGAAGGTGACCGACCCCGCGCAGGTGCTTGCCGAACTCGACCGGGGCATCAGACTGGCCTTTGCCCAGAGCGCATCGGAGTTTGAGGGCGACAAGGGCATGGATGTCTGTCTGGTGAAGGTTGAAAGGGAGAAGGGCATCATCTCGTTCGCAGGGGCGCAGCGGCCGCTCTATGTGCTGCATGGCGATGAACTGACCGAGGTGGAGGGCGACCAGTGCTCTGTGAGCTGCGTGCAGGCACCGGTAGAGGCACAGTTCACCACCCACAGACTGCCCTTGGTTGACAACATGAGGATCTTCCTTTTCTCCGATGGCTTTGCCGACCAGTTCGGGGGCACCAAGGGCAAGAAGTTCATGACCCGCAAGCTGAAGGAGCTGCTCATTGCCTGCCACGACCGCCCCATGACCGAGCAGAAGGCCGCCCTTGCCCATGCCTTCGACTCTTGGAAAGGCACCGAATATCCCCAGCTGGATGATATTCTGGTGATGGGGATGCGGCTGTGAGGCCGATGGGCCGCTCTTCTTGGAGCAATAGGAAACAGACACCACTTCTTTTGGACGAAGTAGAGGAAGCACTGACATAAGCCGTGACCGCCCTTCCAAACCGCAACCTGATTCCCCCTTATAGCCCACAGCACCCTTACCGCTACCGCATCGCCCCAACCATTTTCCCTTTCGGCAGACAAGGCAGGCCTTTCCGGTCTTGCTGCCTACAGGTCGCTGGCCGCAGTGGGCGTGCCGGGCGCACAGCAGAGTGCGGACAGGCTGAGCGAGCGTTTCGCGCAGACAGGTGGAGGTGCCCCTGAAGCGGGCAACGGTGGTTCGACCCCTGCGCCTGAACCCAAACCATAGGTGTCAGGGCACTTGGAGTTGAAATAGGGGTTTTTGACCTGATGATCGGGTCAAAAACCCTTATTCATTAGGTCGAACACCGATATGGACTACGGTAAACGACCTGATCATTAGGTCGCACGACCTAATCATTAGGCAGAATGACCTGATCATTGGGCCAAAAACCGTGAACACACTACGGAGAACGACCTGATCATTATGTCGCACGACCTGATCATTAGGCAGAATGACCTGATCATTGGGCTAAAAACCGTGAACGCACTACGGAGAACAACCTGATCATTAGGTCATACGACCTGAACATTGAGCATAAAACCATCATTCTGATAAACCGGAAAATGAAAATAGCACCAAATGAGGCCCCGCATGTGGGCCATATACTGAACAGCCACATGCGCAAGCACCGTTATTACAAGTCGGCATTGGCCCGCGACATCGGAATGCATTATGAGACGGTGGTGAACTTCATGCGCAGGCCTGACAACAAGGTGTCCTACCTCTGGCGCATCTGCCATGCGCTG
>JAIPBJ010000050.1 GCA_021739625.1 Flavobacteriales bacterium | reverse complement strand
TTCTCCAGCAGGAATCGCTTGGCCATGAACACCTTCTTCTCTCCGTCCCAATAGATGGCCGAGAGCGGCTTTTCGGGGATCCATTTCTCGATGAGGATCATCTCGTCCTCAAACTGAGTGCTGAGGTCGAAGCCCGAGAGCTTGAAATGGCCGTCCTGCATCACGGTGAGGATGAGGTCTTCGGCAGCGAACTCGCCCAAGAGCTGCCCGCGACCGGAGGCGTTGAGGCGTTGCACGGTGTCATCGAACCAGATCTTGCGCGCGCCCAAAGTGCTTAGCCCCTTCTCCTTGAATTCGATCTTGCGCACCGGATTCTTGGTCAGCGTATTGCCCTTGGCATCGCGGCCTTTGATGGCCTGCTCGGCAAAATCGAAGTCGAACTTAAGCTTCTTGAGCTTGGGCAGCGGCTTGTGGTGAATGATGGTGGTCTCGCCCTCACCATTGGGGTTGGCGGTGAACCATTCCACGGTGCTGTTCGCGGTGCCAGCGGTGAGGTCGTAGTCCTTGTCGCGTGTCATGCTGGTCACCGGGAAACGCTTCACGAAATAGCTGCCGCGCGGCCCATCGCGATAGATCATGTTGTAGATGGTGCGCTTGTCGTTCTTGTGGAACACGCTCACGTGGATGATGTCCTTGCCTACGAACACCTTGTCGTCCACCTTCACCACCTTCATCGTGCCGTTGCGCAGGAACACGATGATGTCGTCAATGTCCGAGCAGTCGCTTACGTACTCATCCTTCTTGATGCCGAACCCGATGAAGCCCTCCGCGCGGTTCACGTAGAGCTTCTCATTGGCCACGGCCACCTGCGCGGCATTGATGGTATCGAAGTGGCGGATCTCGGTCTTGCGCTCGCGCCCCTTGCCATAGCGTTCTTTCAGCCCTTTGAAATAGTCGATGGCATATTCCGTGAGGTGCTCCAAGTGGTGCTTCACCTCCGCGATCTTGCCTTCCAGCGCGAGGATGTGCTCATCGGCCTTGTTGCTGTCGAACTTGGAGATGCGCTTAATGCGGATCTCGGTGAGGCGGGTGATGTCGTCCACCGTCACCTCGCGGATCAGGTGTTTGGTATGCGGTTTCAGTCCCTTGTCGATGGCCGAGATCACGCCCTCCCACGTTTCCTCCTCCTCAATATCGCGATAGATGCGGTTCTCTATGAATATCTTCTCCAGCGATGCGAAATGCCACTGCTCATATAGCTCACCGAGTTTGATCTCCAGCTCGCGTTTCAGCAAGGCGAGCGTCTGCTGCGTGCATATCTGCAAGATGTCGGTCACGGTGACGAACATCGGCCTGTCCTCTGCAATGATGCAGGCGTTGGGCGAAATGCTGATCTCGCAGTCGCTGAACGTGTAGAGGGCATCGATGGTCTTGTCGGGCGAAATGCCAGGCGCGAGGTGAATCACGATCTCCACGTCCTGGGCCGTGTTGTCCTCCACCTTCTTGATCTTGATCTTGCCCTTGTCGTTCGCCTTCAGAATGCTGTCGATGAGCGAAGAGGTCGTGGTGTTGTACGGCACCTCGGTGATCACCAGCGTCTTCTTGTCCAGTTGCCCGATCTTGGCCCGCGAGCGCACCTTGCCACCTCGCTGGCCCTCATTGTAGCCCGTGATGTCCACCATCCCACCCGTCTGAAAATCGGGGTAGATGACAGGTTTCTTCCCTTTCAGAATGGCGATGGACGCATCGATCAGTTCGTTGAAATTGTGGGGCAGGACCTTGGTGCTTAATCCAACGGCAATACCTTCCACACCCTGCGCCAGAAGCAGCGGAAACTTCACAGGCAGCGTGACAGGCTCCTTGTTCCGCCCGTCATAGCTCAGTTGCCATGTGGTCGTTTTCGGGTTGAAAAGAATCTCTTGCGCAAACTTGCTGAGGCGTGCCTCGATGTAACGTGGTGCAGCAGCGCGGTCGCCCGTTAGGATGTTGCCCCAGTTTCCCTGCGTGTCGATCAGCAGTTCCTTCTGGCCAATGTTCACCATTGCATCTCCGATGGCGGCATCACCGTGCGGGTGATACTTCATCGTGTGGCCGATGACGTTCGCCACCTTGTTGTAGCGACCGTCCTCAAGCTCCCACATACTGTGCAATATCCTGCGTTGCACAGGCTTCAGGCCATCCTCGATGGTCGGCACCGCCCGCTCCAATATCACATAGCTGGCATAGTCCAGGAACCAGTCCTGATACATGCCGCTGACCGCGATGGTGTTGGAAAGCGCAGGGGTTTCGCCCCCTTCCTCCTCAGGGATATTGTCGATGTGTTCTTCTTCGTCTTCGTTCATATTCTACAACCTGCGAAATGAGACCATTGAGCCGTTTGAATTTGTGCCACAGTCTGTGGCACAAATTCAAATGTTAAACTCTTCGTGCTCCTGTGTTTTTGATTTAGGTCTTTCCAACTCATCAGAACAATGTCAATTCTTCCTCCTCAAATCGAATAAGTTTCTTAATCTTTCCTGGCTGTGCCCAATTCATCGTCCCTTCCATCTTTAGTGAAAGCAAATAATCCTCAACGCACTTGTTGTTCAATAGTGCCAGCACCCGATTTGCCTCATTGAGTGTTTTCAATGGGATGAACGCCTGCAAGGACTGATTGGCCTGCCATCTTCCTGAGAAGATGCGTGGCCGGAATTGCGCCTTCCCATAAGCCTCCCAAATGATTTTGAATGGGAAAAAATTATAGTCACCGACACCGAGCAACGCCCACCAATATCCTCTATTCATGTTGGCATTGAGCATGGTGCCCTTTCTGTTTTCCAGCGCAGTTTTATGAAGTAGAAGATAGTCTCTCAATGCTGGTTCTCTCTCAATATCAGACCAATTCAATGCCTTTCCGTTAGGATGATAAGGCAATAGAACCCACTTGGATGGTTGCGTTTCGTCCTCCTTAAAATCCTTGGTGACCACCAAAGGGAATACATACTTCTTGGGAAGAACGGACTCAATACCTTCCTTGGAGGTAAGTCTGAAATGCTTTTCATCCTCCGAAACGCAATCTTCAAAAAAGAACACGTCATTGGCTCCGCATGTGTTCACACCTTGACGAGGCGTGGATTCCTGTTTCAATAGGATGGGTTCCATTGTGTCAATGGACTCTCGCTCATCGCCACTTGTAATACTCCATGGATCAGTTGGATGGAAAACAGGGCTTGCGGCAAAATCAGACCAGACTCCATCTTGAATGCGTTTGTAATCAACTGGGTATGATACCTTTTGGTTCCGTTCAAAATGCGCAAGACAATAGCGTGTTGCTATTCCACCGAACACGTCCTCATCGTTGAAATCAAACACCTTCGAAATCGAAAAATCGGTGTTTCCGACCCTGAATGTCCTGAAATGCCTGTTGGCACCGTCATTCAACAAAAGAGATAGCGGCATGAAAAAAACTGCTTCGCCATTGGGCATTAAGAAGTCTCCTATACTTCTTTGAATGATGAGTGCTGCAAGGTCGATGCGGCTTCCCCCAAGCAAAAGTGCCTGACGACTGCCTACCAGATCATACTTCAAGAAATCCTTCTTGATCCGTTCCTTGTATCCATCGGGCAGGTCAACGAAATTCTGCCAAGGCGGATTGCCAAAAACAAGGTCATACTTCTTCTCCGCAAGTGAGAGCAGGTCGCAGTTGGAAAAGTTGCCGCTCATGTCCAGACCAAACTGAATATGGAATTTTTGCAAGGCCTTTTCATAATGCTTCGTGTTCAACTCATTGCCAAAGAGATTTGCCGTTGGAAGCTTGCCGATAGGAACATCTTGCTTCAGTCCCAATTTTATCAAAGCCTCCAACAAATTGCCTTCGCCCATGGTGGGATCGAAAACAGTTGCCCCGCCCATCCATTTATCAAATAGCCCGAACTCGTGCACCGCGAATTCGCCCCATTTAAGCGGGGTGAAAACATCTCCGATGCGGAGGAGACTATCGCTTAAATGAGAAACTGCGGTATCCGCCATCTTTAAATTCTTGGATTGATAAAATTCGTCTGTCTGCGTCTGCTTTCACTCTTTTATAGTGAGTAAGCGTCAAGTCGCAAAAAATATCGAAGAACCCATTGTAAGACCTCTCCCATTCAATTTCTTCCCAAACTTGATTTACTGTGTAGTTGAGCCTCACCTGTCCAGTGCCCAAATTCTCAATTCGATACGTGTTCGCTGGCAAACAATGAAAAGGTGCAACTCGAATGTACTCAATGTCGCGAGTGTTGTTTTTCGGGGTGGACCTTTCGTGTCCGAATTCAACAATCATAAATACCCCTTTATCATTTGCAAGGAACTTCAAGAGATTACCTACGGCACACACTCCTCCATCGGAGTACTTAGAGGAATCAAGGTCTTTGGTCTTCACATCGAAACCGAAGAGTTTCCCATCAACTCTGCATGCAAAATCATAAATAGTCCTGCGGCCGGGATTCACAATGGCTTCAAATCCCGCATCTGAACATATGGTTTCCCAGTTCTCTGTGATTCGTTTCTCAATCATTGCCCCAAATGCACGGCTGTCCTCACGTTCAGACATTCCTGAACGCAACTCTTCAAATAGCTTCGAGATGCTTGCTTCTATTGTTTCAGATACTTGTAAGTAATCCATCGTCTTTAATTGTTTCAAACTCCAACAGCTTCAGGAACTATCTCCTCCTCAACCACATCCTTCTCCACTCTCAGCCTCTCAATAATAAAATCCTGACGGTCGGGCGTGTTCTTGCCCATGTAGAATTCGAGCATCTGGGCCAAGTGATCATCCTTCTTGATGGTCACGGGGTCAAGGCGCATGTCGGGGCCGATGAAGTTCTTGAACTCATCTGGAGAAATCTCTCCCAATCCCTTGAACCGTGTGATCTCCGGGTTCTTGCCGAGTTTTGAAATGGCCTCCCTGCGCTCCTCCTCGCTGTAGCAGTAGATGGTCTCCTTCTTGTTCCGCACACGGAAAAGCGGGGTCTGGAGGATGTAAACGTGGCCGTTCTTCACCAGGTCAGGGAAGAACTGGAGTAGGAACGTGAGCAGGAGCAGGCGGATATGCATGCCGTCAACGTCAGCATCCGTAGCGATGACAATGCGGTTGTAGCGCAGCCCGTCCAGCCCGTCCTCGATGTTGAGTGCGGCCTGAAGGAGGTTGAATTCCTCGTTCTCATACACAACCTTGCGGGTGAGTCCATAAGCATTCAGCGGCTTTCCACGCAGACTGAACACCGCCTGTGTGTTCGGGTCGCGGCTCTTGGTTATGCTTCCGCTGGCCGAATCTCCCTCTGTGATGAAGAGTGTGGTCTCTGCCGCGCGGACATCCTTGTCGTTGCCGAAATGGCTGCGGCAGTCACGCAATTTCTTGTTGTGAAGACTGGATTTCTTGGCTCTCTCCCTAGCAAGATTCTTGATGCCAGAAAGCTCTTTCCGCTCTCTTTCTGCCTGTTGAATGCGTTTCAGCAGCAGGTCGGCCGTCTCTGGGTTCTTGTGCAGATAATTGTCGAGGGCCGTCTTGAGAAAATCGCCCACGAAGGCCTTCATGCTCACTCCATCAGGAGCCACGTTCTGCGAGCCGAGCTTGGTCTTGGTCTGGCTCTCGAACACAGGCTCCATCACCTTCACAGCAATGGCTGCTATGATGCCGCTGCGCACATCGCCCGGATCGAAATCCTTCTTGTAGAAATTGCGCACCACGTTGACATACGCCTCGCGGAAAGCCCCTTGGTGTGTGCCGCCCATGGTGGTGTGCTGGCCGTTTACGAACGAGTAGTACTCCTCGCGGGAGCTGTGCCCGTGCGTGATGGCCACCTCAATGTCATAGCCGCTGAGGTGAATGATGGGATAGCGGATCTCGTCATCGATCTTGGCCTCCAGCAGATCTTTCAGGCCATTCTCGGAAATGAGTTTCTCCCCGTTGTAAAGGATTGTGAGGCCGGGATTCAGGTAGCAGTAGTTCCACAGCAGCCTGCGGACGTGCTCATCGCGGAATTTGTAGCCTTTGAAAAGGGCCTCGTCCGGCTCGAAACGGATCATAGTGCCCTTCCGCTGGCTGCTTTCCTCAATGGGCGCATCGGTAGTGATCCTGCCCTGCTCGAACTCAGCAACCTTCGTCTTGTCATCCCGGAATGCCTGTACTGAAAACGTGCTCGACAATGCGTTGACAGCCTTGGTTCCCACACCATTCAACCCGACCGATTTCTTGAACGCTACCGAATCGTACTTGGCACCGGTGTTGATCTTGCTCACACAATCGACCACTTTGCCCAACGGAATGCCCCGGCCATAGTCGCGAACACGCACACTGCGGTCCTTAACCGTCACCTCGATGGTCTTGCCATGGCCCATCACAAATTCATCGATGCTGTTGTCGATGACCTCTTTTAGCAGGATGTAGATTCCATCATCGGCCTGCGATCCATCGCCCAGCTTGCCGATATACATGCCGGGACGTAGCCGGATGTGCTCGTTCCAGTCGAGCGATTTTACCTGGTCTTCACCATAAAGTGCCTCTTCAGCCATAGTTGTTCAGAGTTCAATGTTCCACGTTTCAGGCTGTGAATTCCCGTCCCTTGTCACCCGTCCCCCGACCCTTTTTCAAGGATTTCGGAAGCGAATAAAATTAGTGAATAGGAAGGCGGAATGCCAGCGGGTGCCGCAGTCGTTTTCAACAGGGATGCTAACCTGTTCTCCACGTTTCGCAGCCGTCAATTCTTTCCCCGATAAAGCACGGATGCGGCCATCTTTGTCGGGCGATAACAGATGGATCACAGGCCCGGAAATTCACAACGGATCAAGGAAGAGGCCCAGCGGCTGGGGTTCCTCGCGTGTGGAATATCTGCGGCAGCGTTTCTGGAGGAAGAGGCCCCGCGACTCGAACAGTGGCTCAGTGCCAACTATAACGGAGAAATGGCCTATATGGCCAATCACTTCGACATGCGGCTCGACCCCACCAAGCTTGTGGACGGTGCGAAAAGTGTGGTGACCGTGTTGCTCAACTATTTCCCATCAGTGGCGCAGAAGGACCCATGCGCTCCGAAAATTTCCAAGTATGCATACGGACAGGACTATCACCACGTTATCAAAGGCAAGTTGCGGCAGCTCACTGAATTTATCGAGGCTGAGATAGGAGTGGTGAATGGTCGCGCGTTCGTTGATAGCGCACCCGTGATGGACAAGGCATGGGCCGTTCGGTCTGGATTGGGCTGGATGGGCAAGCACACCAACATCATCCGCCAACGGGAAGGCTCGTTCTTCTTCATCGGGGAACTTATACTCGATATGGAATTGGAACCTGACAGGCCCATGCAGGACCACTGCGGCACCTGCACCCGCTGCATTGATGCCTGCCCAACGGGGGCCATCATCAAACCATATTTGGTGGATGGGTCGAAATGCATCTCCTATTTCACCATCGAGCTGAAGGATGCCATACCTGTGGAGATGAAAGGGCAGTTCGACAACTGGACCTTCGGGTGCGACATCTGTCAGGACGTGTGCCCTTGGAACCGATTTGCGAAACCACACACCGAACCGGCCTTTGACCCGCATTCCGATTTGCCAGACATGACCGCTCGCGACTGGCACGAACTGACCGAGGAGGTCTTCATGAAGGTGTTCCAGAGATCTGCGGTGAAACGCGCGAAGTTTGCCGGACTGAAGCGCAACCTTCTATTCTTGAATGAGCGTTGGCCTTAGCGCAGACTTGCCAACTGCTGCTCCATTCCTTCCCTTGTGGTCTGCTGAAGTCGCAATGTCTCGGAGCCACCGGTGCGCACGGTGGTCGGCTGCGAGGCCATGTAGGGCACGTCATTCACAATGCTGTATCCCACCACTCGCACCCGCTCGCCAACGGGGATACCTGAGAATCGGACCTGTCCCGAACGTGCGTCATAGTTTCCTGCCATCACCGCATTGATGTTGTCAAATACCAGTCGTACCGAAGGTCGTAGTGAGGTGTCGACCTGCACGACCATGTCGGTAACGGCCTCAGCCTCATAGAACCGGTCGCAGTTGATCCACCCAAGTTCGCTGCTTTTGAGCAAGTAGGCATCAAGGGCAGTATTGTTGGCGGCCACGGCATCCAGATTTTCCTGTACACGTTCCATCTCTTCAAATTTGCTCTTCAACGCCATATACTCCTCGCGGCTCACCTGTTTGTCGTTGATGTAATAGCGGTAACGGATCTCTGTTCCGCCATTGGCCGAACCCCTGTCCTGCTCCCAGTTGAAATTGCCGCTGCGGTCAATTCGGCCCATGAACGTTTCCATCCCATCCTTGGCTGCTTCATCGCGAGGAAAACTGAGGTCGATGGCCCTGCCGGGTGACACGATGCCCGGGCAGTTGCGACAATGCGCCTCCAGCAGCACCGTGCCACCGCTTTCCAACAGACGGCCATTCGAGACCGTGTGGATATTCGCATTCACCAATCGGTCGCGGCCATAGACCTCGGTCAGTTCCATGTCCATGCGTGGAGGCACTGTGCCATCTGTGCAGCGCAGCGTGTTGGCAGGTATGTTGATCACTGTGCCCAGTGCGCCAATAATCTCCGCATCCTTTCTCGGGTCAATGACGAAGGTCTGTACCGGAAGCGGTATATAATCGTTGATTGCGGTGATGCGCGGGGGTGCCCATGCATCGCCTTTCAGCACCTCCACCTGAAGAGCCATCTCATGCAGTCCGTGCCCATCTGTTGAAGACCATCCGAACTCCTGATAGCGGTCGGTGACCTTGACATGGTCGGTCTCAGCTCCCAGTGTTTCCAGCAAATTGACAATGCTGTTGGCGCGGTCGGTGGCCAAGCGGTTGCGTCCCATCATGTCCTTGGTGGAGGTGAAACTGCCCATGATGCCGAACCGCACGGACTGTCCGGCCGCCACACGGCCATAGACATCCTCTACCAGACGGGCGTTGCTGCCACTCAGCACTGCACTGTCGTGTGGGAAGAACACGTTGTGCAATGGCACACGCATATTGAGTGAGAATGATGAGAGTAGTAGAACCGTGGGCAACATCAGCAGCTTTCTCATGGTCTTCAGTGTTTGGACACCTATAGAACGCAAAGAGTGGGGGTTATATTTCAGCGCAGGACAAAAAGAATTCATTTGTCGGATCCGTGTGTGTTCTGCGACCATTGATACACGATGAAATTGCGTGGAGGAGAAATGCATGGGCGGTCACTTTATGTTTCCATGGCCCCGTTGAAACCACGAACTTCGCGGCATGGCATTTCCAGAGGGCCTTCTGATCGGGCTGGGCATGATCATCTTCCTCGGCCCGGTGTTCTTCACACTGCTGAAGAGTTCGTTGCAGCACGGTTTCCGTGCAGGGTTCAGTGTGGCCACAGGCATCATGCTCAGCGATGTGACGGTGCTGCTAATGTGCTATTTCGGAGCAGCCTCGTTCTTCGAGAACCCTGACAACCAGCTTTGGTTGGCCTTGGTCGGAAGCGTGGTGCTGGCAGGGATAGGCCTTCGTTACCTGCTGAAAAAGCGGGCAGGCAAGGAGCAGATCGGTTCTATTCAGGCGCAGGATTATCCTGCCTTCCTGATCAAGGGTTTTCTGGTCAATTTTGTCAATCCGTTCGTCTTCGTGGTATGGATCGGACTTGTTGGCATGGCCCAGACCAAGTACGGGTCGGGCCGTGAACTGTGGCTTTTCACTGCGGGCATCATTGTGGGCATCTATGCGACCGACCTCACCAAAGTGATCTTTGCCCATCGCATCACAAGGTTTGTGCGTCCTGAGATTCTGACAAAGGCCTACCGTATCATCGGTATGGTGCTGCTGGTGTTTGCAGTACGTCTGCTGTGGTATGCCTATGGGCAGCTGTGAGCCATTACATCAGTTCCTGATCAGAATTCTGCGATAAACGGCTCCGTGCCCTTGCAGCTCCAATACGTACATTCCACTTGCAAGACTGCTCAGGTCGGCCGAGAACAGCGGTCCTTGCCGGGTGCCGAGGTTCAATACCTTACGGCCGTCCATCGAGATGACCGAAATTTGGAATTGCTCCCGGTTCGCACCATTTAGCCGTACTTCTATCCTGCCGTTGTTGGGATTTGGATAGATATGCAGGTCATCGCTGTCAGGCAGTTTTTCTACTAGACCGGTCGTGGCGGTGTCCAACCGCTTCCATCGGTTCCGTCCATCTTCCACCGTCATGCTCTTGGCAAGTATCTCGTTGTCGCTGGGTTCGAGAATGGGCGAATACCACCATTCGGCCACAATGCTGTCATGCTCTATGTTGAGGATGCCATAGCCATGCTGAACGAATTCAACGAAACGGTGATGTGGATTCATATTGAAGCTTGAAGTTTCGAACAAGGTGGCCAATGATGGCGGTATGCCGGCCTCGTCAAAATTGCCCCTTGAAATGCTCGTAGGGATGAATTCCACACCCAGCGAGCCATTGCCGGTGACAGGGTCATAGATGTTCGTATCGGTGGGATTCCGGGTAAGGTCCATCGCGAAGCTCATGTGAACATCCCCGCTTATGACCATGATGTTGTCGATCTGATGTTCTTCTACAAATCGTAGGACCGTATCACGTTCGGCCATGAAACCGTCCCAACTGCCCCGGTCGAACACTCCGCCATCATTGTTTATCGGTAGCCAGTCGGGCAGCCCCTCGCTTATCCAGCCTCCGAACATTTTCTGGTTTCCCACTATGCGCCATTTGGCCGTGGAGGTGCTCAGTTCATTCAGAAACCAGATGCGCTGTTCGTTGGTCAGCACTGATGCCTCATTGGGGGCTATGGTGTCTATGTTCCGGAATTTCTGAACATCTATCAATGTGAGATCCACCAGGTCGCCATAGCGCAGGGTGCGATGGATCTTATCGATATCATCATGCGGATCCCTTCTGGGCACATACTCCCAAAATGCCCGGATTCCCGATTCTGGTGCGCGCACATAGTCGTGATTGTCCCAGATGACTGCCCACGGGTGCATCTGCCTTGCAGCGCGTAGGTCGGGGTCGAGCAGGTAGTATCGATGCCGCTCACGCCATTCGTCCTCGCTGGCGGGCCCTGTAGGAAATACGGACGGCACTCTCACCTGCTCATTGGAATCAACGAAATCATATAGATAATCGCCCAGATGGATGACCAGATCGAGGTCGTTCCGCTCTGCAATTCTCTTGTAGGCATTGAAGTAGCCGGAATAGATGCTGCTGCACGAGGCGACAGCAAATCTGACCTGAACATTATCTCCCGCTGGTGCAGTGTGTGTGCGACCAACGGCACTGGTCGCCCCATTGGTCGAAGAGAATCGGTAGTAATACGTGTTTGACGGTTCAAGTCCTGACACATCGACCCGTGCGCAATGGTCTGTGGCTGCACTCACAGTAACCTGACCGGACGCAATAATGTCATTGAGGTCTAAGTCAGTTGCCATTTCCCAGACCAACACCTGCGGCCCGCCATTGGTCGGGTCAGGGTCTGAGCGTGTCCAGATGAGTACCGACCCGGGCAATGGGTCACCGCTGGCGACACCCCAAATGAATGGTGCGTGCGCAGTGTCGGCATAAAGATCGGGTGGGAGCGTCACCTGAGCAGAGAGGGTCTGCGTCAGCATCAACAATGAATAAACGATCCATTTCGGGAAGGAACCTGCCATAGCAAGGGGTTTCAATTGAAACCCACAAGATAGGTCTGGCAATTTTATCCCACGGTTATCATTCTGCGGTCAGAGGTCGGGCCGTGAGCACTGCCTGATCATACCGATGTACAAGGCCGGTTCAGTAGGATGCCACCAGTTCTTCCAGCTCTTTCAGATGGCTGAGCTTGGCGGGTGTGCGCTCCTTCCTGCTGAATGGCGTGTGATAGTGATGTGCATTCAGGAATTTCACTTGGATCCGGTTCCAGGTCTGTTCGTCTTTCGCAATGCCCACCACCTTCCACTCTTTAAAAAGCTGTTGGCCGGTCATGTAGAAGTCGTCACGCCCCAGATAGTCGAGGTCTGCATCGCAGAGGATCTCGGCCAGCAGCGACCCGGGTTCCTGTGGCACCCTTGTGGCCATTATCATTTCGCATACGGTCTCGATCTCAGTTTCTGAGAAATCGAAATCGGGCAATGTCTTGCGTGCGATATTGCAACCTTCGGCCTCATGACCCGCATAGGTCACCAGAAATCCACAGTCGTGATAGGCTGCCGCCACTGACAACAGCTGTCGGTCAGATTCTGAGAGACCATGCAATTTCCCAATACGTTCCGAAGCCGCCAGCACGTCCAACGTGTGATGCGGTCCATGATAGTACAGATGTGCGGGCAACTCCGATTTCAGTCTTGAAAGTATGTGGTCGATGGCCGCCTGATGGTTCATTTGTCGGGTCTGCGAGATTTGCGTACGAAGGTCGTTCTTCTACGTAGGCTCCACTGAGAAAATGGTCTCAATCGACATGCCACAGAGCAACACTGATTTCCATTGTGGGTTGCATCTGGCCTTGGCATTATCAATTATGTCGCAAGGAACCGATGTGGAAGTCTTATATGCGAACAAGCAGCAACAGATCGGTCGAATGTCCTGAGATCCGTTCGTCAGCATCCGATACGGAGAGTAGAAGGCCAATTCTCTTGCTGTCATTCGGCACTGGAGCTCCGGCACGTTCACATCCCTTTTGCGACTTTTGCCCACATGATAGTATTCAATTGGTCAAAGCTCAGGGATGACCGTGGCCTGCTGCTGCTGGTGGTCGATCTGTCGATGATAGGGCTGGTCATTGTCAACCTCACCTTTATCATTGCGGAATGGCATTTCAGCTTCGAGTTCGTTCGAAATGTGCTTCAGACATATCTGCCCGTTTTCCATGATTGGTATGACAGCACGCTTCACCGGAACTTTCTGCGCTACGACATCTGGTTCGTATCGGTATTCATCATAGAATTTCTGGTGCGATGGTTCTTTGCGGTCTATCACAATCGGCATCACAAGTGGTTCTTCTATCCATTTCTTCATTGGTATGATGTGCTTGGCTGCGTGCCGCTCGGTTCATTCCGCTTCCTGAGGATATTCAGGGTCGCCAGCATGGTGCTGCGGCTTCACAAGATGGGGGTCGTTGATCTGCGGCAGTCCTATTTCTGGCGCATCTTCGACAAGTACCGTGCTGTGGTGGTGGAGGAGATATCGGACCGTGTGGTGGTGAATGTGCTGGAAGGAGTGCAGGATGAGCTGAAACAAGGCAATCCGGTGGTGGGTAAAATTCTCAACGAGGTTCTGCGGCCCCAGAAGGAATTCATGGCCCAATGGCTTTCACACCGCATACGTGCTGTGGGCGAACACAACTATGAACATCATAGCGAACGGCTCCGTCAATACGTGAACCGCAAGGTGGCCGATGCGGTCCGCGGAAATAAGGAGGTGCGCGACATCGCCTCAATTCCTCTGGTGGGCTCTACCATTACCGGAAAGTTGGAGAAGGCCGTGGCAGAGATCACCTTCGCGGTGATCCATGGAATCATGCTCGATATGAAAAGCGAGGACAGTGTGGCCCTCATCAGTGAACTGGCCGATGTGACCATGGACTTGATGCTTGTTGAAGAGCAGGATGGCAGGCTGAATGAGATCGCCTTGGAGATGGTACATCAGAGCATCGAGATTATCAAGGATCAGGTGAAGGTGAAACAATGGCAGATGAAAGAGGATGATAGGATGGCAGGCCCCGTGGAACAATGACCGTTCCCCGGCTCCGGCCCCTATTGTTGATGAGATCCCCAGTGCCTCGCGAGCGGCTTTCCCATTCAACAGTGAATACATCTGAGATCTGGTGAAGTCTCCATGAAGGTTTCAGGCCGAGCGGTGTGGCGAGGTCGGTGACTGTCAGACAGCGTTTCAAACACAACCGTTCCGCGATTGCAGCGTCCTCCAGTCCGATGATTTTTCAGACCGTGCAGAAAAGAAAGGTGTCAGCGATGCTCGTGGCTCTTGGACTGTTGGTCAATATGGCCAAGGGTCAGGCCCCCGAGCAGGACTGCATCAATGCCGTCAACCTCTGTTCTCCGTCCTATGAGCAGACCAATGCCTATTCAGGCATCGGTCAGGTGATGGATGTTCCGCCGGGATCATCGTGTCTCCAAGGTGGTGAGACCAACGCTGTGTGGTACACTTTCACAGTGGCGCAGGCCGGTCAGCTGACCTTTCAACTCGCTCCGAACAACGCAGCGGATGACTATGATTTCGCGATTTATCTGCTGGGGGCGGAGGGCTGCGGAGCCATCGGGAATGGCACGTTGCCACCTGTGCGTTGCAACTATTCGTCCACCGTGGGGGCCACTGGTCTGTCTGTTGGGTTCAACGGGGTTTCTGAGGGTTCTACGGGATCCAACCAATGCGCGCCCATTCAGGCCGAAGCAGGGCAGACCTTCGCTTTGCTGGTGAGCAATTTCACGGCATCGCAGGGCGGTTACGGCATCAATTTCGCGGGCAGTGCGGTCATAGGCGATCAGATTGCCGCACAGGCGGACTCGTTGGATCTGCGCTTTTCGTGCAATCCAAGAAGAATCGACCTTTGGCTCAGCGATCCTGTGCTATGCAGCAGCATCTCCGCCAATGGCTCTGAAGTCACTGTGACCGGGCCGTCAAGTGTCACGGTCACTTCTGTTGCATCGGCCCTTTCCTGTGTTCAGGGTCAAGGATACACCAACAGGCTGCGCATCATGCTTGCGGCACCTATCACAGCATTCGGCACCTACACAATCACCATCAATTCTGGTACAGACGGGAACACTTTTACAGATGCCTGCGGAAATGCCCTGGCATCAGGAACCGTCCTGACTTTCACCATCGATCAGCTCGGCCCGACTGTGAGTGTGGTGGATATAAATCCCAGCTACTGCGGACAGCCGAACGGTAGTGCGGCCTCATCGGTAACAGGAGGAACATTGCCCTACAGTTATCTATGGAACAGCACACCGTCCCAAACATCGACCAACGCTAGCGGACTTCCTCCGGGAAGCTTTTATCTCCGTCTCACGGACGCCAACGGTTGCCGTGAGTTCGTGACATTCACGGTTCCTAATAATACTCCGATCACCCTGAGTACATCATTGGTCAGTGCGGTCAACTGCAACGGATATTCTGATGGAAGTGCACAGGTGACCGCTTCAGGTGGCGGGCCGCCCTACAGCTATCAGTGGAACTCGCAGCCACCTCAGACAGGTGCTGTTGCCACAGGACTTCCGGCCGGCAGTAGAACGGTTACTGTGACGGACAACACCGGTTGCATTGCCACAGCGACCATCAATGTCACCCAGCCTCAGCCCATCAACGTCACACTCACATTGCAGCTTCCAGACTGCGGGGTCAACAATGGGACGATCAACGCATCGGCAACTGGTGGTGCCGGAGGGCTCAGCTATCAATGGAGCACCCAGCCCCCGCAGAGCACCCCACAGATTTCGGGGCTTTATGCGGGCATTTATCAACTGACCGTTACCGATCAGAACGGATGTTCAAAATCCCAACAGGTCAACCTTATCAACAATTTTGCGCCCGATGCCGGCATTACTGAAAGCAATCCAGATTGTGGACAGCTCAGCGGTGCTGCCACCGTGGCCGTGTCTTCCGGACAGGGACCATTCAATTATCAATGGAGTTCGGCACCCCCGCAGACCACAGCGACCGCCTTGGGTCTGGAGCATGGCGATTACTATGTGATCATCACCGATCAGACCGGTTGCATTCAGATTGTGAATGTGAAGATCGACAGTGTGCCGCCACCTCAGATTTCAATGCAGGTAACAGCATCAGCCTGTGGGATGGACAATGGTGCCTCAGAGGCCATTGTGAGCGATGGCATTGGACCATTCACCTTTATTTGGACGGAATTCCCGGACAGCATGGGCAACAGCGTTTCAGGACTTCCACCGGGCGGATACAGCGTAGAGGTCGTGGATGACATCGGCTGTACGGACATGACTTCCTTCGTAGTCGGTCAGCTGCCGCCCCAGTCGGAAGTGACCGCAGATGCCGTGTGCCACGGTGACGCCACGCAGTTCAATGTTGTCACAACGTCCGGGGCATCGGGACATGTTTGGGATTTCGGTGACGGCAGTCAGTCCGACCAGTTGTCGCCCACTCACGTCTATGACACGGTCGGACAGTATGATGTGACCGTGTATCTCAGTGGTGGCTGTGCGGATGACACGGTTGCAATCACTGTTACAGTGAATGGCCCCCCTATCGCGGCTTTCACATGGGATCCTCCGATTCCCACATCGCGCAGGCCCGTGACCTTCACCTATTCAGGCTCGCCAGTGAATCAATTGCAATGGGATCTGGCCGGCATTCCAGATTCGGGGATGTCTGTCCAGCACGTCTTCGAAACGGAGGGCTTTTATCCTGTGGCACTCATGGTCACTGATGCCAATGGATGTAGCGACACGGTGCAGTCCGTGTTGGAAGTGCTCATTGAGCCAGTGCTTTATCTGCCTTCGGCATTCATGCCCCAGGGTGTCAACCAACTGTGGCATGGAAGAGGACTGGGCATCGAGGATGTCGAGATTACCGTGTTTTTCAGAAGGGGCAACGAGATATGGAAATGTCAAGGGGAAGAGGAGTGTCTCAACGGAGGTTGGGATGGAACCTATCTTGGAAAGCCAGTGATGCAAGGTGTTTATGGGTATCGTGCAAAGGCAAGGTTTTACAATGGTCTGGAATGGGACTATGTCGGCACGGTCACACTTCTGAGGTGAAGTATTCCCGGTTTTGTTCGCTCACATATTCTGACCGCCTTACTTTTACCCCAAACAGTACCGATGACCACAATCCTGAATTATGTGGACGGGGCATTCATTGTGCCAGTCAGTGGAACGTACCTTGACAATTATGACCCCGCGACCGGGTGCGTTTACGCGCTTATCCCCGATTCTGACAGCGCAGATGTGAATGCCGCTGTGAGTGCTGCCAAGCGTGCATTTCCGGCATGGTCCGCATTGTCCCGGGCCGAGCGGTCGGCCCATCTGCTGAGGGTGGCAGATAAAATTCAGGAACGTTGCGAGGAACTGGCCGTTGCCGAGAGTATGGACAACGGTAAGCCATTATGGATGGCCAGAAAGGTGGACATTCCGCGTGCTTCGGACAACTTTCGCTTTTTCGCCACCGCCATTCTCCATGACCACAGCGAGCTACACGACACGGACGGCAGGTATCTCAACTACACCCTACGGCACCCAATTGGCGTTGCAGGATGCATCTCACCGTGGAATCTCCCGCTTTATCTGTTCACATGGAAGATCGCCCCGGCCTTGGCTGCTGGCAACACTGTGGTGGCAAAGCCTTCGGAGATAACGCCCATGACAGCCTATCTGCTGGCCCGAATCTGCGATGAGGTGGGGTTTCCCAAGGGAGTGATCAACATCGTTCATGGACTGGGAGGCAAGGTAGGTGCGGCCATCACCGCGCATCCTGACATTCCTGTCATCTCCTTCACAGGAGGCACCGCCACCGGGGCCGCAATTGCTGGCGTGGCCGCGCCCATGTTCAAGAAATTGTCGTTGGAGCTGGGAGGCAAGAATCCCAATGTCATATTTGACGACTGTGACCTTGATGAGGCAATCAATACTTCACTGAATTCATCATTTTCCAATCAGGGACAGATATGCCTCTGTGGTTCGCGCATCTATGTGCAGCGGGGCATCTATGAGCGGTTCAGAAGCGAATTTGTGCAGCGGGTGGCTGCCATGAAAGTGGGAGACCCCCAAGACCCGGAAGTGAAACTTGGTGCGGTGGTGTCAGAGGCGCATTTCAATAAAGTGCTCGCATACATTGCACTTGCGAAGCAGGAGGGAGGAACTGTTCTCACTGGAGGAGGCCGGGCCGACACCGGTCTGGGAGGATGGTTCATCCGTCCAACGGTGATAGAGGGGCTGTCCGCCACATGTCGCACCAATCAGGAGGAGATTTTCGGCCCGGTGGTCACCATTCAGCCGTTCGACACCGAGGAGGAGGTCATCGCTCTTGCCAATGGAACCAAGTATGGACTGGCCTCCACGGTCTGGACCAGAGACCTTGCCCGCGCTCACCGTGTGGCGGCCGCGCTGCACACCGGCATCGTGTGGGTCAACTGTTGGCTGGTGCGCGACCTGCGCACACCGTTCGGAGGCGTGAAGCAATCAGGAGTAGGACGCGAGGGCGGATGGGACGCGCTGCGATTCTTCACTGAACCCAAGAACGTCTGCTTGCCGATGACATGAAACGGGCGCATGCCTGTCATAAGGGCCGATTTTCGGCCAGCAGTGCGCCATGTCGTCAGTGACGCTGCATGACGTCCCCTTTCATGAACAAGAATGGTCGTTCATCGGAATTTGGAAACTGATTCTGGGCAAAGCGCGTTACGCCCCGCGTGAATCAAAAATCCATTCAAATGAACATCAAGAAAGAGAAGAAGCAGATGCTTACCACTGCCGAGCGCAGGTTTGCCAAGGAAATGGCCCGTATGGTCAAGATGCCACTCAGCGAACTGCTCACTGTGGAAATTTCGCGCACGTCTGTTGGCGTCTGACCACAGTTCAACCCGAGAAGCTGAGCTCAGGCGTGTTGTTTTTGTTAGGAAACACGCATAAACCGCTTTGTTTCCATGGTCTTTAACATCTGTTGGCAATTGCCTCACAACATTGGAACAGTTTTTCCATTGTAGTGTTGTGTAACTAAAGATGAAAGTCATGGAACAACAAGAAAAAAAGGAAGGCCTCGGCCCCAAGTTCAAGCTCATACTTGACGCACGTACCACCATCTATGTCAAGACCAAAGAGGCATTGACCAGTTGGATGGAGAAATTCCCAAAGGCGCAGGTCATAGAACTGAGCTGATAGGGAAGGGATGTAAAAGTAAAGGGCGGCCCAACTGGGGCCGCCCTTTCTTTTTTCGTGACAGATCGCTCACGCGATTTCACTTCACAATCATCTTGCGGGTAACAGGAAGATTGTTGTTCAGTTGGAACGAGTACACATACACCCCAGGGGTCAATGCGCTCACATCATAGGTGTGCACGTATTCACCGGGGCTGTACTGACGTGTCAGCACCATATCAATGAGTTGACCGTTGGAACCATAGAGCACAATCTGCACACGGGCTGCATCGTTCAGTTGGAAACGGAAGCTGGTGGACTCCACAGCAGGGTTCGGGAAGTTGTAAACGCTCACCTTGCCGGTAGCGAAATCGTCTTCGATTCCGGTTCCATCGGCATTTGCACCAAGATCGGCATTCGCACCAAGATCGGCATTCGCACTGAGATCAGCATTTGCACCGAGGTCGGAATTGGCCAGCATGTCGCTGTTTGCACCGAGATCGGAGTTTGCCAACAGGTCGCTGTTCGCACCGAGATCGGAGTTTGCGAGCAGGTCTGAATTGGCACCGAGGTCGGAGTTTGCCAACAGGTCGCTGTTTGCACCGAGATCGGAATTTGCCAACAGGTCGCTATTCGCCCCGAGATCGGAATTTGCCAGAAGGTCGGAATTGGCACCCAGATCGGCAAGTCCACCAAGCGGTGCCACACCACCACGGTACACGTCCTGATCACCTGACACGTCTGCAATCTGGGCCGGGGTATCCTTCACCTTCTTTGCGAAAACAGAAATGTTCCCAGTGTAGTAATCATAGCCTACCACATAGAAAAAAGCAAGGGCGGTGATGCCGCCCACAAGGTAATTCTTTCTCATTTTAAGAAATTTGAGGGTTTAGAGGATGCGAATTTACTGTTTTTCCTTTTGAGATTCGCTACCTGAACTGTTGGCACACTCTTTCGTCCAGAGATGAACCTTCTTGGGAGGTTCGGTCTGCCAGTCATAGAGGTTGTTCTCCAGCATGAAATACATGGTGAACCGCTTCAGGTGCTGTTCCGGTGGATGATTGTCGTCCCATTCTTTTCTCAGCCAGTTGATATAGTGTTTTCGGGCACCTGCATACTTTCCTTTCCTGATGGTGCGGAGATATTTGCTCCATCTCGTGTTGCGAAAATCGGCTGCCGCGCGTTCTGGACGCTCCCAGTTCACAGGTGCTCCATTTCTGAAGATGTCAACAGTGTCACCATTGGCAAGCACCGCAGGAATCACATACCAGCCGTCTGCGCGGTAAGGTGCCGGGGCGAACATGGCCCAGTTCTGATCGACCTTGAACAGGCCCGACACCCAGTAAAGTGATTTTGGTATCGGAAGTTTCTCAACATCATAGCGGTGCATGTTGAACAGTGTCACATACATCAGGCACCATGTTGCCAGTATGATAGATGGTATCGACATAGTGACCGAGTAGGTGGAAATGATGCCATTGGGGAATGGCCTGAATGACGGCCATGTCGGACGGTCAGTGGCCACCAGACGGTAGGCGGTGTTCAACGCTGGAGTGAGAACCCTCAGCAATTTGGCCAATGGCCAGAACAACGGTGAGTGGGCGATCACCTGCACCAGAGCCGCACCCTTCACAAATGAGCGTCCTTGGGCGTCCTGCACGGTCCACGAGTTCTCGATGCGAACGTTGTCACTGGCCTGCTGGTCATCACTGGCAGGGAGCAGTTTGGCTGAATCGAACAGCAGGAACCGGTTGAGTGCAATGACCATGTGCTGGCAGAATCCGCACTCGGGGTCGTAATAGATGCGCAGGTTGCGTTGTCTGTCGGTGATGAACCGTGCCCCGAGCCTGTCCCACACCTCAGATGGGATGAACACGAGAATGGCCAGTGTGGCGAACACAGGGAACAGACCGAGCACAAGGAACACGTTGAATCCCATCTGCAGGAAAATGAACCCGAAGATCCCGAACAGGCGCACCCGCCAATTGGGCCATGCCAACACCAACGGTCCCACCCATTCCCACGCCAGCACCGACCAGGTCAGTCCCTTGAGCACATCCAGCGGAATCATCCGACCGATATGATTGAACCGCGATGAGAGTTCGTCAATGGTCAGGGCATAATAGACGGCAGTGCCTTCTGAGTGCCACTCGGGGCCATTTTTGAATAGGGCGGTGAAGATGTATATGTAAAGCACCTGCAGGG
The DNA here is from genome assembly GCA_021739625.1 of Flavobacteriales bacterium. Classification (GTDB taxonomy): domain Bacteria; phylum Bacteroidota; class Bacteroidia; order UBA10329; family UBA10329; genus UBA10329. Next base: position 4,095 of record JAIPBJ010000050.1, on the reverse strand, counting down.
CAAGACCGGCAGTGCCTACCGTGAAGACCTTATTCGGCAGATGATCGGACAACCTGTTGAATCCGTAGCGCAGACTGTCCACCGAATACTTCGCTCCCCATGGAACAAACATTCCCCAGAACAGCATCATCCGAAGAATGGAATCGCCACCGTAGCAGATCAGCGGATTGCGGTTCTGCAACGACATCACCATGATCCACGCCACCAGGGTCATCAGTCGGGTTCGCCAGCCAAGTGCCAACAGAAGCGCAACAATGCCCGTGAAGATGAACATGGCGCTTACGAAAATGTAAGACCCACCGAGGGCGAACACCGAGAAGGTCCATTCATTGGAAGCATTGAGCAGGAAGGACCGCGGAATGACACCGGCATCTGAATAGTGCGCACTCAGATCGGCAGAGCGCGACAGCAGGTCGATGATGATGACCATGCCTGTCATCACACGCACAAAGGCGAGGGTTCGCAGATCGATGGACAGAAATCCTTCGAGTATGGAATGGATACGTTTCATGGGGATTATGGGGGGTGAAGATGGTGACCAAAATTGAAGTGGGGCACAGATCAGAAACATGACATTCATCAGAGGCAAAGTTGGGGGTCGATCCCTGACAGGGCCATTCTGATATATCGGTCCGAAGAGGTCATGCCTGACAGGTTCGACCTTGCCATGCGAAGTATGCCACCCGGTATTCGTAGGCGTTGGTCTGATGCATCGGGACCTGCGTCTCCGATAAGAAGATCGACAGTTGACAGCAGATGCTACGTTTGTCTAAAGAATTCCGGCCTGATTCCACCACCTTTGCCGCAACCCCGATAGTATTGGACAGCCCATGCAGACCACCTCTCACATATTGATGATCCGGCCCGTTGCGTTCGGTTTCAACGAACAGACCGCGACCGATAACCATTATCAGGTGCAGGCCAAGGACCAAGAGGCACACGTCATTCAGGCCAAGGCACTGGCCGAATTCGACCGATTCGTGGAAGTGCTCACCGAGGCCGATGTCGAAGTGACCGTGGTGGACGACACCCGCCAACCGCACACGCCCGACTCCATCTTCCCGAACAATTGGGTCTCATTTCACGATGATGGCACAGTGATCCTCTACCCCATGTGCGCCCCCAACCGAAGGCAGGAGAGACGTACTGACATTTTGGACACTGTGGCCCAGACAGGCTGCACCATATCGCAGGTCATTGACATGTCCGGTGCTGAACAGGATGGAAGATACCTTGAAGGAACGGGCAGTCTGGTGCTCGACAGGGAGAATCTGATCGCCTATTCCTGTCTTTCGCAGCGCACCCACCCGGACCTGCTGGCGCAATGGGCCGCTCAGACCGGTTATGTCACCATCACTTTCGATGCCGTGCAGGATGTTCAGGGCGAACTTCTGCCCATCTACCACACCAACGTGATGATGAGCGTGGGCACCGAACTGGCCATCGTGTGTGCCGACAGCGTGAAAGACCCGGTTCAGCGGGAGGAATTGTTGGCAACGCTACAGGCCACCGGGAAGCACGCGATCCGCATTTCCGAGGATCAGAAGAACCACTTTGCAGGAAACATGCTGGAGGTGCGCAGCAGGTCAGGAAAATCGCTGATGGTGATGAGTTCTCAGGCGTTCGGGAGTCTGGAACATGAGCAGGTGGCTGCCATCAGGGCGTTCTGCGACATTGTTCATTCCGACCTTCTCACCATCGAGACATTCGGAGGAGGAAGTGCCCGATGCATGATGGCCGAGGTGTTCCTGCCAAGACCTTGAGGTGCGATTCCTTTTCGCTGCCAAAACATCTATTTTAGCCGCGTCAACTTTTTCACACTCCCTCAGGTCATGGCAGAGAAGAATCCCATCATCCTCGTTCCCACCGATTTCACCGATCAGGCCGCAACAGCCATCCAACATGCGGCCACCATTGCAAAGGCGGCAGGCTATGAGATCCGTCTTATCCATGTGGTCAACAGCGACACCAAGACCAAATTGAAGAAGGCGGGCGAATCGCTGGACGACCTGAATAGGAAAATGGCCGAGGAGGTGGCCAAAATTGAGAAGACCTACGGGGTGAAGGCCGGCCAGCACTTGCGTGAGGGTTCCATTTTCAGCACCATTGGTGAGGTGGCCGAGGAGATCGGTGCCCGTCTTATGGTGATGGGCACCCATGGGGTGGTGGGCATGCAGCACATCACTGGCGCATGGGCGGTCAGGGTCATTACCAGTTCAGCGGTGCCGACCATCATTGTACAGAAGAAGAAAGTGGACCTCTCAATGGGATATGAGCATATCGTTTTTCCCGTGGACAGCGCCAAAGAGACCAAACAGAAAGTGATCCATACCGTGGCCATGGCCAAGCATTTCGGATCCACGGTGCATATCCTCTCCAGTCATGAGGACGATGAGTTCATTGCCAACGCCCGTGACCGGAACGTGACATGGGCAGAGGGAATGTTCAAGAAGAACGGGGTGACCCATACCACCACGAAAGCCACCAAGAGCGGTGGCGACTTTGCCAAACAGATCATAAAGTTCGCAGCCGGGAAGAATGCCGACCTCATCGTCATCCTCACATACGATGCGGAGATGAACCTGAAGACCTTCGTGCTGGGCGCTGACAATGAGCGCATCATCAACAACGATGCGCAGATACCGACCATGTGCGTCAACCCGATCGCCAACCTCTATCACGTGCCCAACGTGATGTTCCTCTGATGTGCTGAATGAATCGCATCAAGGACCTCGTCCGTTCCATACTTCAATTCCTGCATCTGGACCTTACGAGGAATCTGGAGTATGACCGCCTGACCCGCAAGATCATGGAGCAGAAGGTGCGGCCGGGCACCAACTGCATCGATGTGGGCTGCCACAAGGGCGAGATTCTGGACATCATACTGAAGCAGTCTCCCAACGGCAAGCATTTCGCTTTCGAGCCCATTCCTCCTCTTTTCGCGGAGCTGAAAAGGAAGTATGGACAGCAATGCACTGTTTTCCCTTTTGCCCTATCTGATGTAGAGGGCCGGACCACCTTCAACTTTGTGCGCAATGCCCCGGCCTACAGCGGCATCAACAAGCGGAAGTATGCCGTGGCCGAGCCGGACATCCAAGAGATTGAAGTGGAACTGAAACGGTTGGACGATGTGATTCCATCGGACATCCCGATCGGTCTCATCAAAATTGATGTGGAAGGCGCGGAGATGGGCGTGCTGCGGGGCGCGAAGGCACTTTTGAACCGCGACCGTCCGCTGGTGATCTTCGAATGCGGCCTCGGGGCCAGCGAATTCTATGGCACCACAGCCGAAGTGGTGTTCGATTTCTTCTCCAATGACGTGAAGATGGGCATCTTCACGCTGCGCGATTTCATTGCCAAGCGCGGCCCCATGACGCGCGAACGCTTCGTAGAGGCGTTCAACACCAATAGCGACTACTACTTTGTGGCCGCGCCTTTGGGGTGAGGGAGCATGGTGGCCCTTGGAGGGAACGGTCTTCCATTCATCTATTTCCGCGTCCTGACGGGCCGTTTGACCGCCACTCCGCTGCGACATGGGCGGAGGGTGGTTTTTTGTTGCATGCAAAGAAGTCCCGCATGTGCGGGAGAGCAAAGGGTGGGTCATGCCTGCCAGTCGGCAGACAGGGTTGTTCACAGTTGTATGGCATGGTTTCACCACTGTAGATCATAGTCATACCATTGTAGATCATGGTCACACCATTATATATCATGGTTACACCATTGTAGATCATAGTTACACCATTATAGATCATGGTCACACCATTGTAGAATAGGGTTACACCATTGTAGAATAAGGTCACACCATTATAGAATAAGGTTACACCATTGTAGATCATAGCTACACCATTGTAGATCGAGGTCGCACCATTCGGCATCTGGGACGTTAGGGTGCGGAGGTGGACAAGGTAAAAGATCACGTACACGACCAGAAGGAGGAATTATCATTGAAATATGAAGAGGAATCATGTAGATATTTGAAAATAGATGTCGTTTATTATTGATTGTGGTGAGAATAAGTGAATTAGATGGTTTATTTTTGACGAACTGAACCGAAATAGTACAAAGCGATGAGGATATTGACGAAAAAGGAGGCTG
>JAIPBJ010000049.1 GCA_021739625.1 Flavobacteriales bacterium | reverse complement strand
GGCACAGATGCAGCTCAAGCGCACCATGCTCAAGTATGGTCTGGACAATGTCTCCTTCCGCATCCATCAACCAAAGGATTACTCTGGTGACCTGGCCGGAAAACTCTCACAGGAAGTGCGCGTGGGCGTGCTGGAGGACATCTACGACCGCAATGCCCGCATCATGGATCAGAAGGATGTCGTCATTGGCAGATTGGCATCCATCGTGAAACGCGACAGCATCCCGTTCGAAAGTCTGCACCGGGAGATTCGCATCCAATATCCTGAAGTGAAAAGAATGGCCTATGCCCGCACCATCGAAATGGGCCGGGACGGAGAGGTGGACAGCATTCCGACCTTCCTTGTAAGATGGGATCCTGCCGTTGAACAGGACGACCGTACCCAGAGGGAGAACATTATGAAGCAATGGCTCAAGGTGCGATTGGAACTCGACACCTTGCGGGTCATCAGATACTGAAAAGGGCCTCAGGTACAAACCCGAGGCCCCCTACGATCCACTTCCACACTGGTCAGGCCACTTCAAGGGACTGTCTGAAGTCCCTCTTGTAGGCCCGTCCGATAGGAATGCTGAATCGGAAATCGCGGTCAATGATCTCTATGTTGTTGCCACGGATAAAGCTCACCTTGTTCAGATTGACGATGAACGAGCGGTGCGACCGTGCAAAACGTTCCGATGGAAGTTTTTCCTCCACCTCTTTCATGGTGCAGAGGGTGATGTGTTTGCCCTTGGCCGTTTTGATGATGATATAATCGGCCAGCGCTTTGATGAATATGATGTCCTCAAAGTTCACAGGGATCAACTGATAATCTGACCTGATCAACATTCTGTCTTTCTGTACGTCTGTTCTCATGGCAGCAGGCTTTGGAGGTTGATGACTGTTCCCGCCACTCGCTTGAGGTCCTGACGGGTGGTTTCATACACGAAATCCACCTCACAGTTCTTGCTTTTAGACGAATTGTCCGTTTTTGCCCTTGGAAGCCCTGCACACTCATGACGACCGATGAACAGCCCATTGAACAGGGTCTTGTTTCCTACCTTTGGCGCCCCCAAACAGCAAGAGAGGCTATAGCCACGCCTAAGTTTTTCGGCAACGAACCCCTACACGCAGTCAACTTTTGATCCATAGGCTTCTCATAGTTTCCCTTTTGATGATGGGACTGTCCGCGTTCGGGCAGGGCAAACTCACCATCAATGGCGTTGTGACAAAGGAGGGCGCTCCCTTGGGCGAGGCCGAGGTCAAGATATTCAAGGCCTCTGGAGGATTGCAGTATGCCCATGCCAACAATACCGGGAAGTTCCGCACCGTGCTCGACCTCAATCAGGAATACATCATCAGTGTGACCGAGCCGGGCTATGCCACACGGTCCTTGGCCATCCTCACTGAGATTCCAAAGGGCAGGGAAGGCCAGTTTGAGCAGGATGTGGTGATCGATCTGCAGCGCATGCGCACAGACCCCAAAGGCAAGGTGGTACGTGAGGAAAGCGCGGGAGGTGTGATGTTCAACGAGGGGTCGGGCGGTTTTGTAGCCGTGACCCGCGACCTGAGCCGCATCAAGGAAGAGATAGCTGCCGCAGAGGAGGCCGCCAAACGCAGGAAAGAGCAGCAGGAGAAGGCGATGGTCGCAGCACGCGAGCAGGCAAGGTTGGACAGCATACGTTATGCCCGCGAGCAGTTCGTGGCCGATTCCATGGCAAACTATGCCAAGCGACAGGCCGAACAGGCCGCATGGCGCGAGCAGTCCAGATTGGACTCCCTAGCCAAGGTCGAGGCGCATCTGGCCAAGATGAAGGAGAAACTGGCCCGCGAAAGGGAGAACAAGGCGGCAACTGAGCAGGCCAAGCTCGATTCGTTGACTTTGGCCGTGCGCGAACAGAAGCGTTTGGATGCGCTGAAGTCTGCGAAGGCCGACTCTGCGAAGAATGCCGAACAGGCACTTAAGGATGCACAGGCCGCTGCGTTGAAAGCAAGGGAGGATTCAATAGCAGCAGCGAAAGAAGCCGGCAGACAGGCCGCCTTGCTGGCCAAGGAACTTGCGGCCCAGCGCAAAAAGGCCGAGGCCGATTCAATTGCAGCCGCCAAGCAATCGGGACTTTTGGCGGCCGAGCAGGCCAGACTGGCAGACGCGGCACGAAAGAAGGCCGCAGCAGATTCGTTGTCAGGGTTGAAAGATGCAGAAAAACAGGCTGCGCTGCTGGCCAAAGAGCTTGATGCCAAACGCAAACAGGCCATTGCCGACTCCCTTGCCGCAGTTGGGAACGCAGCGAAGCAGGCCGCCCTGTTGGCAAAGGAGCTGGAGGCGCAGAAGAAGAAGGCACAGACCGACAGCATTGCAGCAGTGAAAGAGACCGAGCGTCTGGCAGCTGAATCGGCCCGTCAATTTGAACTTCAGCGCAAACAGGCGGCCGCAGACAGCATTGCAGCAGTGAAAGAGGCCGACCGTTTGGCCAAGGAGGCCGCAAGATTGGCCGATGAGGCCAAGAAGAAGGCCACTTCCGACTCTATCGCATCGGTGAGAGAGACAGAAAGACTTGCACAGGAGACTGCGCGATTGGCAGCCGAGGCCCGCAAGATGGCTGTCCTTGACAGTGTGGCAGAGGTGACCCGCAGACACGAGGCCGCTCAGAAGGCCTTCACAGACTCTGTGGCTTCCGCCAAGGAGGCAGAACGGGTGGAGCGTATCCGTCTGAAACAGGAGGAGGAAAGGGCGGCCGCAGAGGCCATACAGAAGAAGAAGGAGGCAGAGGAGGCTGCAAAACAGGCAGAGATCGTCCGTGTGCGCGAGCAGCGCAAGGTCAACTCGCTGCGCGAGACCACAGAGGAGGAGGCGGGTAGGGTCACTGTGACCACCTACACCGATATTTACGGGGTAAAGGCGACCTACAAGCGTGTTACGCAGAGCTGGGGCGAGACCTATTACTACAAAGGTGCCGCCATCATCACCGAGGCGCTCTATCGCACCGAGCTCGATGCCGCAAGGGTTGAGGTGAACCCCGAGAATGCTGTCACTGAGTGATGAGTGCGGAGCATATGCCTAATCGCGTTCTGACCTCTGAATAGGGTCCGGTTCCTAATGCGTCCGTGCAAGGATCCAGTCGGCCACAAGTTTGAAGACTTCGCCCTGCTCCGGTTCGTTGTGGCATTCATGGAACAGTCCTTCCCACGATCTCCACGTCACATCGCCTTTGACCTTGGAGGCGAATTCCTTCGATGCATCGTGCGATGTGAGTCGGTCGGCCGATCCATGATAGATGAGCAGAGGCAGTTTCAGGTCAGCAGCATGGTCAAGCGCATATTTGGCAGCAGCATCAATCTCCACAAAGAAGGCCGGAGTGATGCGGCCGTGCACCAGCGGATCGTTGAGGTAGGCTTCCACCACCGCCTTGTCGCGGCTTATGGCCGTGGCATCGAGGTTGGTGGGCTGCCCCAATGCTGGGAGAATGCCCTTCACCAGCTTGGCCAGCGCCACCTGTATCGCGGGCGGCTCAAAGGCCAGCCGCAGGTACGCTCCCGAGGCGATGACACCCTTGATGGAAGGTTTTCTGCGCAGTGCATGGTTCAATAGCACATTGCCGCCCATGCTGTGGCCGTAAAGGAATTGCGCAGCTCCGGGTGCCACACGGCCCATTTCGGTCAGCAGTCGGTCCACCCCGTCCAGCAATTGGTCGATGGAAGCGATATGGCCCCGTTTGCCACCGCTCTTTCCATGTCCCCGATGGTCGTAGGCCACCACGCTGATGCCGGCCTTGTTCATCGCCTGCGCCATGTGGGCATAGCGACTGCTGTGCTCACCCATGCCATGGATGATACCGAGCACGGCCTTGGGCCCGTCCACCGTCCATGCCTGGGCGAAAAGATCTGTTCCATCTGTGGTCTTCCATTCGGTGGTGGTGTGCGGCATGGTGGGTGGGATGTTGTTGGTCAGGGTCTTTTCTGTCAGAAGGGCACGCGGATGTCCTCGGTCACGATGGTGTCGCTGTGATTCAGGGCGCGGTCAACAATGAAGATCTCATAGCGCACAGTGTCCCACTGCGAACCGGGGCGGGAGAAGACACCCACGTCCATGATGCCCTGCAGACTCTTGTCGCCACCGGTAGGGGTCAGGTTCCTGAAACGGGAATGGAAAGGAAAGACAGGGACGAATTCCACATAGTCCCCATTCTGCTTTTCGAAATAGCGCACGAACAGGTTGTGATAATACAGCTCGCCCGGGGCAAAGGAGCCTGAGGTGTCGTTGGGATTGAGGCCGAGGTCACCGTCACCGTCCGTGAAACGGAAACGGACAAACCCAATGGAGTCGGCCTGCGACACCATACTCTGATTGAGCACGGTGCCGATGTATTCCAATTTCGGTTCTATGGGGAATTCATCGCGTTTCAGACAGCCGGAGACCACGACCGCAAGCGCAACGAAAGCAAGGTGAAGGATAATCGGACGCATAGGCCCAAAATTAGCCAATTTTGCCCCCAAGCCTTTCATGATGACCACCCACCCGGCCCTTGAGGACCGCATATTCGCGCTCACCGAGCACAACGATGTGGCCTTCGACAGGCTTGCTCTGGAACTCTTCCGTCTTCATGCCATGGAGAATGAGACCTACCGCGCATTCATTGGGCATCTTGGGGTTGATGTGGAGAAGGTGGAGAAGGTGTCACAGATTCCATTCCTGCCCATTGAACTGTTCAAACGGCACACGGTCGGCATCTTCAGTGCTCCGCCCGAAGCAGTGTTTCTGAGCAGCGGCACCACCGGATCGGACCGGAGCCATCACCACGTGGCCCACCTCGGCATCTATGACCGCAGCCTTTCGGCCTGTTTCAGGCTTTTCTTCGGAGAGCCGAAAGACTATTGCATCCTCGCCCTGTTGCCCTCTTATATCGAAAGGTCGAACGCTTCGCTCGTGTATATGGTGCGCAAGCTGATGGAACAGAGCGGTCATCCCGGCAACGGGTTCTATCTCGACCGCCTCACAGCGCTTTCCAAGGTATTGCAGAAGAACTCGGCCATAGGCCAGAAGACCCTGCTCATCGGGGTCACCTTCGCCCTTTTGGAACTTGCCGAGAGCAATCCTGTCGCACTGTCAGACTGCACCATCATTGAGACGGGCGGAATGAAAGGCCGTGGGCGCGAGCTGCTGCGCGAGGAGGTGCATGCGGTACTTTCCAAGGCTTTTCATCAGCAGCGCACCTGCAGTGAATATGGGATGACCGAACTGCTTTCGCAAGCATGGTCGCTGGGCGATGGCATATTCCGGACTCCACCATGGATGCGGGTGCTGGTGCGCGATGCCCACGATCCTTTGAGTCAGCTGCAGCGCGGCAGGGGAGCATTGAACATCATCGATCTGGCCAATCTGCACAGTTGCCCGTTCATTGCCACACAGGACCTCGGTGAGGTCTATCGCGATGGCAGCTTCACTGTGCTTGGACGTATGGACTATTCGGAGATGAGGGGCTGCAATCTGATGGTGCTTTGAGACGCGGTATGAAGCAGGTCCCTTGACGTTGGGATTGGCGGGAACGCATCCTAATGGTACCGCATCAACCGAAAAGATGGGCGAACACCTCCTGCACCTTGCCAACAGGTATCAGATCGATCCCTTTTGAGATGACCTTGGTGCGGTCGGGAATGAAGATCCTTTCCATGCCCATCTTGGTGGCCTCATCGATGCGCTGTTCCAATCTGTTCACAGGCCGGATCTCGCCACTGAGGCCCACCTCACCCACAAAGCATGAGCCGGAAGGAATGGGCAGGTCCGCGTTGGACGATAGGATGGCACAGATGACACCGAGGTCGATGGCCGGGTCGTCCACCCGCATCCCTCCGGTGATATTGAGGAACACGTCCTTGCTGCCGAGGCTGAATCCGCAGCGTTTTTCAAGCACGGCCAGCAACATGTTGAGCCTTCGCAGGTCGAAACCGGTCGCAGACCGCTGCGGTGTGCCATAAACGGCCGAACTCACAAGGGCCTGCGTCTCGATGAGCATGGGCCGGATGCCTTCCAGCATGGCCGATACGGCCACACCGCTCAAGGGCTCGCCCCGGTCCGGGGCAAGGATGCGCGAAGGGTCTGAAACAGCTCCAAGACCATCATTCCGCATCTCATAGATGCCCAGCTCCGGGGTGCTCCCGAAGCGGTTCTTCACCGCTCTCACAATCCTGAAGAGATAATGGCGGTCGCCCTCGAACTGCAGCACCGTGTCCACCATGTGCTCCAATATCTTCGGCCCGGCTATGCTGCCATCCTTTGTGATGTGGCCCACCAGAATGATAGGGGTTCCCGTCTCTTTGGCGAAACGCACGAATTCGCCTGTGCATTCGCGGATCTGCGAAACGCTGCCCGGTGTGGATTCGATCAGATCGGAATAGACCGTCTGAACCGAGTCGATGATGATGAGGTCGGGCTGCACCTGCTTGAAATGTTTGAACAGCAGCGTGGTCGAAGTCTCGGTCAGGATGATGCATTCGCTGTTGCGGATGCCCACCCGTTCGGCCCGCATGCGGATTTGCTGTTCGCTCTCCTCGCCCGACACATAGAGCACCCTGAGCCCTTGCCAGTGCAGGGCCATCTGTAGCAGCAGTGTGGATTTTCCGATGCCCGGCTCTCCTCCGATGAGCGTCACCGACCCTCTGACGATGCCTCCTCCCACTGTGCGATTGAATTCAGCATCGGGCGACACCAGCCGCTGCTCCAATGTCTGGTCTATCTCTGCAACATTGCGGGGAACAGGTCTGGCATCACTGATCCTGACGGCAGGCCGGGCCTTGGTCGCGGCAACCACCTCTTCGGCCATCGTGTTCCATTCATCGCACGATGGGCATTTCCCCACCCATTTGGGCGAGTCGTAGCCACAGTTTCTACAAAGGAAGGAGGTTCGTGCCTTGGCCATTCAAGGCGCAAATATGGGTGATCAACGCTCGCGGGTGAACTCGCGCATCACGTAACCACCGGCATCGGCAGTGCCGATCCTCAGCGTCTCGCTGTCAATGTTCAGGATGGTCCATGAGGCAGAGTTATCGCCCATGCAGCAACTGCTCATCTGGGTGTGCAGGTGAGAACTTGTGGTCACCACTTCAGAAATAATCACCACGGCATCCAGAAATTCGGTGGTGGTCTCATACTTCCCAGTGCCAAGAATCCCGGGCGTGGGATTAGGATTGGAGTCCGTGGGCAGCGGGTAGGAGGTGATGATCAGTTCACCATTGTCGGCAAAGTCCCAGATGTAAATGTTCGGGTCATCGAGGTGATTGATGTAGAAAAGGCGCCAGGCCCCACCGAGCTGCGAGATCTCTTCAGCGCAAGAACCCATTCCCATGGCGATCACTGCCAATAGGGAAAGTTTCAATAATGGATTTCTGAACATGACGGGTAGATTTTTACGGAGTAAAGGTAGAAATCATCGACATATCATGAATCCGGTCATCACAGGGCCTATTCGAAACCATAGCGGACAGGCTATTTTTGTGACCCGCCAACCCGAAGATGCGACAGATCCGTTCAAAAGTGCTGAAACATCCCAAGGTCGTCAGGACCATCATCAGGAACGCCCCTACGCTCGATCCACTGGCGGTCCTGCTCAATTCCGACCTGTACTATCTTGAAGATGAGGGTGCCATCATCTCCTTTGTGACCCTGAAGAAGATGGGTCCTGTCTGCGAACTTGGCACCGTCCACACCGATGTCCGGTTCCGAGGCAAGGGACTTGCGTCCTCACTCATCCGAAGTGTGCTCAATGCCAATGGTGGAGTCTATGTGCTTTGCGCAGAAAGGCTGAAGGGGTTCTATGAGCAACTTGGTTTCAGCATCTGTACCGATGGCCATTGGGCCGTCAATGCCAGAAGACGCCTCTTCAACGTGTTTCTCAGGCCATTGACCGGCTATACACTGGTCTCCTTGCGAAGCTCATAGCCTGCTGTGTTCCGAGACCGATGCCGGGTCGGGCAATCGCAGATTCTTTATGATTTACATCATTATCTGCGCCAGCAGTTGTGCATAACCTTGACCTGCATAGCAGCAGGGCATGGAACTGATCGGACTTACAGTGAATGGGCGGGCATACAGCCTTGCCGTGGAACCGCACGAGACCCTTGCCCACGTGCTGCGTAACCGCGTGCGGCTCACGGGCACCAAGCTCGGTTGCGAACAGGCAAGCTGCGGGGCATGCACCGTCTTTGTAGATGGTGTGGTGGTCCAGAGCTGCATCACCCCGGTCATGCGGGTCAACGGGGCGGTGATCACGACCATCGAAGGCGTGGCCGACCAGGGCAGATTGCACAGACTGCAAGAGAAGTTCGTGGAGAAGGGTGCCATACAGTGCGGCTACTGCACTCCGGGAATGATCATCACCTCGCTCGACCTTCTTGCAGAGAATCCAAGGCCAACCACCGAAGAGATAAAGGAGGCCCTGTCGGGCAATCTGTGCCGCTGCACAGGATACAAGAAGATCATCGAGGCGGTGGAATCTTATGTGAAGGACGAACAATCGGTGACCGCTGATGATGACATATTCAAGATGGTGGGGCAGGGGAGGCCCTACATCGAAGCTGCAAAGAAGGCACAGGGAACAGCAGATTATGCCGATGACATCCAGACCAAGAATGCCCTGCATTGCAAGTTCCTCAGAAGTACGCATGCCCATGCCAGAATACGCTCGATAGACACTTCCAAGGCAGAGGCGCTTCCGGGTGTGAGAGGTGTGGTCACGGGCAGGTCGCTGCCCATCACCTTCGGAGTGCTGCCCATCTCGCAGGACGAAACGGCCATGGCCGTTGACAAGACCCGATACATAGGGGAGATTGTGGCCGCTGTGGCCGCAGACACCGAAGAGATAGCGGCAAGGGCCTGCACACTGATCGTGGTGGAATACGCGCCTTTGCGGGCCTTCTTCGACATGGTCGAGGCCACTGCCGATGTGGGCGATGATGAGCGGATTCACCACCACGGAAAATTCAACAACAACATTCACAAGAAGGCCGAACTGCGATTTGGCGATCAGCAGGAGGCATTGGCGAAGGCCGACCACACCATCAGGGACGATTTTGAATTTCAGGGCATCAATCACGGATTCACCGAGCCACATGCCGCTACGGCCTGGTGGGACGAGAATGGCCTCACCATCATCACGGCCACCCAGGTGCCTCACTACCTGCACCGGTTTCTGGCCAAGGTGATGGAAGTGCCCATGAGCCGTGTGCGCGTCATCAAACCCTGTGTCGGTGGCGGCTTCGGTGGCAAATCGGACCCTTTCCCACACGAGATGATCATTGCGCATCTCTCCCGGTCGATCGGACAGCCCGTGCGGGTGCGCCTCAATCGCGAAGAGGTGTTCCTTACCAACCATGGCCGGCATCCTACCAGAATGACCGTTGAACTGGGCGTGGGTAACGATGGCACCTTCAAGGCACTGGATGCCGACATCATCATTGATGGTGGCGCGTATGGCAGTTTCGGGGTGGTTACCACCTACTATAACGGTGTGCTGCTGCAGGCCCCCTACAAGCTCGACAACTTCGGGTTCAGAACGCGGAGGGTCTATACCAACAAGCCCCAGTGCGGTGCCATGAGGGGCCATGGCGCGGTCAACTCCCGTTTCGCGGTGGAGACCCTTATCGACCGCTTGGCCGAAAGGATCGCCATGGATCCCTGCGAGATGCGCCTCAGGAATTTTCTGGACGGAGACACCCTGACGGTGGGCCAGTACCGCATCACATCCAACGGAAGCGAACAGTCGCTGCGCAAGGTGATGGAGCTTTCAGACTGGAAGAACAGATTCCGCAGAATGCCCGATGGCCACGGCTTCGGAGTGGCCTGCGGTTTCTTCATCAGCGGCAGTGCCCTGCCCATCCATTGGAACAATTATCCCCAGTCTGTCGTGCATCTGAAAGTGGACCTGGACGGTCGGGTGCTCATCACTTCGGGTGCCAGCGACATAGGTCAGGGCAGCGATACCATGCTCGCCATCATCGTGGCCGAGGTCCTCGGCCTCAGCATGGACAACATCTTTGTGGTTGCGGCCGACACCACCCTCACGCCCATCGACCTCGGCAGCTATTCGAGCCGCGTCACTTTCATGGCAGGCAACGCTGCCAAACAGGCCGCAGAGCACCTGCGCGAGACGATACTGGAAGCCGTGGCCAATGTCAACGGAATGGACAGGGCCGAGCTGAATCTGGAACGTGAACGCGTCTTCAGCAACGATGGCAAACTGAGCCTCACTTGGGTGGAGGCGGTTGAGAACGCCACACGCAGCGTAGGGGCACTGACCACCTCGGGCGCCTACAACTCTCCAAAACTCGGAGGCGATTTCAAGGGTGCGGGCGCGGGCCTCAGCCCATCCTACAGCTTCGGGGCAGTGATCACCGAAGTGAAGGTCGATATGGAGACCGGCCACGTGAAGGTGCTCAACATCTGGGGCGCGCACGATGCCGGCAGGGCCATCAACCCGCTGGCGGTGGAAGGTCAGTTGGAAGGATCCTGGCACATGGGCATGGGACAGGCCCTGAGCGAGCAGATGAAATTCTACAAAGGGCTGCTGGTGAATGGCAATCTGGTCGATTACCGCATACCCACCAGCAAGGACACACCGCCCATCCACACCAGTATCATCGAGACCATGGATCCCGAAGGGCCGTTCGGGGCCAAGGAATGTGGCGAAGGGGCCATCCACCCGGTGATCCCGGCCATCGCCAATGCCGTGTATGATGCCGTGGGCGTGCGCATCACATCGCTGCCCATCAATGCCGAGGAGGTGCTGAACGCCATGAGAATGAAGAACCGGACAACAACCGCCTGAGAGATGGAGACGACCGCCCAAAAATCATATCTCATTCCCACTTCCATCGGTGAAGCACTGGAACTTGCCAAGGCCAACGCGGGCATGTTCAAGTATCTGGCCGGAGGCACCGATCTGATGGTGAACCGATTTCAGGGAAATGAGAATTCCCCGTGCCTCATCGACATCAGCAAACTGAAAGCGCTGAAAGGCATTAGCAGGGAAGACAGGTACATGCGCATCGGGGCGTTGGAATCCTTGGAGGGACTGAAGAATGTGAAGGAGCTTCAGAGCGAATTCCCGATGCTGATCGAAGCAGCCCTTTCTGTGGGCGCCCCACTGCTGCGCAAGACCGCCACCATCGGTGGCAATCTGCTGTGTGAGAACCGCTGTCTGTATTACAACCAGTCGGAATGGTGGCGCGAATCGGTGGGCTACTGCCTCAAGTGCGATGGCGACATCTGCATCGCCACGCAAGGCAAGAAGGCGTGTTTCTCAGAACTGGTCTCAGACACGGCCCCGGCCCTCATCGCCATGGATGCCGAGATCGAACTGGCAGATGTGGACGGCACCGCCAGGGTGAAACTGGAGGACATCTATACCGGTGACGGGGTCCATCCGAGAAACATCGGCCCAAGGGCCATTGTCACGGCCATTCTCCTGCCGCTGGACCGAGGATTCAGAACAGATTTCCACAAACTGAGAGAAAGGCAGAGTCTGGAGTTCACCTCGCTCACATCGGCCGTGGCGGTGGACAGCCAAGGCCGCATCAAGATAGCCCTTTCGGGGGTCGATCCCAAAGCCGTGGTGGTGGAGGGCAATGTGGGCGATGACATGCAAGGCCTCATAGTCCGGGCCGTGAAGGGCGCACGTGCCATTGACAACGACATGTATTCGCGCAAGTACCGAAGGGAGATGATCGGAGTGTATCTGCGCCAGAGTTTTGAGAAATTGAAATTGTAACATGCGTGTCCGCCTGTTTCCCCAGATCCGATTCCAAAGACCTCCCGGTTAGCACACGGTTTCAACCGTGGGGCGGACAAGGCGAACATTGAGGAGGAACCGTTTCAACGGTTTCATGACATCGCCCAATGCATGGATGACCGATCCAGTTGTCAAGCATTGGAGAAACAGACGGACAGGCATTAAGTGTAAATCAAAAGGGAGAACCGAAATGAAGAACAATCCGATAGCGACCATGCTGCAAGAGCATGAGGTGATCTGCAGGGCCACCGATCTTGTGGAAACGATGAAAGGGACCTGGAACGATGACCCCGAAGGATATGCCGCCCGTGCAAGGGCGTTGATCCATTTCTTCCGCCAATATGCCGATGGCTACCACCACCGCAAGGAGGAGGATGTCCTGTTCCCGGCCATAAAGGCCCATCCCGATTTTGTGCTTCAGGAGATGGTCGATGAGTTCGAGCAGCACCACGTGGACTTCAGGGCCTACGCGGCCAATGCCCTATCTGCGCTGGATGCGGGCGACCATGCTATTGCGCACAAGCACCTGACCGCCTATGTGAGCGACCTGTTGGACCATATAGCGGCCGAGAACGATGAGCTGTTCGTGCTGGCCGAGAACCTTTTGGACGAAGAAGCGCTGGAGACCCTCTATTTCCGGTTCAAGGACATAGACCGCGAACTGGGCGAAGACCGCAAGGCCGGGTTTGAGGCGAGCGTTGTCTCCCTCTGACGGGTACGGCAACTGCCAAAATAATTTTAGAATGCCCTCTGACGGGTACGGCAACGGTCTAAATAATTTTAGAATGGCCTCTGACGGGTACGGCAACTGCCAAAATAATTTTAGAATGGCCTCTGACGGGTACGGCAACTGCCAAAATAATTTTAGAATGCCCTCTGACGGGTTCGACAACTGCCCCAATAATTATAGAATGGCATCTGACGGGGCCAGCACCGAAACACCATGCTCCATCCACTCCCTACTTCAGTTCACTCCCGAACCTTCACGGTCATCACATTCTCATAGATGGGGATGAAAAGCGGGTAGTCATCGCCCAGTCCGTTGTATTCGGCCGTGGACTGGGTCATGCGGTGTTTGGTCACTTCGATACGAAGGGTGTAGTTCCCTTTCTTCCCGAGCAGGGCATTGAAATGATATGCGCGTTCCTCGCCCGGATCGAGGTTGTTGTCGCTCAGTTTCTTCGCCTCAGGATACCATTCCCATTCCTCGCCTATGCGCTCCTGCTGCCGCAGCACAACGCTGTCTGCAGCGTTGAGGAGTTCGAAAGTGATGATGAAGAACCGCTCAGGGTCACCGGTGGGCACGCGGTGGCCCGCATGTTCGTTCTTCACTTTGAAAGTGTAGGTCAACTGCTCTCCGGTGGCGTAACTGGCTCGCACCTTGCCCGGATAGAAGGCCAGTCCGTTGAGCATCGGGGCCTCTGCGCCCTTGACCTTCGGAATGCCCGACCCTGCGAACGTGTGGAACCTGCTTTTGCGCTGGCCGAATCCGGCAACCGCCTCCCTTTGGGTCTCCACCATGTGGCACGAGATGCAGTTCTTCTGGCCGAAAAAAGGGCCGGCCTTCCACTCGTCACCGGTCTCGAACGTGCAGGCCAGCGTTGGCGTGATGACGGCATTGGCGTTGTGGCACGAGATGCAGAGCTTCTCCGACAGATGTTCGGTGTCCTTCACTGTTCGGTGGGGCGCCCTGTCGGTGCCGTTGGGGCCCAGCACCGCCCCACCCCTTACGTGGCACGATGCACAGTTGATGCCCTCCTGTTGCAGCGCCCTGTCGAAGTGCGGGTTCTTCTCCTTCACGGG
This sequence comes from Flavobacteriales bacterium, assembly GCA_021739625.1. Lineage (GTDB taxonomy): Bacteria > Bacteroidota > Bacteroidia > UBA10329 > UBA10329 > UBA10329. Next base: position 11,944 of record JAIPBJ010000049.1, on the reverse strand, counting down.
CCTGTAGATGTCACCGTTGATCAGACCCGAGACGATGTATTCCTGCTGGTTCTGTAGCGGAATGTGGCAGTTGATGCACATCAGCGGGCTGCTCTCCTTCTTCAGCTCTGCCTGAAACTGCAGGTCGGTCCAGGCATGGGCATGGGTGGATGTGCGCCATTCCTCATAGTGCTGCACGTGGCACGCACCGCACGATGCCGCGCTGAGCGATGTGAGGCCTTTGGGAATCTCCTGATGCGGGATGGCAAACTCCCAACTGTGTGTCAGCGGGGTGATGTTCTGGGCCTCCTGTGGGGCATTGGCGGTCTCTGAGCAGCGCCACAGCACCATGAGCACGAAACCGGAGGCAAGCAGATAGACGATTACTCTGTTCAACATTCGCCCGGTGATGGGGGCGGTGAAGGTAGCAACGGGCGGGGGCATCCAACAGCGGTCCGGATGCGAACGCATGGCCGAGGCGGGCAGACCGATGGGGCACTGCCACTGTGTCTGGTCGGTGTGCCCTTCCGCACCCTTGGCCGGGGCTATTTGCGGCCGCAGTGGCCCTGCACCTTCAGGATCTGCTCGCTCAACGGCAGGTCGTAGAGTTCGGCCACGGTGATGCCCAGCTCGGTACACCATTTCTCCAAAGGTTCACGGTGAATGTCGGCCTGCTTCCGCAATATGCGGCCCACCGTGCTCTGACTGAGTTCTATTGCGTCTGCAATGTTCTGATGGCTCAGGCCTGCCACCAACAGCAGCAGGCGCAGCCGTTCCCGGATGTCCAGTTTTTTTCCCATGTCCCAATTCCTTGTCTCAATGCTGTGCCTTTCAGTCAGCGGTGAATAAATTGCGTCAATGCTGCATTAATGACTTCAACGTTGGCGCGTTCCATTCGCAAACGTAGAACAATTTTGGCCCATCAGCACGCATGCCATGTTATTTGACCGAAAATTTTCTTCCAATGGTCATCCACCCCTCTGTGGTTGGGCCGTTGCCGATGATCCTACCCCAACCACCACTGCACCTCCGACCTGCTTGTTGCCGCAACCCCCGAAACACACCCGGCAGCACTCGCGCACAATCCTGAGACTCGGCCTTATGAACATTCCGTTGGCCACCGTTCTTCCCAAAAACACGGGTGTTCTTCCCCAGAACAGTCGTGTGGAGGTACCACCATGCCACTGTTTTCCCCCAGAACAGTCGTGTGGAGGTATCACTATGCCACTGCTTTCCCCCAGAACAGTCGTGTGGAGGTATCACCATGCCACTGTTTTCCCCCAAAACAGTCGTGTGGAGGTACCACTATGCCACTGTTTTACTCCAAAACAGTCGTGTTTTCGGGGGCCATTTCTGTCAATGCAAGTAAAATACATCCATTAATCAATTCATAATCAATCTACTGACCACCAAAAACCAAATGCCATGAGAAAATACCTGCAATCAGTGTTCGACCGCCTCAGTGCGCTGAAGAACGGAATAGGTCTCAATGCCACCTCTTGGACCGGGCAGCCCGACACCCCTGCCTCAGTGCAGTTGGAAATGGATGCCCTTGTGACCATCAATAACGAGATAGACCAGTTGGAAAGTGCCCGCCAGCAGAAGATAGCCCAGGCCCGTGCCCTGGCCAACTCCAAGAATCAAGCGGCAGACATCATTGAAAAGCGGGCCGTGGCCATCCATGCCACCGACCCCGGAAAACTCAATGAGTACAACATCAAGGCTGGGCCGGCCCCCGGTGAGGCACGCCCTGTGCCCGGCAAGGCCATCATCGAGAGCATTGCGGATGATGATGACGGCATCGGCTTCAAGCTGCGCATTCAGAAACTGGAGCATACCGACCACTTTGAGGTCGAGCGTGGCGTGGCCACTTCGGGCAAACCTGCTGGCGACAGCTCTCCTGCGCCACAGCCCATGCCATTGCCCACCGCGCCTGTCACCGTGCTGCAGCCTCCCTATCCTTTCCTGCGAACCACCAAGAAGCTCCTGTTAGTGGACGATGATGTGGAATCGGGCATCCGCTATTTCTACCGTGTGCGCGGTGTGAATACCACAGGCCCGGGCGCTTGGAGCGAGCCGGTGAGCGGGATTCAGTAGAGACGCACTGAATGCGGCTCCCAATAAACTGTCGTTCCGACCCGTCATTCCGAGCGAAGTCGAGGAGCGAGAACGAGAAACATCAGCCACAGTGACCGATAACACACCTACAAACATTTCCAATCCGAACCATTGACCACCAAAACCAAAGAATCATGAAACACTCCAACTTCTTCATCCATCCCTTTACTTTTCTGCTCACGGCCCTGCTTTCGTTGCCTGCTTGGCAGGGGGCGATGGGGCAGATAAGTGTGCAACACACGCTCTCCATCTGTGCTGACAGCACCGTTCGGTCATTCGGATGGAACTATTCCTGCCAACTTGGTGCAAGCTCCCCTGCAGAATCCAATGAGCCGTTGGTGGTCAGCGGCATTGATAAAGTAGTTGCCGTATCCGTGGGATATAACCACAGCCTCGCCCTGCGGGACGATGGTACAGTGTGGGCTTGGGGCGACAACTACGGTGGTTGTGCCGGAAGGCCATACCCTACCTATGACAAAGTGTGTTCCCCATACCCGGTTGATCTCCCCGGATGCGCGGTGGCCATCTCTGCCGGTAGCTTCTTCTCATTGGCCCTGTTGGCCGACAGCACCGTGTGGGCCTGGGGATTTGACAATGTGGGTCAATTGGGCAACGGAGGAAGTGATTCCACATCGCATATTCCGAAGAAGGTTGCCGGAATTACCAATGCCGTGGCCATCTCGGCCGGGTCTGAACATGCGCTGGCACTTTTGGCCGACAGTACAGTGAGGTCTTGGGGCAAAGGATGGGACGGTCGCCTCGGCAACGGCAGTAGTTCAGACCAGTTCGCTCCGGTGCAAGTGCTTACCGCTGCAGCAACACCCATTACCGATGTCATTCAGATAGAAGCTGGAAACACCCACTCAGTCGTACTGCGGGACAACAACACCGTTTACACATGGGGAGGGAATTTCAGTGGTCAACTCGGTCTGGGGAATTACGCGAACAAGTCTTATGCCACCTACTCCTCCGGCCTGTCCAACGGTACGGTCATAGATATTGCGGCAGGCGACCATGTGACCATGACGCTCCGAGACAATGACAGCACTTGGGTGGCAGGTTCCAATTATCTGAGAGCACTTGGCCTCTCCTCTCCGTCCAGTGCACCGTGGCCGTCCACGCCCATTGCCGGGCCGGCAATCAGCGGGGCTATTGACATCGTGTTCCCGCCCATGGGCATGCATGGCTGGGCATTCACCTCATCGGGTGACCTATATGCTTGGGGTGATAACGGTGCTGGTGCCGTTGGCGTAGGAAGCACGGCAAGCTCAATAGCCCCGCCTGAACACGTTAACCACTCCACAAGCCAGAACAACTGCACTGCGGTGCCAAGTCCGAACAACCACCCCCAGCCCTGCTGCGTGGCTGTCTATGAAGACGAGCGCACCGTGCTCGAGGATCAGGTGTTCACCACCTCGCAGACCTACAGTAATCTTGACATGGCCATATTCGGAACCATCACGCTCAACGGTGGAGTCCACTATTTCAATGGCTGCGATGTCGTTATGGGCAAGGACGCGAAGATCATTGTGAACTCAGGGGCTACGCTCTATATCTACAACGGTTCGCACCTGTACGCCTGTGGCGACATGTGGGACGGCATCACTGTGAACGTCAATGGCCGGATCTATGTGCTGGGCGCTTCCATTGTGGAAGATGCCGAAGTGGCTGTGGACCTCAAGTATTATGCATACTACAATCTCAACAATTCCACATTCAACCGCAATTATGTCCACGTGCAGAAGACCATGCCTTCTTCCGGCTCCTCGGCACTTACGGGCGACTACCGCATTGTCAAATGCAAGTTCCTGTGCCATGATACTCCAAGCGTCAGTGGGAACTATTCCACACTGCTCCCCCCGCGTGCGGGAGAACGCACTTCAGTGGGCGTCCTCGCCATGGGCGTACCGAAGATACTGGTGGGGAATACCCTCGCCAATGCCAACACCTTCGAGAATAGCGATTGGGGCGTGTTCACACAGGGTGTGAAGAGGGTCGAGGTGCTCTACGACAATTTTCGCGACATCGGTGTCGGTACACACGCCATTGGCAGCCCCGGCCTCGGTGGCGAGACCATCAATATCAGCTACAACGATATCGACAGGGCACTCTATGGGATAATATGCTACGACAACGACACCACGGTGCGCACACGTATCACCTACAACAACATCGACTTCGATGGCATGGTGTCGCCACCTACGTACATGACGGGCATCACCGTGAGCGAGGTGACACCTGCGCCAGGGGGCGGGAAATACAACTGGGCGGACATCAGCAACAACACCATCACCAAGGCACCATGTGGCATAAGCATGGAAAACCTCTATGGAGACCAAGTGGGCTATACCGGACGGCTCTATGTGGGCGACAACACCATCACCCATAGCAAACCTGCCGACAACTTTCAGGCGGGCATTCTGATGAGCAATGTCACCCAGCCCGTTGTGGTTGAGAATATCATCAACAACGTCTCAGGCGCTCCTTACATGTATTGGGCCGAAACGGGCATACGCATGAGCGGAGGAGGCGACATGCTCCTCTATTGCAACCAGGTCCACAACATAGGCCGTGGCATCTGGGTGGACGGCACCATCAGTGGGGTCAATGCATTTGTGCGGAACGAAATGGACAACAGCCAAGATGGCCTTCTCCTCAATTGGGGCGTTATCGGTGTGCAGGGCAACAGCACCACTCCGCACGACAACACATGGACCAATTGGAACGCCAGCAATGCCAGTACCATGGTGCTTGGCTCCAGTGGGGCATCAAGCAGGTTCTATGTCCGAAATCCCGGTACTCCTTCCATCTATGTGCCGCAGAATAACTGGTTCGGTTCTTCTGGGTCGGCTATACCTCTAAGTAGTGCAAGTAGCACATGGACAAGCGGCTGCTACTTCACCGGCCCGGCCTTCAAGACCGATGGTAGCGGAGCTCCCGAAGGGTTTGAAAGTGCCATGGCCTTCCTTGCAGAGGATGCCGCAGACACCGAGCGCGGCCGCAGCCAACAGTGGATGGGCGGCTATGGTCTCTATCAGACCCTGCTGCACGATGAGACCCTGCGCGATGCGGACGAGAGTCTCAACGCGTTCTTCACCGCACAGCACACCAGCAACATGGGCGCATTGCACCGTGCCGTCAATGGATTCGCTGCTGCCCGCAATGCGACTCCAGGCGCTGAGGTCGATGCCGTCACCGCGGACGTGGCCGCCCTACAGGGCATCCAGCCCCAGAACGCGGTGGAGGAACGTTTACAGGAACTCCTGTCCATCCTCTATGCGAATGCCGCAGAGCTCAAGGCCATGAATGCCGAACAGGCGACACGCCTTCGCGAGATTGCACAGCTCTGCCCATTGGACGATGGTCTTGCCGTTCTTATGGCTCGTGCCGCCCTCCACAGCATCGACACACTGCCTAAGGGATACATGAACGCCTGCGAACTTGTCTCCCCACAGGACGGAGAGAAGTGGAAACAAGGCTTGGCACAAACAGCCCATTTCGCAGTGTATCCGAATCCGAACAATGGTCAGATGACGCTTGACTATACCTTGGAGCAAGGGGAAAGCGGCATGGTGGAACTGTCCGACCTGCTCGGCCATCAGGTGTTCATGCAACCCTTGGCCGCAAATGGAAGTACCAAGGCCATCGCCATGGACGGGATCAGCCCGGGTCTCTACATCCTGACCGTCCGTGTGAATGATGTGATCCGATTGTCCGAAAGAATCAGTATCATTAAGGAATGAAATTGTTATCGCAGATAACCATGGCCATCGTTCTGCTGCCCCTACTCGTTCAGGGGCAGCAGAACCTTGTGCCTAATGGCGACTTTGAGGAGCTGCTTTCATGTCCGGACAATATGGGACAATGGTATTATACCACCAATTGGAACAGTGCCAACAACGCCTCTCCTGATTATTTCCACGTCTGTGGGCCACCCCAGATTCTTCTGCCTGCCGATACATTCCCATTCCTAGGAGTACCTGACAATCTCTTTGGTCATCAATTACCTCATAGTGGCGATGCCTATATGGGTCTTTATGCAATGCAATTGCCAGATATCGATTTAAGAGATTATATTCAAGCCCAGTTGACAGACAGCATCATTTATGGTGTCCGGTACAAAGTGAGTTTTCACGCAAGTCTTACTGGGGAATATTCAAGGTATGCGATCAGCACATTGGGAGCGCATCTTTCTACCGAACCGTTGAGTTCCAACAGCTTTTCAGTGTTCGATGTGGAGCCTCAGATTCTCAATGATCCGTTATATCCCTTGACCGACACCATTGATTGGATACTTATCACAGATACTTTCGTGAGTCGAACTGGCGGTGAGCGCTTCATCACCATAGGCAATTTCCACCGTGACGTTGATAGCGACACACTGTTCTTCAATCCTGTCCCCCCCTCTGGCAATCGCTGCGCCTATTACTACATAGACGATGTATCGGTCATCGCTTTGGATAGCATACCGAATGGTGTGGAAGAATATGGCGGGTTGCGGTTTACAGTCTTCCCAAATCCCGCAACGGACATGGTCCGTATAGAAACCCGACATGACCTTGGCAGCGTGCGGCTCTCAGATATGCTCGGTAGGGAGGTGTATGGCCGGGCTGCACAGGGCCGATCGCACACCCTCGATCTGCGCCATCTCCCCACTGGCATCTACCTTCTGCAAGTGACAGACCTGCAAGGCCACACCTCCTCCCAGCGGGTGGTGAAGGCAGCGGAACCCTGAGGCCATGAATGCCGAGCAAGCGACACGCCTTCGCGAGATCGCACAGCTCTGCCCCTTGGACGATGGCCTTGCCGTGCATATCGCCCGGTGATGGGGGCAGGGAGGATAGGCATGGTGGCAGCTCTCTATCCGTTCTTCCACACGGGTTTCCGTTTTTCCAGAAACGAATTGATGCCCTCGTTGGCATCGTGCGTCTCCATGAGTTGCGCGGTGTAGATGAATTCGAGTCCGGGCAGCTTGTTGCCAAGAATGTAGTTGAAGGTGCTGCGTGCGGCCTTCACGGCAAACTTCAACGAGGATGCGCTTTTTGGAATGATGTTCTTCTCTATCCACTCATCGGCACCGGCATTGAGGGCATCCCTGTTGTCAAACACATGCTGGAGCAGTCCGATGCGTTCGCCCTCCTCGGCCTTCACGTTCCTGCCCGTCAGCAGGATCTCCTCGGCCCGTGCATTGCCGATCTTCAACGGCAGGATGATGGATGCCGGAGGCGGGAACACGCCCAGCAGTATCTCGGGCTGCCCGAGCACGGCCGTGCGGTCGGCAAACATGAAGTTGCATATCAGCGCCAGTTCCATCCCTCCGCCCAGACACTGCCCCGAGATCTTGGCCATGGTGGGCGTGCCCATCTCTGCTACCACCTCGAATATGCGGTGAAAGGTGCGCAGCATGGTCGGGGCCAATTCCTTGGTATGTTCCTCCACACTGGCCCCGAACGAGAAATGTTTGCCTTCGCCCGCAAAGGTGATGAGCTTGATGTTGGGGTCGGCCTTCAGGGTGGCCAGCGCATCCAGAATCTCCAGCATCATGATGTTGTCGAGCACGTTGCCCTTGCCATCGTTGAGGATGATGTTGGCCACTGCACCTTGGTGCGAGTACTCCAATTTCAATTTTTCCATAAGGATTATGCTTTTTGGAACTGCGGTGAAATGGCCCTGTGCATCTCGTCATTCCATTCCTTGCCTTCGGCCAAAAGCTGACGGAGTTTGACGAAATCGATCTCGCGGTTGTCCTTCGGCCCTTCGTTGAAGGCACGGAATCCTGCCTTTCCTTCGGTCATCATGTTCAGGGCCAGCCAATCGCGGTTGCTCTCCTTGTTCAGATCCCAGTGCTCCAGTTTTTTCTTTCGGATGGAGTTGATGGTCTTGCTAAGACAGTTGGGGAAGGTCATCATCAGCTTGGTGCAGAAACGGTCCACCGCCTCATCCAACCGCGACAGGTCCATCTCTGCCTTTGCCAAGATCTCCTTGGCTTTCAGCAAGTGTTCGCCTTTGCGCTGTTTGCCATAGATGATCTCTCCTGTGCGTTTGCTCACCCAGCGGTCGGTGCGCACCAACGGGTTGGGAATGAACTGGCCGTCCACTTTCACTGCGGGCACGATCTCGGTGAGCAGGCCGTAGCGCATCGCCTCGTGCGCGCTCCAAGGATCGCAGGCGGTACACGACAGCATGGCCAGTTCTTCGACAACGACCTGCGCCCAAGCACCCTTCTGGTCAAGAACGTGATGACCAACAACGAGACAGGCATCTTCCTCAACTATGCCATTATCGGGATTCAGGGTAGCACCACGCAAGCTCTGGACAACGAATGGATTGGAACCTATACGCTCCCGACACCTCATAACCCGCACACGGAGACCTATGGCCTCGCTGCCGATGGTACTTTGAGCAAGTTTTTCGTTCAAAGCACAACCACTACAAATCCTACTGCCAATGCCAATACAAATGGTTCCCTTTTCGCAATCGATGTCGAAATAGAGAACACGGCATGGCCATCAGGCTGCCCCTTCACCGCTCCAAGCTACAAGCAGGAGGAGGAGCAGACCCCAGATCTAAGTGACGCGCTGAACATAGTGAACCCTACCACAGAGCCACAGACACTCAGGGGCAATAGCATGCAGTGGGCAGGACAGTATGGGCTTTACAAACAATTGCTGGCTGATGAGAACCTACGCGTTGCGGACGAGAGCTTGAACGACTTTTTCATCGTCAGGGATGGGGGCAACATGGGTAGACTGCACCGCGCCATGTCCGACTTCAATCAGCTTCGCAATGCGGATGGCAGCGGTCTTCAGTCGGCCAGTGCAGAGGATCAATTGGGGGCGGTGCAAGGTCTTGTTTCTGATAGCCGAGTGGAACAGCGTCTGGCCGAAGTGCTCACCATCCTATACTCCAACATTGCCGACCTGAAGACCTTCGAAGGCGGTCAGGAAGCACGCTTGCGCGAAATAGCACAGCTATGTCCGTTGGACGAAGGCTTCGCAGTGTTCATCGCAAGGTCAGCGCTGCTGAAATTGGATACACTGCCCCGCCACTATACCTCCGAATGCGAACGCATGCCCGACCCACAGGCGGTGGACAGTTGGAAGAATACACAGACCGACACGACCCAAAAGGAGTTCTCCGTCTATCCTAACCCAAGCAATGGTTCCTTTGCGGTCAACTATCGATTGAACGACCGCGAGAACGGAACCGCGTATCTGTTCAATACCTTGGGCGAGGTTGTCTATCAGACGCGGCTTGATGCCTCAACTACAGTTATGAATGTGGAGATCAATGGCCTGAGTTCTGGCATCTATGTTCTTCGTGTGGATGTCGATGGCTCACACCGTTTGGTTGAACGAATCACTGTACTTTTGAGTGAAGAATGAAATCTATTGTCACTGTCCTCATTTCCCTGCCCCTCTTTTGTTGGGGGCAGGGAAACTTTGTTCCAAATAGTGGTTTCGATTATTACTCCAATTGTCCTTGGACCCAGAGTCAAATTAATCTGGCCGAACCATGGTACAGTCCCACTACGGGATCTCCAGATTACTTCAACAGTTGCAATCCAGGAACTCAATCAGGTGATCCGCACTTGGGTGTTCCGGAGAATGGAATAGGCTTTCAATACGCTCATTCTGGCGATGGGTATGTTGGGCTCTTTGCCTATTCGTTCGGTGAGCCGAACCTTAGAGAATACCTTCAAGTTGAATTGACAGAATCCTTGGTCTATGGCATCAGGTACGAGGTATGTTTTCATGTCAGTCTTGTTGAGAACGTCCGGTATGCCGTCAATACGTTGGGTGCCTATCTGTCGGACACGGCCATCGCTCGGAACGACATTCTGAGGTTTGAAGAGATACCTCAGATCCTCAATTCCCCGGAGAATTCCTTGGCAAGCAAGACAGAATGGGTCGCAGTGTGTGACACCTTCGTCAGCCGCACAGGCAATGAACGGGTCATCACCATCGGCAATTTTCATGATGATGCGGAAAGCGGGGTCTTGTTTATCGATTCGCTCACTGAGTCTTTGCAGTACAAGTCCTACTACTACATAGACGATGTTTCCGTCATCGCCTTGGACAGCATACCGGATGGTGTGGAAGAATATGGCGGGTTGCGGTTTACAGTCTTCCCAAATCCCGCAACGGACATGGTCCGCATAGAGGCCCAACAGCACCTTGGCAGCGTGCGGCTCTCAGATATGCTCGGTAGGGAGGTGTATGGCCGGGCTGCACAGGGCCGATCGCACACCCTCGATCTGCGCAATCTCCCCACGGGCATCTATCTTCTGCAAGTGACAGACCTGCAAGGCCGCACCTCCTCCCAACGGGTGGTGAAGGCAGCGGAACCCTGAGGCCATGAATGCCGAGCAAGCGACACGACTTCGCGAGATCGCGCAGCTCTGCCCGTTGGATGATGGCATGGGTGTGTATATCGCTCGGTCTGCCCTGCTCAAGCTGGACACGCTACCTCGTCACTATACCTCTGAGTGCGAACGTATGCCCGATCAACAGGCTATTGACTCGTGGAAGAATGGGATGGAAGACACGACCCACATGGAATTCTCTGTTTATCCCAATCCTAACAATGGTTCATTTGCGATCAACTACCAGTTGAACGACCGCGAGAGCGGAACCGTGCTTCTGTTCAACGCCTTGGGCGAGGTGGTTTACCAACGGCAGCTTGATGCATCAACAACCGCAATGAACGTGGCGATCAATGGCCTGAGTTCTGGAATCTATGTTCTTCGGGTGGATGTAGATGGTTCGCACCGTCTCGTTGAACGGATCACAGTACTTTTGAGTAAAGAATGAGGTGTATCATGGTCATACTGATTCTGCTGCCAACGCTGTGCGTTGGTCAGCAGAATCTTGTGCCCAATTCGAGTTTCGAGGAGCATTCAGATTGCCCATCGACCATCAGCCAACACAATCTAGTTGCATTCTGGACAAACACGGGTATTCCAGATTGTTCTCCTGACTACTATCATGCCTGCAATCTTGGAACCCCTTCTGGAGACCCCCATATGGGTGTGCCCATGAACGCCCCAGGTATTCAGCACGCGCATTCAGGGGAAGCGTACATGGCATTCTTTGCATACACTGGACCAAACGCGCCAAATGGACGTGAATATATTCAGGCAGAGTTGATTGAGCCCATACAACGGGATATCAGGTACAAAGTATCCTTCTATGTGAGCCTTACTGATTTTTTCCAGTATGCAGTCGGTCCTTTGGGGGCATTGTTCACAGATACTCTATTCACAAGGGATAGTCCATATAATACGGGACTCCATTTTACCCCACAGATACAAAGCCCACCAAATGTGATCTTTGATGACAAGGAAACATGGATGCTGATATGCGACACCCTTATCAGCCGCACAGGAGGTGAGCGATTCATCAGCATTGGAAATTTCAACAACGATGACGAGACCGATACTTTACTGGTTCCAACCGGACTAAATAGTCGTTGGCAATCCTACTACTATATAGACGATGTATCTGTCATCGCCTTGGACAGCATTCCCAATGGTGTGAGAGAATATGGCGAATTGCGGTTTTCAGTCTTTCCAAATCCCGCAACGGACATGGTCCGTATAGAGGCCCAACAGCACCTTGGCAGCGTGCGGCTCTCAGATATGCTCGGTAGGGAGGTGTATGGCCGGGCTGCACAGGGCCGATCGCACACCCTCGATCTGCGCCATCTCCCCACTGGCATCTACCTTCTGCAAGTCACAGACCTGCAAGGCCACACCTCCCCCCAGCGGGTGGTGAAGGCAGCGGAACCCTGAGGCCATGAATGCCGAGCAAGCGACACGCCTTCGCGAGATCGCACAGCTCTGCCC